>JBBRDM010000032.1:0-36364 GCA_038203935.1 Chthonomonadales bacterium
CTGCTGTGCCAGCTGCTCCAAAGATTGGCCGGTGAGCTTCTCTGCAACCGCCTGCAGGTACATGAACCCTTCACCGGAATAGCTAAAGCTCTCACCCGGGTTCACCAGTATGGATAGCGGTGTGCCGCCCCAATTCGGAAGCCCGCTGTTATGAGACAGGCACATTCGGGCAGTAATTTTTTTATAACGCTCGTCATTTTCCAGCCGGGGATACTGCAAATATTCATGCAGCGGTTTATCGAGATCGATCACGCCTCGATCCATCAGCCGCAGCACAATATAGGCAAATACCGGCTTGCTCAGTGAAGCTGCTGGAAATAGAGTGTCTTCATGGACCGGGCTGTCTGTCTTTCCATCCTTAATCGCATTCTTATCCCCGAATAAGCCGTTCCAGAATATCTCCCCATTTCTGATCACCGCTATCGACAGCCCGGGGATCTCTCCTGCCTCCATCAATTTTGTTATAACTTCCGTCCATGCGGTGATTTCTAGCTGTATTTCTGCGGTCATTCCACTTCCTAATCCGATATCATATTTCCATTTTGTACTGTTAAAAAGCTGGAGATGTTCCCATCTCCATTCGAATCTGCGTAATACGCCCGAGATGATACGCATCGTGAATCAAATGGTATGGGATTCGTTCGATGTCTGTATTCTCCTCTTTTATTAAAGCGGCGATTTCATCCTGCGTAAGTTTCAAATCATTGACGGCGGCCAGCCAGTTTTCTTCATTGATATCCGCCGGCATAGCAAACTCCTGCGCCTCGATGACTGCGCTGCTCGGAGCCTCCCCACCAGTGAAACGCTCTATGGTTACCCGCCGCCAGAAGATTACGTGGACTACTTCCTGCCAGATGGAGTGACAGTTCGGATCCGGCTTCCAGGCCGCCGTTATTGCAGTCAGGCCATTCAAACTATCTGGCCAGGAGGGCACCCAGTTGCCCTCTTTCCACATATCATTCCAGAGTTCAAGAAGCTTGTCCCTATCCATTGCTTAACCTCCATGCAGAGTTATAAGGTAAATCACTGATAGACTTCATCGAATACATAGTTATGCCTGCCGCGACCTATCGAAGCAGGCATGTACGCTTTTAGATTATAGAATGCATCCACGTTTATAATTGAGGCTAATCAATCCAAT
The DNA here is from genome assembly GCA_038203935.1 of Chthonomonadales bacterium. Classification (GTDB taxonomy): domain Bacteria; phylum Armatimonadota; class Chthonomonadetes; order Chthonomonadales; family Chthonomonadaceae; genus JANXSG01. The sequence continues at coordinate 1,142 of JBBRDM010000032.1, forward strand.
GTGTCGGTGGGAGGAAATTCTTCTCATTTTAACTAATTCTGATTGGTCGGTGATGACTTGTTCACTTTCGAAGCAGCGACTTGTTACCCTCCATTAACCGAACTTCCACATAGAAGCCTTGGTACCCGGAGTGTGTATGCACCACATCACCTTTCATCACATGGCGGCGTAAATTTTTGTCTGCGATTTCTACCATTCCTACTACCCGTGCCGACTCTCCCAGTGACATCTGCCTCTTATTTCTGCCCGAGCACACTATCTCTCCCTGCTTTCCCATCTGCTGAACATAAGCAAGGATGGTGACACTGCCGTCTGCATTGCGCGAGGGCGTCATCACGATGGCATATCCCTGTTTTCCCCAAGTGAAAGACATTCTTGCTTCATTCTTGTCCCTGGTAGATAAAGTAGGCTCTAGTATAAGGGATTTTTTATATTTCCCATCAGGCTCGACTTTATAGTGGACCAACTTTTCTTCAAGCCGAAAATCGTAAGGCTGCACATCCAAAGTCTTTAGTTCATTTTTGAAAGAGGCAACAGCAATATCGGTACCTTGCACGGTTACCGAATTGTTCTTATAGTTCAGTTCAAGACTATCGACGCCCTGAACTGTTTTCACGTGGCCTGGGACGTTCTTAGCATCCATATATTGGAGTAAAATCGTTTCCGAGGACGTTCTGCACCAGGCTGATTGCGAAATAGTGAGTAAGCAGACAGTGACAGCTCCAAGTAAAATTCGCTTCATAAAATTGAACTCCTTTACTCGAATTATAACAATGATTAAGTACCAGTGTCAATTTTAAACGCATCGAGTTTCAGATGAGTCAGATTTATGAGGCGAGCCGATCGGCGGTGACAGTTACCATGACATCTAGGTTATGTATACCCTGGCCGCGGTAGAGTCCCCGAACGGGCAAAACATCGCCATAGTCTCGCCCAAAATGAACTTTTACGTAGGCATCGTTTGTGAGGAGATTGTTGGTGGGATCGAATCCGTGCCACTGGCCATCTGGGAGGAGGCACTCCACCCAGGCATGCATAGCATCTCCGCTCACCAGGCCGCTCTCCGGAAGGCTGCCGTGAATCTCGGTCTGTTCCTGATCGTAGCCTTCATGCTCAGAATGTACGAATGTCGCTGCGGGTGATACCGCTTCCGGCTGACGCTGACCGGTAAATAGATACCCGCTAATGTAACGAGCGGGTATACCTTCCCGACGGCAGATTACCAGCATAAGGTGGGCAAAATCCTGGCACACCCCTCTCTTATGCTCTAGAAACTGAGAAAGGGGTGTATTCACATTGGTGGCGCCAGGCTCATAGGTAAAAACCCGGTAAAGCATTTTGGTAAGCGAAATCAGGAAGGATGCGGTGCCTGGCCCGGCCTGGCGGCGAGCGACAGCCGCAATTCGGCCCACATCTTCATGAAGCGGCAGCCGTTCCGTTGGAGTTAGGTATTCGTAATATCGCTGCCGTATATCGTCGCTGCGATAGTATTCCCCATCATCCGATAGAAGCTGCAGAGAAGCGAACGGATCGTTTCTGTGAGTCACTACAAGAGATTCAGCATGTATGCAAAGTTCCCGATGCGGGCTGCGCAGATTGAAGTGATGTACGCGCCCAGTTGGAACATCATAAAAGAATGTATGCGCGGATGGACTCGTTTTAAGGTGGAAATCCAGGCAGGTCTGATCGCCGTCGCTAAGCGGCATAAGGCGCAGCATATTATGGCTGTCCCAGGCAGGCGAAGCGTAGCTGTACCGGGTCAGATGATGGACACGCAGACGCAAATTATACTTTCCCTAATCTGGCATCGCCAGAATCAAATACTTCAAACTCAACAATTCTTAAAAATCAATACGACAAATAGGTATTGATTATAGCCAGGCCGACAAGCTCGCACTGGTTCTGAACATTTTCAAGGTACTCATGCAGCCCATTATGAATAATCTCATCCGGGCGTGCATAGGTCAAATCTGCATAGAGCCGCCCAACGAATCGCTCCGGTTCGTTAATGGGACTGCCCGTTGTGTTCCCGCTAATTCGACGGAGACAGCTCTCCACCCGCCCGATTCCATGACGCACGGATGCAGGAAACTGTGCGCTCAGTACAAGAAACCCAACCACGCTCGCAGGCTTAATTCCGTCGTGATACGTCTTGCGATACATTTCGAACGCGCTGACTGATTTCAATACTGCTATCCAGCCATGCGTATCGAGAGGACCGCCTACTCCGAAAGGATTCACTTCTGAACTGCCATCTTCACTGCTGGAACTCTGCGGTAACAGATCATGATATTTTACATCTGTGAGACGTGCGGTCTGACCAGAGCGTTCCAGAAATCGGCCGGTGTCCAGCCAGTCTCGCGTTTCACCCATCATCATCGTTCGGTTCAGAATACCCTGAAATAGGTGCGATGAATTTTTGACAAGCTGGTAGAACTCATGCGGTGTCGTCGCAAGAATTCTGTCTGCGTTCCACTCACGAAGCTGCAGGTAAGATACGTTCAGGCTCTCCCACATTTCGGATGAAATCTGCTCCCTTATCGCCCGGGCATTTTCGCGTGCATTTCTCCAGCAGGAAAGAATGGAGTTGGGGTTGTCCGTATCGAATGTGAAAAAGTGCAGAACATCTCGATCGGTTTCTTCACCTTTTGCTGCGGCGTAGTCTTCTGCACTGTCGGAAATAGTAATGATAGATTTCCAGGGCATTGGAGTTGTCCCCTGCTCCAGTTCTTCCGATTCTTCCGGTGGCAGTGCGGATTCCAGGGCAGCATGGTAGTGGACATCCACCATGCGGGCAGTAGCTTCCGCACGTTCCACATAGCGCCCTATCCAGAAGCAGTTGTCGGCATCTCGGCTCAGCATTATTGCGCCTCTCCTTCCGGGCGGATTCCAAAAGACTGTCGCTGCTGGCTGCTTCCCATCATTTGAGACTGGGTCATCTCTCCCATCGACTGAGATTGGCTCAATCCGCTCTCCTTAGCCAGAACCCAGGTGTCCTTGCTGCCCCCGCCCTGTGAGGAGTTGACAACGTACGATCCTTTGCGAAGCGCAACACGAGTGAGAGCGCCGGGAATCAAAGTAACCTCTTTCTTGCCGTAGAGCAGATAAGGGCGAAGATCGACATGTCGGCCCTCATAGTGGTCTTCAACAAATGCCGGGGAGCGCGACAGTGAAATGAGCGGCTGTGCGATGTAGTTGCGGGGGTTTGCTCGGATAAGTCGAGCGAACTCATCCCGCTCTTCCCGGCTGGCCTGCGGCCCCATCAGCATTCCATACCCGCCTGATTCATTGGCCGCTTTTACCACGAGCTTATCCAGATTTTCCAGGATATATTTTTGGTGCTGCGAATTCCCTGCCAGATAGGTATCTACATTTTGAAGGATGGGTTTCTCATCCAGGTAGTATTCAATAATTTTCGGAACATAGGCATAGACGACCTTATCATCTGCCACCCCGGTACCAATCGAGTTTGCGAGGGCGACATTCCCTGCGCGGTATGCATTCACTAAACCCGGAACGCCAAGCGTCGAGTTTTGGCGGAATACAAGCGGATCGAGGAAATCGTCATCCACACGGCGGTAGACCACATCCACTCGCTGCGGCCCTTTGGTAGTTTTCATATACACTATGTTGTCATCTGTGAAGAGATCACGTCCCTCCACCAGCTGTATACCTAGCTGCTGCGCCAGGAATGAGTGCTCGAAATAGGCGCTGTTGTAGACCCCGGGAGTCAGCAGAACGACATTTGGCTCTTCCTCGCGTCCTTCGGGAGCCAACTCACGCAAGTTATGAAGCAGCTGGGTGGTATAGTGATCAACCGGCCGGACCGGCAAATCTCGGAATAAGGCAGGCAGGATGCGGGTGAGTATAATGCGATTCTCAAGCACGTAGGAGACGCCAGAAGGAGTTCGAAGGTTATCTTCTAGCACGCGATAGGTGCCATCCGCATCGCGAATCAGGTCGCTGCCACAGATATGTACATAAATTCCACCGGGAGGATCGGCCCCCTGGAATTCCCGTCTGTAATGTGCGGCCCCCATCACCAGTTCGCGCGGAACCACTCTATCGTTCAGTATTTTCTGATCATGGTAGATATCCTGCAGGAAGAGGTTGAGGGCTGTCAGCCGCTGTTTCAAACCACGCTCGATAAAATCCCATTCATCCGAAGGGATGATGCGGGGAATCAGATCGAACGGCCAGGGCTTTTCCGTGCCGCGTTCATCGCCATAGACGGCGAAAGTAATTCCCTGGTTTACCAGCGTAAGATCTGCAAGCTGCGTACGGCGGCGATAGTCTTCAACCGACATGGCGCAGAGCTTTTGATAAAGCTTGCGGTAATGCGGCCGCGGACTGCCATCGGGCAGGAACATCTCATCATAAAAACCGTCGTTTTGATAGGAGTCAAAAAGAGCCATTGTTGCATCCTCACCCACTGGGAGGGGGTATCGTTCTGGGCTGCGACTTCGTCGATGAGGCCGTGGCGGAGTGGGTGCAGGGGCAGCATTGCCATAAGAACATTCTCTCAAACCTGCGAAATGCCTGGTTCGTCGAGATTGTATATAATTATAGCAGGGGTTATCTGATTTGTAAAGGGTTTAAAGTGAGTTTGAAATAACTATAAAGCAGAGGTACGCTAAGGTAATATCTATCTTTCTTATGGTATGTCGAGTCAAAGGAGTTCCAAAAAATGGATTATATTCGGCTGGGCAAAACCGGCATGCAAGTTTCGCGGATCTGCCTTGGATGCATGAGTTACGGGGTTCCGGAGCGAGGCGGTCATCCGTGGTCGATGGTCGAAGAAAAGGGCCGGCCATTCTTTTCGCAGGCTCTTGAGCTAGGAATCAATTTTTTTGATACTGCCAATGTCTATTCAGACGGAACCAGTGAAGAGATACTGGGGCGTGCTATCCGCGACTTTGCGAATAGAGATGAAGTCGTTATCGCTACTAAAGTGCATGGACGGATGCGTCCCGACGTCAATGGGGCAGGGCTTTCGCGCAAGGCGATACTCTCGGAGATAGATGCCAGCCTGAAACGTCTGGGCATGGACTATGTCGATCTCTACCAGATTCATCGGCTGGATCATGAAACTCCTGTTGAGGAGACTTTAGAGGCACTGCATGATGTGGTCAAAGCGGGCAAAGCGCGCTATATAGGGGCTTCGTCGATGTACTCCTGGGAATTCTGCAAAGCTCTCTATCTGGCGGACCAGCATGGATGGACACGATTCGTCTCTATGCAGAATCACTACAACCTGCTCTACCGTGAAGAGGAGCGGGAGATGATGGGACTATGCCTGGAAGAAGGAATCGGAGTGATTCCCTGGAGTCCGCTGGCACGCGGCCGTCTGGCGCGACCCTGGGAAGACGAACCGACAACACAGCGTGGAGAATCGGATCCGTTCGGGAAATCTCTCTACGGAAATACCACTGAAGCGGACAAACAGGTAGTCAACAGAGTGGAAGTGATAGCTAAAACACGCGGGTTACCGATGGCACAAATTGCAATGGCATGGCAGCTTTCCAGACCGGCAGTGACGGCTCCCATCGTCGGAGCCACCAAACCGCACCATCTGGAGGACGCCGTTGCCGCGCTCTCAGTTACTCTCACACCGGAAGAAATCACTTCCCTGGAACAGCCCTACATTCCTCACCCGGTGAGCGGCTTCTCATAAATATGGCTGGGATAAAATCAGTTGAGTTTTGCAATTCCGAAAGCTGGTTTGTAAGCATTGAAAGTAACCTGGGTGTCACCATATCTGGTTGTTAAAAACGTGAGGATGGAAAAAGCGCCATTGAGACGTGATTTTATTAATGAGACGGGATTTTATTAATAACTGATATACTGAGTTTAACTTTCATGGAAACAGAAATTTCACTTCCACAACTGCTCTCTGAACTGAACGACAGGGATGCAAAGCGCAGAAACGCTGCGCTTGAGACCGCTCGCAAGCTCTCTGCCGAACAGCTGCTGGAACTTGCACAGTTGGAATCAAATTTTTATAAGAAGGGAAGACGTTCTGCACTCCTCATTATAGGTTCGATATCGGCTATCGTTGTTATACTTTTGCTGCTAACCTATTTTGTTCTGCATATTCGGTTTCCGTTCATAGTGTTCAACCTTTTCACATGGATGACACCCGTTATGGCTGCGCTGATTCCGAAAAACGGCAGAAGGAATGTAGCCAAACTTATCTCAGACACAGAAGATGTTCGACTGCTGGGCACAACGCTTACTATGCTGCACAAATCGGATGATAATGAGGTTCGGAGGCTGTGTGTGGTGACTCTCAAACGGCTGCTTCCACTGGTGCGAGCGGATCAGGCGAACCTGCTTTCCCCCGGACAACGAGAGATTCTTCTGCAGCAGTTGAAGCATCCCTATTCGGACACCATACTAACCCTGGATGTTCTGAAAGCTCTGCAGCAAATTGGAGATGAGCGAGCAATTCCCATAGTTGAGGAGCTGACGATACAACCCCAATTCGTTCCATCTGATATTGCGCTGCAGGTTCAGAACGCGGCGATTGAGTGCCTGCCCTATCTGCGAATTAGTGCGGAACGGCAGAAGATGGCAAGTACGCTGCTTCGGGGATCGGGCGAACCTGTGAATCCAGATATTCTCCTTCGACCGGCGCACCCTGCTCAAAATCCTGAAACCGATCCACAGCAGCTTCTTAGAGCGGATACCTCAGAGTAGTGGTTACTTTGTTCATGGCGACCATCTCTCCGCACTTAAGCCCATCCGGATGATCGGATAAAGCATGACATGGTAAGAGTAAAAGTATGAATTGCCCCTCTCTTAACGAGGACTGAGCGGGCAGGGAAAGGCTTGGGGTGAGGTTAAATTCCCCCTTCTCCTGTTTTTGGGAGAAGTGGGGCAGGGGGATGAGGGCAAAAGGAATTCCCCTGTTTTTGGGACGGCCTCGCAGGGGGATGAAGGCGTTCGCCCCTCTCTTGCCGATGAATAGAGATTGCGCTGCGTTGAATCCTACTCTGACAGATCACACTAAAACTCCTGAAAGGACACTTTTCGTATAGAATGAGCATAAGCCATACCCGCCAAATTACACGTGCTGTGATTCCAGCAGCAGGACTTGGAACCCGGCTAAAACCGCTATCAAGCGCTATTCCCAAAGAGATGCTGCCGGTTGGCAGGAAACCAGTGCTTGGATACATCGCGGAGGAACTGTTTGGAGCTGGAATACGTGATGTGCTGCTGATTATTTCGAAGCAGAAAGAGCAGATTCGATCCTATTTTGGGGATGAGTTTTTAGTCCCGGGATCGGATAACGAAATACTTCGCTGCCACTATGTCTATCAGGAACAACAGCATGGTTTGGGCGATGCCATCCTGCATGCAGAAGAGTGGGTGGATGGTGAGCCTTTTGTGGTTGCCTTCGGTGACTGTATCATCGAATCGCCGGAGTCTTCCGGGCCGATGCGCAGAATGATCGATATCTTTATCGAGCAGAAGTGCGGCGCGGCGCTGATCTGCGAGGCGGTCGCGTGGGAAAAAGTATCGCGCTACGGTGTTCTCTCTCCCGCAATACAACAGGCGGAGTATCCTTCAAGCCCTTTTGCAGTAAATGATATTGTAGAAAAGCCATCCAGAGAATCGGCACCAAGCAATCTAGCAGTTGCAGCGAGATATATTCTCAGCCCCGCTATATTCGAGCTGCTGCATCAATCCGGGCGGGATATACGCGGCGAACTCAACGTGACCGATTCAGTACAAAAGATGCTTCAAAATGGCAGCCCGCTATGGGCGGTTCCTCTTCATGCGGGCGAATCACGAAAAGACATCGGCAACTATGAGAGCTTCTTCAATGCATTCATTCAGGCAGCTCTGAATGATCCGGAATTTGGCGCATCTGCGCGGCGCACTGCCGAAGCGATGATTAAGACGGAATGAGAATTCTCGGTTCATCCAACCTGTAGTAGGCTATGGTATAATTTGAATGGTGACACCTTTTAGGAGATATGAATGATGTCAATTGAATCGATCGAAACTATCAATCATATAGATTTTGATAAACGGCTAGATTTGAATAATGCTCGCCTTAGACAAGAGCTGGTTGATATGCAGAATCGAGTTCAGCAGCTAGAAATGTTGATCACTCGAAAAGAGATTTTTTCTCAACGATTGGACCAGATTCTCACCGAATTAGAAAGCGAAGAGAATGAGATTGCTTCATTGACTAAGAGCGTTCACTCTACTTTGATTCCGTCCCGTAAGCGATCTAGAAATGCTCAATCAAAGCAATGATTTCTGCCGAGGTAAGACGGACTGTACGCACCCTCTATGGTTTTAGTTGCGGCTATTGCGGAGTGACTGAATCCGAAGTCGGATCATACCTTACAATGGATCATTTTCAGCCTTTGTATTTAGGAGGATCAGATGATATTAATAATTTAATTTATGCCTGTCATGCATGCAACTTATACAAATCTAGCGCTGGGAATCTTCTTGCTCCACCAGTATTGCATCCTCATAAAATTGAAATGAATCTCCATATTATTGCTCAACCAGATGGTATTCTCAAGGGATTAACTCCAGAAGGGCTGCAGCATATTGAGATACTGCATCTAAATCGTCCTCCTCTTATTCAACGAAGAAAGCTGAGACAATTAATCGATGGGATTTTAGAGCTTGAAGCTAAACTCTTGGATCGCGAGAAACAGATTGATAAAAAAATCGATCAAAAAAAACGAACAATTCGAAAAATGGGTCACAGATATAGAAGATAAATAAAGAAGGTGTAAACTGCGTTTTATATGAAGCAGATTCCACATATAGGCAAATTCCTACATCGTATGATTTAGTGAGTGATACCGGATTTTCCGACTGCTTGGCGGTATTCATTTCGATTAAAAATCAGTTGATGCTGACGTTGCGTTGAACTCTGTAGAATACACTGGGAAGTGCTCTTTTTTGTAAAAATCAAACTCTATAAAGCCACACTATAATTTAATTTGAGGGAAAAGAGATCGTGGGGCAAGCATTTGACGAACATCCACTCATTGGAATATCGCTTTCAAAGACGTTTTCTTTCGAATAATGTTTTTCATGGAGCGGTTGTCCAAATCGAAAGATACCGATAACAACTATCACTCATTTAACAAGCAGGAGACATCCTACGATATGGTGTATGTCTTCATCAATCCATATCTACTCAATTTATATAAATCGAGGAAATGCTCTCATGCCAGACTATGAACCTCTTGATATAAGCTCGATATGCAATGCAGGAACGGAACTCTTCGGGCCGAACCGATCTCCCAGAATTTCGGAACAGACTTTCCATGGCCTGCCGTTTCAGATTGGGAATGGCAGCGAAAAGTTCTGCTTTTTAGGCTTTGGCACTGAGCCACCACTCTCTCCAAACCAGGTCTCTATTCCGGTTGGAAAAAATCCAAAAAGAATAATCTTTGCCCACGTCCTTCTGAACAGCAAACTGAGTGAGGGTGATCCTGTTGGCAGAATAGTCGCGAGATATCAGTTCGTTTATGAGGATGGCGAGAGCATCGAAGTGCCTATTCGAGAGCGATTCGAAATCGCTGTGATACCCACAGGCTGGGGAGAGCTTCCATTTCTGGCGGTTCCGGATGGCAAGGATCGCATGCACGACCGTTTTGAAGGGCAGTGGGGAAACAGCGGCCATCGACAAAAAGAGGCTGAACAGGCATCTCCCGGATGTTACTATCTCTGGGACTGGCAAAATCCACGGCCTGCAGTTAAGATAGATCGTATTGAAATCTTGCCTGGAAGTGCCATCGCGAAGGAAGGCGAAACCGGCTGGTTTCCAAACTTTCTGATAGCGGCGGTGACGCTCAGTAATCTTGATGAAGAGCCTTTCCGAAGAACGGCGAATATCGCAGTCAAACTCTCTATTCTGAAGGAAGAAGATACATCAGGCAGATTTGCTCTCGGTGTGGAGATTGATCGCGGTGTGGCGAACTATCCTTTCCCGCTGCCGCAGTCCTTCCCGGAAGATTTTGAGAATGATCCACTCAAGGGTTGGGGTGAGAAGCATCCTGAAAAGAACAGCTCCGCATATGTAGAGATCGCCGCAATTCCTTCCGCCACGGTAACTGTAACCCAAAATTCAGAGAATATTGGCCAGGCAAATTGGGGTGAGCTGGAGTCGAAACGAACTGTTGAAACCGAGCGAGTAAGATTCGAAATCGTAGATACAGGCAGGAACTGGGTACATACCACTGTGCTAGATGATATGACCGGCAAGCCCATTCCTTGCCGTGTCCACTTCCGCACACCGGATGGGATCCCCTATGCGCCGCATGGCCATCATCCCCATGTCAACTCCGACCTCGGGACATGGCATGTCGATGTTGGCGGCGATGTACGCTTAGGCAGAATGACCTATGCCTACACGGATGGAAAGTGCCAGGGATGGCTGCCTCGCGGGGAAGTGATCGTGGATGTGGCGCGCGGGTACGAGTATGAGCCGCTGCGCACACGTGTCGAAATCAAGCCTGGCCAGCGAGATCTCACTCTGCGATTGAAGCGCACAGATGATCTGAATAAAGATGGCTGGTACAGCGGCGATACGCATGTCCATTTCCTCTCCTCGCAGGGCGCGCTGACGGAGGCCGCCGCGGAAGATTTGGATGTGGTAAATCTGCTGCTGTCACAATGGGGCCATCTCTTCACAAATACGGAGGAGTTTACCGGTCAGGCTGTGAAATCCGGCGATGGCGAGACCATCGTCTATGCGTCTCAGGAGAATCGGCAGCATCTTCTGGGACATCTCACACTGCTTGGACTGAAAGAGCCCGTTATGCCCTGGTGCTCCGATGGGCCGGGCGAGGCCGAGATGGGCGGTAATCTGGAAACGACTCTTTCCCACTGGGCCGATGCCTGTCATGCGCAGGGAGGAACAGTGGTGATTCCGCACCTTCCCAATCCGAATGGAGAACCTGCCGCTCTGATCGCGACGGGCCGTGCTGACGCCGTGGAGATGCTGATTCATAATCCGTTCTTCCATCTGGAATACTATAGGTACTTGAATGGCGGATATAAACTGCCGCTTGCCGGCGGCACCGATAAGATGGACAGCGGAGTTCCCGTAGGGCTGTATCGAACTTATGCCCACATTCCTGCCGATGAGCCGTTCACTTACGATAACTGGTGCAAGGCACTTCGAAGCGGGGCGACATTCCTCTCCGGCGGGCCGATACTGCGCTTCACCGTAAACGGTCAGCCCATCGGAAGTACAATCCCCTTGGGCAGAGATGGAGGAACTCTAGATGTCGAAGCGACTGCGACGAGCATCTTCCCGATCCACTCGCTAGAGATTGTTCAAGGTGTTCCAAAATCTCAACAGAACAGCGCGGATTCGGTGTTTCGAGTAGTGGCAGCAACGGAGGATTCAAAAGGGACGCACAGGCTTCATCTCAAAGCGACGCTCAAAATCGACAGTGCTAACTGGCTCTGCGCACGGTGTGGAGGAGTGAACTATACGGCTGTGCGGCATCACGACAGCTGGTCACGCGGGATTATGGCGCACACTTCGCCAATATATCTCGCCAGTGGAGGAGCGTATGATGTATTCAGCCCAGATACAGCGCACTATATGCTGACTCTTCTGGATGGCAGTCTGCAGTATATTCGCCGCCGAGCGCCGCAGTGGCCGCCTGGCACAATAACGCATCATCATGGCGAACACGATCATCAGGCATTTTTGGAGCGGCCATTCCAGGAAGCCATCACTGCTGTGCACAGCCAGCTGCACAAACACGGCATACCGCACTAGGACTTAATTCGAAAAGTCTTAGTCAATTACGCATTTACTCAGCAGCTATTTCCGCAGGAAGCAATTCACTTAGTTGGATAGATGCCTCCGAAATATGAAGACTATCGTGCTCACCACGTACAACTATATTGGTGTAACCCTTCGAAGTAGGTTTGGTGTGGCAGTACATTTTTCGGCTGAGGACATCGGCTACCCAGTACTCCTGCACTCCTACCTTAGCATATAGCAGAGATTTAATTTTCAGATCAAATTGAAGGGACGAATCGGAAACCTCCACAACTAATCGAAGATCCTTCGGACTCGGATGTCTATCATTGTAATAAGTGGTGGCTTCCAGTGTTACTGCAATATCTGGTTCTGGCTCGTTCGATTTGCCATTAGTTCCGGGAATTGAAATGGGTTCTTGAATTTGTACAAAACGATAGCCAAATAATTTCATTAACCACTCAGCTATCAGATTTAGCACCATGCGATGTAAGGGTTTCTGTCCCATTTTGTCGAGAATCTCTCCGTCGATTAGTTCCCAGCGTCCAGGCAGTTCCCCAATTTCCATCATGCGGTAGCACTCCCGCCGAGTCCATCGTTTGCGCTGAGGAAATATCTCATTTTCTGGAGCTATGAGGGTATCAGTCATAGTCTGTAATCCTATCGGAAATATTAGCAACTCTGTATATCATTATACCATCAGATATCAGCTGCGATTTAGATAGCTTTAGTGAACAAATCATCGGTTATTATACAGCTCGTCACTGACGTGTTCCATCCATTCGACGACCTTGCCATCGAGATTTTCCTGAATGGCGATGTGAGTCATAGCGGTGGCTGGCGAAGCGCCGTGCCAATGCTTCTCGCCCGGCGTAAACCAGACCACGTCCCCCGGTCGAATCTCTTCAATCAGACCACCCCAGCGCTGCGCCAATCCAAGACCAGAAGTAATGATAATGGTCTGCCCAAGCGGATGGGTGTGCCAGGCGGTACGAGCGCCCGGTTCGAAAGTAACGTTTGAGCCACGGCCACGAGCAGGATCACCCGCCTCAAAAAGAGGATCGATGCGCACTGTGCCTGTAAACCAATCCTCCGGCCCATTGCTGGATGGCCGTGATCCATTTCTTGTGATTTCCATCTTTTTTCCTTTATAACCGTTCAAAATGATAATTATTGTTAGAACATGCTTAGATTCACTTGATTAACGGCCCGTCATTTGCTGCAGCTTTTCCGGATACCTAGCCCCTTGTACTGTGATCTGGGAAGCTGCGTCATCAATCTGGCGCAGATCATCTGCAGTGAGTTCAACGTTGGCGCCCCCGATGTTCTCCTCCAGCCGATGCAGTTTAGTAGTACCTGGGATGGGCACAATCCACGGCTTCTGAGCGAGCAGCCAGGCCAGAGCGATCTGAGCTAATGTCGCCTTCTTCGTTTCCGCGATCCTGCCCAGCAAATCGACTAAACCCTGATTGGCTTTCCTTGCCTCCGCTGTGAAGCGCGGAACAACATTGCGGAAGTCGGTGCTATCGAACTTCGTATCTGAGTTAATCTTTCCGGTAAGGAAGCCCTTGCCCAGTGGGCTAAAGGGAACGAACCCGATTCCAAGTTCATCAAGAGTGGGGATGATCTCTTCTTCCGGTTCCCGCCACCATAGAGAATATTCGCTCTGGAGAGCAGTGACCGGCTGAACCGCATGTGCGCGACGGATTGTTTGTGCACCTGCCTCCGAAAGTCCGAAATGCGTGACTTTGCCCGCCTGAATCAAATCCTTGACGGCTCCCGCAACATCTTCGATAGGCACATTTGGGTCGACGCGGTGCTGATAATAAAGATCAATTCTATCGGTCTTAAGCCGTTTCAGCGAGCCTTCAACAACCTGCTTGATATGTTCAGGCCGGCTCTCCAACTCGCTCCACCTCGATGTGTCATCCGGAGCAGGTTTGAACCCGAATTTTGTAGCTATCACTACTTGGTCACGGATGGGAGCGAGAGCTTCCCCAACGATCTCTTCGTTGGTGAACGGACCGTATACTTCGGCTGTATCAAAGAAGGTGATTCCACGTTCGACGGCTGTGCGAATAAGAGAGATCATCTCCTGTCTGTCCGGATATGGTGCGTAGGACCAGCTCATTCCAATACAGCCCAGCCCGAGCGCCGAAACTTCAAGACCGTTGTTTCCAAGTTTACGTTTCTGCATTGTTTTCTCCTTTTTACAATTGAGGTGATTCCTCTCTGCTCATGACTTATTCGACGCTGTGAGACGTACTAGATGCTATATCGATAGTCAAAGATTATTGAACGATCCTGCATATTTGTGGAAGAGGGTAATTGCTATGAACCAGATTGCCAGAACCGAAAAAGTCCTAGAACGTGAAATGCAGAGGGAACGAGACAATCGTGAGGAACTGGTGGAGCGTATAGCTCAGGCCATTCAAGTGGATGGAATGATAGAACCGATGAGCGGGGTGTTTCTCCGCCGCTCCACTGCGCCTACGGAGCTGGTTCATGGAGTAGCAGTCCCAGCCTTCTGTGTCATTGCTCAGGGCAATAAGGAAATAATCATCGGAGAAGACCGATATCGCTACGACCCCGCGCACTACCTCCTGAACACTGTAGAGCTGCCTGCCTTGAGCCATGTGATTGAAGCATCCAGGGAAAAGCCGTATTTAAGCCTGCGGCTTAATTTAGACCCAGTACTAGTCGGATCGGTCATGGTCGAGGCAGAGCAAACCTTACCTCGCAGTAACGCCGTCACGAGAGCAATCAATGTCAGTCCTCTGGATTCTGGATTGCTAGACGCGACTTTGAGACTCATACGTCTCCTGGACCAGCCTGACGAGCCGCGGATTCTCTCGCCAATGATAACCAGGGAAATCGTCTTTAGACTTTTGAGGGGAGAACAGGGCGGGCGGCTGCGGAACCTTGTGGCACTAGGCGGCAGCGCCGATCGCATTGCCAGAGCGGTGGAATGCATACGATCCAATTTTGACCAGCACTTGAGCATAGACAACCTTGCCCGAGAACTTGGGATGAGCACCTCCGGACTGCACCACCAGTTCAAAGCAGTGACAGCAATGACCCCGCTGCAGTTCCAGAAGCAGCTTCGCCTTCAGGAAGCTCGCCGTCTCATGCTTGGGGAGGATATCGACGTTTCCAACGCAGGCTACCGCGTGGGCTATGATGATGCCGCGCATTTCAATCGAGAGTATAAAAGGCTATTTGGCATGCCGCCCTTGCGCGACGTTGGGCGTTTACGACAGGAAGCGGGAGCGGGCTATTAAAGCTGCAGAAAGCTCGTTTGCGCGCCGGATAGTATCTGTGGCGCGATCATTTTGCCATACAATTTATACATCGCAGATCTTGACTGCCTGCCGCAGGGAAACCATTGGATCATGAGTTGGGATAAACTCGTGCGCCAGATAGCCTTTGAAGCCGCTGGATACGATTGCATGGGAAACACGCTCGTAATTGAGTTCCTGCGAACTGTCGATTTCGTGCCTGCCTGGTACTCCGCCTGTATGGAAATGTGCAATGTATTCGATATTTTCGCGGATAGACTCGCAGAGATCTCCCTCCATAATCTGCATATGGTAGATGTCGTAGAGCAGTTTGATATGGTTTGAACCGATGCGTCTGCACATTTCTACACCCCAAGAAGTATGGTCGCACTGATAGTCTTTGTGGTCGCGCTTACTGTTCAGCAGTTCTAAACAGACGGTAACACCATTCTCTTCCGCCAGTTTAGCGATTCGTTTCAGTCCGACAACGCAGTTTTTCAGCCCTTGTACTTCGGATAAACCACGCCGATTTCCGGAGAAGGTGATAATATTGGGCAGGCCGGCTTTCGCAGCTTTTGGAATCATGATTTCTGATTCTGCAATCAGACGATCATGGTTCTCGATATGGTTCCAGCCATCCGGGATGGTGCCGATTCCATAGGCCATCGTGCAGATTAAACCATGCTTAGCGACGGTCTCCCATTCGTTTTCATGGAGCAGATCGATTCCGACCAGCCCAATCTCTTTGGCATGGATACAGAGTTCGTCCAGGGACATATTTCCATAACACCATCGAGAGACCGATTGTTTGAGCCTGCCATTGAGCGGTTTTGACGCAGGTTGTTGATCCGCTGCTGCGTTAATCGTTAATCCGCTCGCGATTGATTGCGCTGTTAATTTCAGCGCTGAACGTCTCGTAATTTGATTCTCACGTCTCATCTAAAACCTCATGGCTCACGTATTCGAAATAATATACTCTTATCAGGCAGGAGTACGGTTTTCTCCGAGTTTAAGCCTGGCTATATGTTGCTTATCTAGCCCGGATTATCTCCTCGTGTCCTGATCCGTTCGATCATAAAGGGTTGTCAGTTCAAGCGATATACAGGTTTATTTCCTCTCATAGCTAAGATAAAACTGAAATCTAAATGGCTTTATTTTAAAAAACTTGACATGTCTTTTGCTCAACTGTTACTATGGTGCGGTAATAGTAACGTTCAGCTATTCTTTGAAACGATACTGGCTGATTGTGTAATTGAAAATTGTTCTGCATAACATAAAGAAGGGATTGTAACTCATGAATGATTCATCTGGCTATGCAATCAGGATGAATAGTATGTATTTAAAAGTAACGTATCTACTCATCATTTTACTCTGTTTATGCGCTGCTCGTTCTCTGTCTGCAGAGCAAAAGCCGACTCATAACTATCATATAATTCTGCGCGTGATAAC
The DNA here is from genome assembly GCA_038203935.1 of Chthonomonadales bacterium. Taxonomy (GTDB): domain Bacteria; phylum Armatimonadota; class Chthonomonadetes; order Chthonomonadales; family Chthonomonadaceae; genus JANXSG01. The sequence continues at coordinate 17,630 of JBBRDM010000032.1, forward strand.
CCCAAAATGGCGCAAACAGCCCACCGCTGAGCAGGCAAAAACTGATAAATATCAATCCATCCTGTCCTTGTTACTCAATGTAAAAGATCCGCATTCAGACGCGAAAGTGCTGAAGGCGATGAATAATTCCAGCACCATTTTCCAGTTCGACGCGGTCAAGGCAAAGATGGAATTCGACGTTTCAGCCGATCAGATTTGGACACAGCCGGAAGGCTTCAGTATGCACGATGTGAAATTCTCTGTGGTCGAGCGTAATCCGGAGCTTATATTGCAGGCCATACTGCCTACGGAAGGACCATCTCCGAAGGTTGAATTGGGGGATCATAAAGACAGTATAGTCAATCTTCGCAAAAAATTGATATCCGACTACTCTCCAGCATCCATCCAAAAGGTGTATGGCCAGGGAAAGTTTTTAATTTATAGCGATTACACACTGTGCTATCATTCTGGAGACAAGAGAAACTCATTTTTGGGCGTACAAGGACCTCGTATTGTCTCGGCCAACTCTACTTTTTTCTTTACCTACGACCTACATATCGAGAACTCTTCTTCGCATATCCCCGTACTTTCTGATACCGATATCATTCTTATGACCATACTGGAGAAACACTAGCCCGACATTTAAATCCATAATATCGATTATGATCGGATTTTCTTGACGGATTTGGTGGTGACTAGACGTTTACGCACGATGCTCGGCAGGACTGATAGAAAGTTATCCTTAGCGATTTTCTGAGCCGTATTCGGATTAAGCGCATCAAGCAGATGATAGTACCTTTGCACTTCTGGTGGATAGTCACTGAACTTGCCGACTTTGTCGGAGCCGATCATAAATCGATCTGGAAATTCTGAGATTAAATTGACCCAATCTTTGTGCAATGTGGAATCTTTACCATCTGGATTCAAAGTATATATGTAGGTATCGAATACCACCCAGGATAGATCGATCCACAGGTTAAGATAAGTTTTGAGCATTCTTCGCAGTTCCGTAGTTATTGTGGGAACATTGATTCGGCGGCTGATACCTGCATGGCACCAAACGAAACGTGTCTTCGGGTGTGTTCTTACAGCATCTTCAATCTCTTTAAGATAAAGCGGCTCACGTTTCCATACCGAACTAATATCGCTATGGATGAAAACTGGCAGATCGTGTCTGGCTGCCAGATCAAATACTGGATAGAGGGTTCCGCTGTTTGCCTGCGATGTCTCACCGTAAGTCAATGCCGTCAGATCGTCATGGCGGGCCATCACTTCGCCAATACCCTCCCAAAGATCCGGGTACCACTCCATCATTCTCTCAACATGTTCAACTGCATTCCGATCAGCGCCATTAAATCCGCATATGAACGGATGGAATCTACTACGATCCTTCATTGAAAGCTTCGAAATTACATTTGCGACCAGAACATCGGTTGCAGAATACCAATAACATCGCGCATCATCATCCAGATAGTATTTAGGTTGTGTAGGCTCATTACGAGACCACTCTTTTATTACTGGCATGCCACAGATCATAGTGTTGTCGACCCCGGCGCGGTCAAGCGCGCTGATCAACGCTTTCATTCCTTCCGTATGTTGCAGAAAGTCGACATAATGTAAATGGCAATCCGAGAGTCGGTATCTTATAGGGATAGCATCTGGTGAATTCTGAGCATTTGCCCTTAAATTGACGAAGCCAATGAACAATATTGCTGGTAATATATTCCATTTGTATCTAGCCAAATGCATGCTCTCCTAGCCTTTCTGACCAATTCAAATAAATACAGGACTGATCTCGGAAGAAATCAATCCTGTTATAAGTATTACAATTGCATTGGATTTGTGTGAGAGCTATCTACCAGCGGTCGCCGCCGCCGCCAAATCCTCCGCCGCCACCACCGCCGCCACGGTCTCCGCGATCTCGGCCGCCGCCACCGCCGCCGCCATAACCACCACCACCGCCGCCTCCGTAGCCGCCGCCCCCGCCTCTTGGCCGGTCTTCACGAGGCTTGGCTTCATTCACTGTGAGCGTACGGCCTCCCAATTGAGTGCCGTTAAGCGCATTGATCGCTGCTTCTGCTTCGTTGTCGTTTTCCATCTCGACGAAGCCAAAGCCTTTGGCCTGTCCTGTATATCGATCGGTAATGATAGAGACATCTTTCACCTGTCCGGATGGAGAAAACAGGTTTTCCAGATCCCCCTCAGTGGCCGAGTAGGGCAGTCCGCCCACATAAATACGTTTCGCCATTGTTCCCAAACTCCTTGTGCAAACACCTGAAAAGCGAGACCCCTTGCCTCGCAAACCCGACTTCATTTTATATCCGAACCGGAGCGGAAACAGTGGAAACAAGACAGCGTTCGACCAAACGAAACACCAAAACTCTCGCTCGCAATTTCTCCCCGGCCTGACTTCCATGAGGCCGATATTTCAGTATACAATCTGTCTTTTCACCTGTCAAGCAAAAATACGAATTTCCTTGCAAAAATATCAGATATTCTTAATAGGTGGACATTTTTCCCAATATTCAATCGATTTCCCTGTTAATCATACAAGAATCAGAGATGCTTTTAAAAGAGAATCGCGCCTCTTCTGGTAAATAAGGTCTTTCTGTTAATCTTTCATTTAACCTGTAGGAACAGGCTGGACAGAATAAATACATCCCGACTTACCATGCTCTGTATCTATAAAGATCAAGCCTCTTAAATGTACGACAATCTGAAGACGCAATGATGGGAGGAGAGATAAATCCTCGCAGGAAAAAGAGATGTCCGCGTGGAAACCGAATTATTCCTCGAACGCGATATCTTTCAGGAGCCCGAACAAAATGAGTTCAGAATATCCCATCACCGAAGATCAGATAGATTTCTACCAGCTCAACGGTTACATCCAGCTTTTAGATGTGCTCACCCCAGCAGAACTGGCGCAGATAAGAAGTGCCTTTGATGAAGTCAATGAGCGCACGAACGATCAGCGCACACGAATGGGTGACGACAATTCCACCTATGAGAAGATATTCATCCAAAAAGTGAACCTCTGGCGAGATTTTGAGAGTATCAAGCAGTATGTGCTCAGCCCGAAAATCGCAGGGATTGCCAGAAGGCTGAGTCGAAGCAAGCGAATCCGGCTCTGGCACGACCATGCGCTTATCAAGCTGCCGGGTGACAGCCGCGCATCCGATTGGCACCAGGATCTGCCCTATTGGCCTATGGCGGAGGTCGGCGCGCTCTCCTGCTGGATGGCTCTGGATGATGTCTTTATCGAGAATGGATGCATGCAGTTCGTTGCGAAATCACAGTCCTGGGGTAAGTTTGAACCGATCAATCTAGTGAATGCACAGTCGATATTCGATCTTGTACCAGATGCAGCGGCCAAAGATTTTACTCCAATTCCGATGCCCATGCCTGCTGGAAGCTGCACTTTCCACAATGGGCTGACCTTCCACTACGCCGGCCCGAACACTACGGACAAGCCGCGCCGTGCAATGATCACGATCTATATGCCGGACGGAACCACCTATAACGGAAGGCCGCATGTAGTGACCGACCCTGTGCATCCTACGGTTGGTGAGCCGCTATCCGGGGATATGTTTCCGATTGTCTCCTCCGAGGATTAGAACTGCATGCCAGACAAATTGAGAGTGGGACTGGTAGGCTGCGGCGGAATGGGGAATGAGCATCTTAAGCTTATCGAACGAATACCCGATTCCACTCTGGTCGGTGTTTGTGACGAGAGAGAGGCTCGCGCAGAGCGAATGCGGGCCCAGCATAACGTGGAAGCCTGGCTGGATTATGAGCAGTTCCTTGATGAGGCGAAACCGGATATCGTCCATATCTGCTCTCCATCCGGGCTGCATGCACTCCAGGGGATCTCAGCGGCGGAACGCGGGGTTCATGTACTCTGCGAAAAGCCGCTGGATATCGATCTGGAGAAGGTTGACCGCCTGATTGCTGTTTGTGACAGAATGGATGTGCGCCTGGGCTGTATCTTTCAGCGCCGCATGAGCGCTGCCGCCAGAGTGGTGCAGGAGACTATCGCCTCAGGTAAGATGGGGCGTATTCTTTCGTGCAGTATTTCGGTGAAGTGGTGGCGGACGCAGCGCTATTATGATAAGGACGAGTGGCGCGGAACCTGGGCGCTGGATGGCGGCGCGCTCTCCAATCAGGGTATTCATTCGCTGGATCAGATGGTTTGGCTTGCCGGCCCTGTGGCGGAAGTGGAGTATGCACATCTCGAAACAGCGTCGCACCAGCTTGAGGCGGAAGATCTGGGTATTTCTGTCGTGCGGTTTGAGAGCGGCGCGCGTGGAACAATCGAAGTCACCACCTGCTGCCAGCCCGATCTCTCGACTCATCTGGAGATATTTGGAACGAACGGCTCGGCGGCGCTTCAGGATGCAACGGTTGTGCGATATGGCATTAACGGCGAGGACGCTATGCATACCCTCCCGCCCAAAATGGAATACACAGGTGGCGGCTCCGATCCTTTCGCTATCAGCCTGGCCGGTCACGATGCACAGATTCGTGACTTCTACGCCGCCGTTCGTGAACACCGATCTCCCCTGGTGGATGGCCGAGAGGCCCGTCCCTCCGTCGAACTCCTCACTTTGATCTACGCAAAAGCATTCCCTCACATCAAATTGGGAATTTGATTGAATTTTAATTCCCAAGCCACGGAAAGTGATTCCTCGATGCGCAAAGCTCAATCTCACTTGTTTGGTAATCAGCCGTTTCATCACGGCGGTTTTACTATTATCCAACGGCTTATCGCAGTTCTGATTACTTGCATCCTGACTGCTATTGTCTTTGCTTTCTTAGCTCCTGTGCAGGAACGCTCGCGCAGAAGGGATTGCGTATCGAATCTGCGTCAGATAGGCGCTGCTCTTCGGTTATACCAGGCCGATTATGACAACCAGTTCCCCAATGAGTCGTTCAAAGACAGCGTGCGCTACCCTCTATGGAGTGATCCGCTCCACTCCTATATAAAGACCACCGCGATTTATCACTGCCCGGATGGTGACTCGGGACTTACTTCAGATTACCGTTATCGTATCTCCAATTTGGCGGGCGCAGGGCCGAAGAAGATTATGCTTCCTGAGGCGGCAAACGTGATAGTCTACTGTAGTTCTCATGTTTTTCGGGAATTCTCTCATACTGCCTCCGGGGTCTATCTTGTACTGAAGAATAACGGTTCTGTGCAAGAGGTTCCTGCAAGCAATGCCGCCATTTGGGAGTACAAGGGTGGTAAATGGAGTTTGAATAATGGCGAACTTGGCGCATCGGTATGGCCGGTCTTTCCAGATGAACCCTGGCCGCCAAAATTCAGGTAGCTGCTACTGTATATGAGGATAGCGTTCAATCAACCTATTTTGCCATAATATATTATGATATCATTGATGGTACTTATCTCTCTGGAGAAATATTACATCCTCTGCCAGATATTAATTGCAAGCATAAGCAGAGTTTGAGTGCAAAACAGTTGGCAACAAAGAATGGTATGATGAAGTAGTTCATTTGGTTGAAAGCTAAGAGTTGAAATCGAAAAAAGTGTAAACCCCAAGAGCCGAAAATTGACGTTCAGAACATGCAAGAAACCGAAATAATTGATCAAAAAGTAAATCGTCTTATTCGTCAAATAGGGCGTCGAAGTCCACTATATTCTCTTGCGTGTGAGGCATTGGAATCAAAACTTCCATATTCTCGGAAAATTGAGTTATTGCTCACATTTCTTTCATCCCCGTCGGATGTTCTTTGGAAAGAACGTGTTGTGGGAGCCTGGATTCTAGGTCGCATAGAACTCAATGAGGATCAGGATTTCGAAAGCTTACAAATGGTATATGCACTGTCTGATGCGTTGGCTAATATACAAGAATCCGGCAAACGAGCTATCAAACGTGGCATCCAATACTATTTGAGTATACTTCCCGTGACTGGAATTATCGCAATTTTAAATGTACTGGATGAAGTCCATCGTGGTACTGGTAATGTTCCGCTGTGGTGGGTTATTGCTTTCGGAGTGGGTTGGGGGTTGTGGTCTACAGTCATACTTACACTTTTTCTTTCACCGTTTCTCTTTCCGGTATCACTGGCTTTGGACATTCAGCACGTAAATCAAGTTCGTGCTGAATGTGCCCGTTCCCTTGGAATTCTTCGCCGGCCTGAAAGCATTTCAGGCTTAGTCAAGGCCACGAGTGTCTCAAGCAAGCAAATACGGGCTGCATCCTTTGACGCACTGCGCAAGGTAATGCCTTGTCCGGAAGATTCTCATTGCGGGCAACTCGATTTTGATATTACAGGGAATTTATGCCGCTTACTAGGCCATTCAGATGAACAGTTTGTGGTTCAGGTTCTCGAAGCCTTGGGAAAAGTTGGAAATGGAAGCGCAATTCCTAATGTGGAACGTTTAGCGGAAAAGAGTCAGTCACCTCACATACAAGAAGCTGCGCGTTACATACTCCCTATATTCGCAGCACGGCAACAGCAGGAACAAGCACCTAAATTTCTATTACGTCCTTCTGATCGTGCAGCAGATATGCAAAAAGACGTGCTCCTCCGCCCTACAAGTGTGAGTGATGTACAAAAAGAAGTGCTGCTCCGTTCTACAAGTGAGACAGATTGAAACTTGGGAAGACGAGAATGCTCGCCAACGATTGCTATTTTCGCAGTATTTCTTTGTCCACTGTATACTTTTCAAACATAGCGCCTGTCATAAAAATGGCAGCCATCCACGCATCATCGAATACTATCTGAATCTACAGAATTTTAGTATTTTTTAAAGTGCATACCGGCTGCGAATCTGTACAATCGCCAGGCAGTTTCTAAGGAAACCATGATTCTCACACTCACCTCTACACAATCTCCCGCGACTGATCTCGGTTATCTGCTCCATAAAAACCCGGCACGAGCACAATCTTTTGATCTCTCATTCGGACAGGCGCATATCTTCTATACAGAAGCAGCTGCAGACAGCTGTACGGCAGCGCTGCTGCTGGATGTCGATTCCGTAGCGCTGGTGCGCGGCAAGCGGGGTGAGGCGCGGACATTGGATCAGTATGTCAACGACCGCCCGTACGTCGCCTCCTCTTTTCTCAGTGTCGCCATTGCTCAGGTATTTGGAAGCGCCCTGAATGGCCGCTGCAAAGACCGGCAGGCGCTGGCAGATAATGCTATTCCACTGAAGGCAGAGCTGCATGTCGTACCCTGCCGTGGCGGGGAAAATTTCCTGCGTAAGCTATTCGAACCACTGGGATATGTCGTATCGGTTATCGGCTATCCGCTCGATCCAAAATTCCCGGAGTGGGGCGACAGCCACTACTTCTCTCTGACACTATCTGGAACCGTTCGGTTTTCCGAACTGCTGACGCACCTCTATGTGCTTATCCCGGTTCTGGATCACAACAAACACTACTTCATTGGAGATGGCGAAGTGGAGAAACTCATCAGTAAAGGTGAGAACTGGCTGCCGCAGCACCCCGAACGAGAGACAATTGTGAAGCGGTATCTGAAGAATCGCAGTTCGCTTGTCCGGGATGCACTGGCACAGCTTATCCAGGAGGATGAGCCTGATCTAGATGAAGTTGATGAGAAAAACGATCAGAACGCTGAGATTGTTGAGCGGCGAAGCAGCCTGCATGAACAGCGGCTTGGAACCGTGATGGCCGTACTGAAACAGAGCGGGGCAAAGCGAGTCCTCGATCTCGGCTGCGGCGAAGGCAGGCTTCTCAGCCTCCTGCTCAAAGAGAGCCAGTTCACCGACATTTTGGGAATGGACGTCTCATACCGTGTGCTGGAAAAGGCGCAGAACACTCTGCATCTCGACCGCCTGCCTGCTTTGAAACGGGAGCGGATCAAGCTAATTCAGGGATCACTCATCTATCGGGATGCCCGCCTGGCTGGATATGAAGCAGCGGCCGTGGTAGAAGTGATCGAACATCTGGACCAGCCCAGGCTTGCTGCTTTCGAACGGGTAGTATTTGAATTTGCGCAGCCGGGAATTGTCGTTATCACCACGCCTAATATCGAGTACAACCCAAAATTCGAATCGCTGCCTGCTGGTGAATTCCGGCATCACGACCATCGGTTCGAGTGGACGCGGGCTGAGTTCGAAGCCTGGTCGCACTCAATTTGTGAACGATTCGGCTATTCGGTACGGCATCTGCCTATCGGGCCAGAAGATCCAGAGGTCGGCGCTCCCAGCCAGATGGGAGTCTTCGAGAAGATATGAAAATCACTATTCCAGAACTGTCGCTTGTAGTACTGGTCGGTGCCTCCGGCTCGGGTAAATCGACCTTCGCCAGAAAGCATTTCAAGCCGACGGAAACCATCTCGTCTGACTTCTGCAGAGGATTAGTAAGTGATGATGAGAACGATCAGTCTGCCACAACCGATGCATTCGAACTGCTGCACTACATTGCTTCGAAACGCCTGGCTGCCGGCCGGATAGTTGTCGTCGATGCCACGAATGTCCAGGTGGCAGCACGTAAACCATTGGTTGCGCTGGCCCGCGAGTATCACTGCCTGCCGGTCGCTATCGTGCTGGATCTGCCTGAATCGGTCTGCCAGGAGCGAAATAAGTCCCGGCCGGACAGAGACTTCGGGCCGCATGTCGTGCGCAATCATGTCCGCAATCTTCACCAGTCGCTGCGGGGCTTGCAGAGGGAGGGATTCCGGCACGTCTTCGTGATGAAGAGCCTGGATGATATAGAAGCGTCCGTTGTGACCCGCGAACCTCTCTACAACAACAAGAAAAATGAAACTGGCCCGTTCGACATTATCGGCGATGTCCATGGCTGCTTCGAGGAGCTGCTTGCACTATTCACAAATCTTGGATACGCAATCAACAATGTCGAAAATGAGATCACTATTACTCCCCCAGACGGACGAAAAGCGGTTTTCCTGGGTGACCTGGTAGACCGTGGGCCGCGTACGCCGGATGTTCTTCGCCTGGTGATGAAGATGGTGTCGGAGGGTACTGCGCTCTGCGTCCCTGGGAATCATGATATGAAACTGCACCGGAAACTGCGGGGCAAGGATGTTCAGATTACACACGGACTGGCGGAATCTCTCCAGCAGCTGGAGGGAGAGTCGAAGGAATTCATCGCCCAGGTGGAGCAGTTTTTGGATGGGCTGGGGAGCCACTATGTGCTGGATGGCGGAAAGTTGGTCGTGGCTCATGCGGGGATGAAAGAGAATATGCAGGGACGTGGATCGGGCAAGGTGCGCGAATTTGCGATGTATGGCGAGACGACTGGCGAGACCGATGAGTTCGGCCTTCCGATCCGCTATGACTGGGCATCAGAGTATCGAGGATCGCCTGCAGTTGTTTATGGACATACACCGATTCCATCTCCCGAGTGGCTGAACAACACGATCAATATCGATACGGGATGCGTTTTCGGTGGAAGTCTGACAGCGCTGCGCTGGCCGGAACGGGAACTTGTTTCGGTGCCTGCTGCTGCTGTCTACAGTGAGCCGGCGCGGCCGTTCCTGCCGGATGAGAATGCTGCTTCAGGTCTATCGGCACAGCAGGAACATGACGATGTGCTGGATATTGCGGACGTCATCGGTAAGCGAATCGTCTCGACGCGTCTTCGTGGCAAAGTCACGATTCGTGAGGAAAACTCAATTGCGGCGCTGGAAGTGATGAGCAGGTTCGCTGTCAATCCAAAGTGGCTGATATACCTGCCGCCCACGATGTCGCCTGCAGAAACCAGTCAGGAACCGGGCCTGCTTGAACACCCTGCGGAGGCCTTTGTCTATTTCCGTAATCAGGGAGTCCCGAAAGTAATCTGTGAAGAGAAGCACATGGGCTCGAGGTCTGTGGTGATCGTCTGCAGGTATGAGGGTGCTGCGCATCGATACTTCGGCATAAAAGATGAGGGAATAGGGGTCTGTTTCACACGAACCGGCCGCCGATTTTTCAATGATGTGGCTTTGGAGAAAGAATTTCTGAATTCCATTCAGGATTCGATGACTCGCAGCGGGCTCTGGGAAGAACTCAAAACGGATTGGATCTGCCTGGACTGTGAGCTGATGCCCTGGTCTGCGAAAGCACAGGAGCTGCTTCGCCACCAGTATGCGGCGGTCGGGTCGGCGGCAGGCGCGGCGCTCTCGAATGCGATGACCAGCCTTCAGCAGACATCCAGCAATATATCTGAAATCGCGCCGCTGCTCGAAGAGTATTCCGCCAAGCAGGTGATGGCTGGTCAGTTCACGGCGGCCTACCAGAGATACTGCTGGATGGTGAATTCACTTTCGGATTTGAAGCTGGCTCCGTTCCATATTCTAGCCACGGAAGATATGACCCATCTCGATAAAAACCATATCTGGCACATGGAGATGATCGGTCGGCTCTGCAGTGCGAGCGACGGACTGCTGCTTGCAACGCCCTTCCAGGTGATAGAAGTCACCAGCGCGGAGAGCCTGGCAGAGGGCGTGAGCTGGTGGCAGGAGCTGACTGGAAAAGGCGGCGAAGGCATGGTGGTGAAGCCGCTGGAGTTCATCACGAAAGGTCAGCGAGGGTTAGCCCAGCCTGCTATCAAATGCCGTGGCGCGGAGTATCTGCGCATTATCTACGGACCGGAATACACGCTGCCGGAAAATCTAGACAGACTGCGTTCTCGCGGCCTATCCGGAAAAAGGTCGCTTGCCTTACGTGAGTTCGCTTTAGGTGTGGAGGGACTGGAGCGGTTCATCCGGCATGAGCCGCTGCGCCGAGTCCATGAGTGCGTCTTTGGCGTGCTCGCCCTGGAAAGCGAGCCAATCGATCCAAGGTTGTAGTCATGCGGCACGATGTAGTTATCTTTCGAAGAGACGTTTTATTTTAGCCGCAAAAAAACCGCAAAAGGCGCAAAAAAGATTTCTATCTCTGTATCATTTACAGATTTAGGATGAGAGCTTAAGTCTTTTTTGCGTTTTTTTGCGGCTATTAATAGGTCTTATGAGGTTTAATCAGTTTCCTCGTTTCGTCGTAGGAATCAAAAGCGGCTTCTTCACGGATCCAGTCCGGCAGAGCTTCCAGTTCTATCAAGCGTTCCACATGCTGCTCCCTGCACATAGAACAGGGATTGTTTTCATAGAGTGTTTCTATAATTTTGGCGGATAATTCGGTTGGGTGGGCTTTCTCAAAGTACCGTGCATCCGTGGCAAGTCGATGATATTCGACTGGTTCTACTGGATACTGAAGCACGGCAGACACCAAACTCTCATCATCCTCCTCGTAATTTGTATTCAGCATTTTCACTGCCAAATCGAGAGTCTCTCTTTTTTCTATCAGATCGAGTGCGAGGGCATGCACCGCTGACAGCTTCAGATTAGCAAGGGTATCCTTCGCAGCATACGAAAGATATTCCTCTTCACTCTTCGCCCATTCAAAGAGCTTGGTCGGATCCAGTGGAAAAGGAGTATCCATGAAAACCCGCAGAAGCGGAATCAGCCATTCGGGATCATTCTCATTCAGTATATCTCTTGCAGCCTGTTCGAGTTCCACTTTAAGCGCTCGCCTAGCCCAGCTATGGCTGTTGAGTACACGGCGTCCTTTTTCTGCAATCCGCTGTCGCAGCTCCTCATAACTCTGCCGGGGGCCACTTGTTCTGTTCGCTATCATTTTCTTATGCTCTACGCGATACGTTTCCAATTTTTCCAGCCATGCAGATCGGGATATACTGCCAGCACATTTCGCCCGCAATTCCTGCCAGACTGTTTCCTCTCCGTCGCGCTCTTCAACTTCGGAAAGCTTGTAATCAAAATCGGAGAGTTCGTATCCCTCAACTTCGTTGAAGTGGTAGTCGGCAAGGTAGAGAACCCCATCCACTCCGTCCAGCAAAACAAATTCATTCCCTCCATAGAGGTTTTTTTGTATAGCGTGCTTCTCAAACGTAGTTTAGAGGGCGTTGCGTGCTTCCAAATCGCCGCTTTGGGCGAATAGGCGGGTCAAATGCATGAGCTGGAGAAGGTCATATTTCGTTTCCTCCGATGCATCCATAGTTTTCAATTTCGTGAGTATCTGTCCCCGATAATAGTCAGAATTACCAGCAATCTGAATCAGCTCGAACACATATTCGCCGCGTGAATGTTCGCACTGATGATCGTAGCGTAAATCATTCAGACAGGCATTCAGCAATGCCTCTCTATAATTTTCAGGAAGTGGTATATGTGTTAATGTGTATAGTATAACTCCTCCACGACCCTGCCTCAACTGTTTTTCAAATTCATCGATACTCTCTATCATAAATTCCTTTCCAACTGTCCAACTCAGAATATCACATATCATTTATCGACATCATAACTGGTTTTGCTCAGGAGAAGTAGGAATTGGCAGCTGGCATGACAAATAATATAGTGAACTTTGATATTTTCAGCCACTATACTGATATCTAATTGACAAAGGCTACTTTTCAATGAATGAAAATCTCTACCCGCCGAGTGTCCAGGGGGCACCGCCTAATTTTACCGTCCCTAACAGCGCTTACAAAAAACAAGTAGTGATTGTTCTTATAAGCTTAGCGATATTCATTCTGTTCTATCTCGGGCTGATCGCCGGCAGCGGGTGGCTCGTAGTCTATTTTGTCATGAAGGGCATGAATGATCCGACTGAATCGCTCAATACAGATGAAACCTACCGGCACCATAGTTCCGATACGGGCTGGTACTACACTTTTGCCGTAATGGCGGCAGTTCTATTTCTATTCCTGGTCAAAGCGCTGTTGAAGTGGGGAAAGCGCGATGAGGAGCTGCGGATCGAGATCACAGAAAAATGGCATCCCGAACTTTTTCGATTCGTGCGGCGAATCTGTGAGGATACAAAAGCTCCCTTTCCATTAAAAATATTCGTTACTCCGGAAGTAAATGCGGCTGTTTTCTATAACAGCTCGCTGCTCAGCCTCATATTTCCGGTAAAAAAGAACCTGCTCATTGGATTGGGATTGGTGAATGGCCTGAACTTAAGCGAATTCAAAGCGGTGCTGGCGCATGAATTCGGACACTTTTCGCAGAGCAGTATGCGGCTGGGCAGCTATGTCTACATAGCGAATAGGGTTATTTATGATCTGGTTTATCAGCGCGATAAGCTGGATGACCTGCTGGAAAAAGCAAAACGGTTCAACATCAGGATTGCCATATTTGCATATGGAATTTATGCCGTTTTATGGATTCTGAGAATGATTCTGCAGGGCGCATTCAAAGCCATCAACTTCTTCCAGAGTGCTCTCTCCCGGCAGATGGAGTTCCATGCCGACCTGGTCGCGGTGAGTGTTACTGGCAGCGACTCTCTGATTCATGCCTTGAAAAAGCTGGAGTTTCTCAATGCATGCCTATCGATGTCTCTCGTCGATCTCGAACAGGCGGCAGATCATCAAGTCTACACGGAGGATATTTTCTATCATCAGACAATGGCCGCTGCGAACGTTCGCAGGCTGCTGAAAGAGCCCGATGCCGGATTGATTCCGCCTTTGCCCGCCAATCCGAAGCAAAAGGCGTTTCTCTTCAAAAAAGAGGATACTCCAGGAGTAAGCCTGATGTGGGCATCGCATCCTTCTGATTACGATCGTGAACAGAACGCCAAAAAAGTCTATTTGCGCAGTGAGGAGGACAATCGCTCAGCCTGGATTCTATTCTCAAATCCAGATGATCTTCGGCGGCGCATGACGGAAGCATTCTATAAATACCACGAAAAGAATAAGAAGATATTCCCAATGCCCGTCGAACAGGTACAGAAATTTATCGATGATGAGCACTCGGAAACTCTGCAGGATGAACGCTATCTCGGGATATATGATGGCCGCCTGCTCTCGATTTCATCGGCAGAACTTCCTTCTATTGCAAACGACCCGGCTGTATTCACTATGACGCCTGATCAGATTCAATTGGTTTTGAGGAAGCTTTATAATGCAGAATACAAAGACTGGATGGATTCTTTTACCAAACGCCGTGATGAGCTTGGTGCACTGGAGTCCCTTGAGAGCGGTGCCACCAAAATGAAAGGAAAGCAGTTCACTTTCCGGGGTGAGGAGCGCAAAAAAGCGGAATTGAAACCGCTTATAGAGATGCTGGAATTCGAGCTGAAGACGGATAGCGAGTGGCTTAAAGAGTTCGATAGAGAGGTTTTTTGCACGCATTTAAAAATGGCTCAAATCATTACTGGATTCGATCAGGAGTACTATCAGCGGTACGAGTTTCACCTGAAACTGCAGGAGATTTTAAAATCTGCTAAGATGCAGGAGCAGGTTCTTTATGGCATGTACCGTTTTATTGCTGAAAAGTCGGGAGGATTGAGCAAAGAGGAGTTCAAGCAGGTGAGTGCAACTCTTGCTCAATGTCACGGTGAGATGTTAGCTGCAATGGAGAAATCTCGCTCAGTCTATCTGCCAGCCTTGCAAAATATGCAGACAGGACAGCCGTTAAACGAATTTCTTCTTCCGGAACGGCTCGTTCTACTAATGGCAAATCAGGACAAAATCGATGGGGAATGGTTCTCGAGCTTTGGCCGCCAGATATCTCAGATAGAGGAGAGAGCAAGCCGCCTGTATTTCAAGAGTATTGGCGCAATACTCAACCTCCAGGAAAACATCTCGGCAAAATATTCAGCCCTTGTCGGTGTGCCTTAGGTGCATGTTTCAAAAAAAATGCGAGCGTGACTTAAGGAAAGAGTTCGTGAACTCTTCTTCACTTCTGCAACTGGGCCATCGCTGCAAAAAGGGCCGGAGAATTTGGATAGCGTGCTATAGCAGCCATGATATTCTTCACTGCTGATTGACGATCCATTTTTTGCGGTTTTCGCACAGATCGCCCTTTCGGAAATAAAGTAAGCAGCTCCTCAAAATCCTCTTCGGTAGTTAGATATGTAAAGATCGATTTCATATTGATTACCTCTTCTTTTTGAACCATAGCGGAATGTCGGAGCGGGCAGCAGCGCAGGAAGGAATATGTTCGTAGAAAGACACAACGACGCAGGTAAGCAGATGGTTGCCGGCATCAATATTGGCAGGCTGCTCCTGTGCTGCACACCAATTTGCGAAGTGGTATATGCGATGGATTAAATGTTCATTCTTGGGAAATTGATATGCCTCTTCGAATGCTATCCAAACTTCGATCCAGAAGGACATGGCGTTTCCAGATTGAGTTAAATGTATGTTCATCTCGGGAATGATTTCGGAAGCCTTTTCACGCCAGTTCATCTCAAGTCTCGTAAATCATTTAATACTTTTAAATCATAAGTTAGATGTAGATACACAAATTTACCTTACTGTTTTTTGCGCCTTTTGTGCTTTTTTGCGGCTAAATTCATCTGTATTATTCGTGACGAGATTAGATGGCACACTATCCTGGACAGATCTAGTGTTCGAATAGTACGCACGAATTTCTAACTTAATCAAGCCCTTGCCAACTCAGAAACCATCTCTTTAAGTATCTCGGCACCGAATTCAAGATGAAGTACCCTGCGATGGGACGGGGAAATAGCAAGGGATGATGCGTGCAGCAGCAGTGGTTTCATTAACAGGAGACTGCCTTGTTCACCTATGCAGACTACTTCAGGTTTTGAACGCCATGACACCATTCCGGACTCGTTTATTCTTCCTGCGAGATGAGAGCCAGGTATTACACGCATTGGCCCATTTTCGGCGGTCACCGCATCCAGGTGTACTCGGACAGCAAGGATCTGTTCCAAAACAGGTGCGGGAGCCTGCACATGCAGGACACCTGCTTTTACGGTCCACGGACCCCAGCCTGCCTCTTCACGACGCTCGTACACCGGAACTGATATATCCTGATGCCAGGGCACCTTCCAGTTCGAATCAGCCGATTTATCGAATAGTATCGCCTTGAATGCAAAAGCTTTTTTGCCAAGAATTAGATCCACAGCGCTTCGAATGGAACTATGATTTGCAATCGCCTGAACCCAGTCCCGTTCGAGCAGATTTCGGACTCCTCCCCTTCCTATCTCAACAGTGTCGCAGAATGTGACGGCCCGCGCACACTCATCAACTGATAATCCGGAAGACATGAGAACATACCCCAGCGTTTCCAGTTTGAATTTTATATCCTCGCTGCATACCATGGCTGCTTGATTCCAATAAAACTTAGTTTCGATTTCTGCCCATACTCAGTCTCAATTCATTTGATTGTGCTTTATTTTTCGAGATATTTTCAAGAGGATGCTTTTTAAAAAAGATTCTGGTTATCCAACTATTTTAAGATATTCGTCGACGAAGGGTATGTAAAACGCATCTGCCTTAACAAAAGCGGGGAAGGTTTGCTGATGAAAAGGTAATTCTCTGATGCTGACCTTAAAAAATTTAGGAGCGATTCACATGAATTTACGGACAAAAAGTACTCTGGCAAAGTTTGGTTTCCTGGCACTCCTGTGCGTTCTGGTATCTCCTGGAATAGCTGCATCTGCTCAAGGCGGTAAAAGCGGCGGTGGAAATACCGGCGGTGGCAATACTGGCGGCGGCAATTCAGGCGGTGGGGTAGTGCTGCTTACAAGCACCATACAGATGGCAAATTCGGCAGCAGGTTATAATGGAGTGATACCACAGGGCGTTTGTACGTTCACGGCATCCAAAGATTTTAAAACGAAGCTGATGGATATCGACGTTTCCAACGTGAACGTTCCCGACGGCACCTATGTAACAGTTTCTATTCTCGATGCAACCAGAGTAACCGGGCGATGCTGGCACTACGAATCGTTCTACTATTCGATGAAAATTACCGCGGGCAGCGGTTCGTTGAGCTACTCCAGCGCAAAAGGGGATGTCGTTCCGTTCCTCGACCCTAAACGCGGATTTACTACCGTCTCCATTAGTCCAGATACGACCACCATACTCTCAGCGCTCCTGCCATTCAAGGGAAAACTGTAATCCATTTATTTCCATTGTTATAATTTATCCGCAAAAACTAAGGACAGTATGCCTGATCGGCATACTGTCCTTTCTTTGGTATGTATGATTCTGGATAGCGCTGCGAAAGATCAGCCAATTGAAAATAAATCGTTGGTTTTCCATCATTCGAGAGGCCGGTTGATAGTTAGTAAATTGTTATCCACAGTTTACAGAGCATCCGCAAAATAAATGTGAGCCTATTCTGTTTTCGTACTCTTCAAGGCCCAGTAGACGAGTGCTGGTTGGAAGAATAAGCGCACGAATCGTTTCGTATCGCTATCCAGGCCGAAAGCACTCCGGCGGTGCTTATACTGAGAAATATTCCCAGGAAAAACTGCGGTAAAAAACGCCGCCGCAATTTTCCCAACTGTCTCTTGATGGGCCTCCTCAGTCAATACGAGTGCACTTCCCAGAGTTATTTCTGCGATTCCGGAAACTATTACGGTATCATCCTTGCCTAAGGGAACCCATTCGGGCACTTGCGCCTGGAAATCTTTGCGCGCAAAGGTAACGTGACTGATCCCGGCAAAAATTAATATACCTCCCAGAACTATCCGGGCTGCCTTCCTGACAGTTTTTTCATTCATCCCAAACCTCCCGTGCCTACCACCTCGTCCCAGCAGCGTCCCTGAGTTTACGAGCCTGCCTGAAAATAATACTTTGATGCTGCGATGAATGTTCCGACTCCTGCACCCATGACTTGATTACCGGAGTGAGATAACCTGTGTGGTAAATAGCTTTACACCTTAGTATTCTTCGTCTATTTCCGAATTAATCTGAGTGAATCAATCTACGGCGAAGAAAAGCAGAAGAAATTTTTGGTAATGAAACTAAGCATATGTTGAGCGGTCGCTATATGTGGCACATACGCTCTCTAATTCTGCTCTGTCAGTTTTTCGTTACTTCGTTTGATTATCTGGAAGGCGAAATCTCTGCCAAAGCCGCCGAAAGCCATGCTTATCCAGAGCATTGCGAGGGGCTCCAAATATCTCGCCTGTTTGAGCGGGCCGACATCCACCGGTGAAAATCCGAGGTCTGCTGCGAGCTGGGCGGCCACCGATTTTGCTTCCGTATCGTCCCCGCAGTACAGCATCGTGAGTGGGGTTCCACCATAGTTTGGATTGGCCATATTATCGTTGGCGCCCGTAGTATTGAATATTTTTACCACTTTTGCACCCGCGGCCAGTTCGGAAACCTGTTCAGCCGCAGAGGTGTTGAAGCCAACCGCTAGTCCGGAGAGATCGGATTGAACTGGATTGATAGTATCCAGCAGGATTTTGCCTGAAAGACTGCCTGCCTGCGCAATTGCATCCTTTGCTCCGTCCCATGGAACTGACAGCACCACGACTTCACCAAATGCAGCAGCCTCGGCCACCGTTCCCAGTATGGCTTTACCGCCGGTTTCAGCGAGGAGTGTGTTCAGTTTTGAATCGGTGGTATCGCGCACTCCAAACATAACCTCATGGCCAGACTGCGCCCACCGTTTACCGAGCGTGCCGCCAACGTTCCCTGCGCCAATTACACCAATTTTCATCATTTTGCTCCTTAATTTGCTTTCATGTGTAAAATAGATCGAGATTTTTAATTAATACGACTCACAGCCACAAGGTGTTCAACCAAATAGGACTATTTTGCTAAGAAATGGAAGTAAATTGCATAGTCCCTTATATTATCCAGTCGCGTTTCAAGAGGAGACAGGGAATAGTCATAGCAGTATATTTCTTAACTGGGGAGGAATATTCTGCAGATATCATCAAATGATTTTTAGTTTTTTTAATTTCATATAGAGTGTACGGTATTTGGTAATTTTTATGCATGCTGCAAGGAGAGATTTTGATGGATGTTTCGTGTCTGCAATACCGACTTACGGAAGAAGAACGCC
>JBBRDM010000033.1:0-35915 GCA_038203935.1 Chthonomonadales bacterium
GATTTTCTCGAAGAAACACAGCAATTACATTCACTTTGCTGTTCAAGGTAGAAAAGTAAACATGATACTTTTCGTTATAGGTGAGCGAGAGACCACCAGTTTGTGATTCCAGGGTATCAGGCCAGCCATAAATGGAATACAGCGACTTGATCGGAGCTCCCAGCCCTATTCCCCTGCTGGTCTTCTGCCCGAATGTTCGGCCTCTCTGCAGGATCATTTCCACTCGGCCATCGTTATTGAAGAGAAATTCGTACACGAGTTCTTTTTTGGGATAGAAATAGACCCAGATGAATCCTCCGGCAGCGGCGAAAGTAGAATCACCATTTCCAGGAGTATTGACTCCAGAGCCTGGGAGACCTGGCGGCGTAGAACCACCTCCCGGCATTCCTGTCAGTCCGCCTGCATTACCGCCGAATCCTGGCAGTCCCGCACCAGCGAAGCCAGGCCTGCCTCCGCCCATCATCCCGCCGGGCATTCCGGGCATTCCACCCATCATTCCGCCTGGCATACCTCCGGCCATAGCGCCCATTCTGCCACCCATAGCGCCCATACGACCGCCCATCATTCCGCCGCCCATAGCGCCCATGCGGCCGCCCATCATCCCACCAGGCATACCGCCCATCATTCCCCGGCCTCCGCCATTGGCGCTTGCAAGGTTTGTGCCGGGCGTGCTGTCTCCGATAGCGATTATTCCGCCAGTTGGGACGCCTTCTGCATTTACCGCTTCGACCATATTCACTATTTCGCCGTTGCGATAAACATTCTGCGGAGGACCGTATTTCCTCATTACATCTTTATAACTCTGCAGCACGCGTATACCGAGCAGGCTTTTTTCAGCGGACCCTGATTTTGCGCTCGCAGGCTGTGTAGATAAAGCGGACAACAGCAGTCCTGCAGCGGCTGGCACAAAGACCATTTTTGTAAAGACATTTCGCATTATATCGATCTCCAGACACGGCTCATAGATTGACTATGCCAGCCGTGAGTTAAAATGTGCCAGTTAGTTGACTACCGCTAAAGTGATTCCGACCACAGCGTTCTTGACGAGCTGAAGTGCAAGTCGATCTCGCCCGCCATACCGCATTACCAGGTTATTTCCGTTTCGGTCTCCGTCGTTGCTCCAACCATACTTTTGAATGACAGATCCCAGACTGGAGCCGAGGCCGATACCCTGTCCTGTTCTGCTGCCAGAAGTTTTGCCGTCGTCTTTCCAGCCGTATTCTTGAATCTGGATAACTTTGCCGTCTTTATTAAAAAGAAAGGAGATATGCAGTCCACGTTTTGGGAAGTGGTACCACCACGTCGATTCCGCTCCGATTTCGGGCTCCTCTCCGCCGTTCATGCCGGGATAGCCCATACCAGCCGCTCCACCGGGAAATCCTCCGGGATAAGATCCGCCGCCCCCGATGCCCGGTGGAAGTGAACCTCCAGGAAAGCCGCCAGGAATGCCAGCAGTTCTTCCAGCCATCCCTCCACCGCCCTGAAACATACCTCTTCGACCGCCCATCTCATCCTCTTTGCCTCCGGCAAATCCGGGAAGTGAGCCGCCTGCCCCCATCATACCGCTTGGCCCGCCCATCATTCCGCGCCGGCCACCCATCATACCACCTGGCATACCTGGCATGCCGCCAGCCATTCCACCCGGCATGCCGCCAAACATTCCAGGCATTCCAGTATTTGAAGAGCCTGCAGCATTCTGGGGGACCTGGCTGGGAAGAGCTGGGCTTCCAACTTGAATCTCATTTGGCTGGCCATATTTTTTCATCACATCTTTAAATGTGGACAGCAGGTGTACCCCCAGCAGCGATTTCTCTGGCCGCGGCAGCGGGGGGGCAGCGTGCACATCACACACAGAAAGTATTGCAGCCGCTCCTAAAAGACTTGCCACGGCTTTAACGCGCGTTTGAAATATCATATTTAAAACTCCCTTTGAGGTAAGTTAAGCTCAATAATACACAGCAGAATAAAATTTCATCTTTACTCTGCTTTTAAATACGCAAAATCTAAATGCAACGTGTGCAGAATTCTTCGTCAGGCTATAGTAGTCCTGCAAAGATTTACATATTTTTAGAATTTCCTGTAAATGATTCCTTATTCCGTCCGCACCGGCTTTGGAACGCTTACCTGCTTGAGCAGGGCCTGATTTGATTTCAGCCTCCGCACTAGATCGCCTACAGTCGCAAATTTATAACCTCTGCGTTTCAGCTCGGAGAGTATTGTCGGAAGCGCCTGGATGGTGCTCATTTTTCCATTATGCATTAAAATGATGGAGCCAGGATGCACCTGAGCCAGCACGGTATCCGCCACTTGCTGCGCACTCACTATTTCAGCTCCGTAGGCATCCACCGACCACATACAGGCAGTCAATCCCCAATATTTCACAATAGCTGCGAGTGATTTATTCCAGTTACCTCCGGGAGGCCGCATATACCGAGGAAATTTACCGGTAACCCGTGCTATTGCGGTTTGAGTCCGCATCAGCTCCGCAGCGGCATCCATCACCGATATTTTAGTTAAATTAGGGTGGCTATAGCTGTGATTTGCTATCTCCATACCTGCATCGGAAATCTGCTTCGTAAGCTCTGGAAACTCAGTCACGTGCCGCCCAATAACGAAAAAAGTGGCGGGTATCTTCTGCTCCACAAGGATCTGCAGGAGCGGCTCCGTCATTCCCGGCTTTGGACCGTCGTCGAACGTGAGTGCGACCACATTTTCTGTATTCGACCCTCCCCAGACCGCATCTTCGCCTGTATTCAGGCCCCCTGCTGCAGCAAGCTGCGCGCGCGCATCTGTGAAGTCAGGATGCAGGGCACACGCTTCTGCAAAAGATTGCCCTGCTGCTTTTGTATCGTGCAGAGATCTGTAAACCATTCCTCTAATATAGGCGGCAGCTCCGCGGTCAGGCTGCAGAGACATGGACTGCCAGATGGAAGAACGCAGCCGATCCAGTTCTTCTGGAACACAGTTTAGAGAGATACCGCCAGGATTATAAATTTTTATGCGGCGAGTCGCCCGCGTGAGTTCAATTCCATTTTGACTGAATAGTATTACCGTCAGATCATGCAGCCCATTACTCGTCTGCTTAGAATCCCAAACCACTTGAAACGGCGGCGAGTTGGTCAGGCTCAGCGTTACCCCTTCAAGTTCATACGTTGCATAGGAGGTACCGGGCACCACTGTTTCAGGTGTAAAAACGATATCGCCTTTCAGGCCGGTTTTGGACGGTCCACTATCGATAAGCACTCGGCTTCCAGGAAGTACATTTCCTGTGGTCATCAAGGCCCGAGACTGATCAAATGTTATCAAAACGCCACTCATCTGAGAGAGTGACTCCCCAGGAATGGACTTATCAACGTTCGCAAGCAGTTCGGATGCCTGCTGAAGTTTATTTAACCGATATGCCGACATCGCATCCAGCGCCATCTGGGCAGAGAGAAAGCTTTCCGGAAGACCGGCGCCTTCTACAGAAATCTGCGCTCCATCCAGCCACTGTGTATATCTTCTGGCAATAAGCAGATAGGCGGGATCACCACCGTTTTTTTCGGAATCCGCGAAAGAACTAAGAGCAGATTTTCTATTGCCAGACGCGAGATCTGCCAGACCTAATCCGTAAGATGCCAAAGGATCAGCACTATCACACTTTACTGCATTTTCAAATGCACGTCTGGCATTTTTAAAATCACCCGTATTCAGCAAAAGTGATCCAGCAAGACAGTGCAGCACTGGAGAATCCGGGGCAGACTGCAATGCAAGCTTGATATGACCCATTGCCGCGGGATATTTACTCTGCGAAATCTCTTTTACCGCTCGTTGAGCAAGCGCAAAAGGTGAGTTAGCCGATCGATCTTCGCTGTCTGCAGCAACTTTCACGACGCTCAGTATGCCAATAAGCCCAAAGCTTATCATTATTTTCATGGTGCGCAGTGCAGATTTATGCTGTACTGTTAAATGTCTGTTGTATTTTTGTCGGTAAAACATAAATCAGGGTTCACTTTTATAATTAAGGAAGTGCATCGCGCAGTAAATCGTAGAGTGATACATCCATTCGCATAGTCTGCAGAACCTGCCTGCTGACTTCCGAGAAACTTTTTTTATCTGGGTTCTTCTCAGCAGTTCTCAGCGAAGTCTGCACCTTACGAATTCTCGCAGGGAGATAGCTTAATTGTTGGCCTATCCGATTCCAAATAGTAATATTCATGGATGTCGTATTTTGCAGCACGGGAACTGTTTTAATGAATGTTGATTTGTTGGTGAGCGCCTGAAAAGAAATATCGTATCCTGAAAGACGCGCTAGGAATCTATATTTCGATTCGCCTGAAAGCGGATAGGAAATTTTGCGGCAGAAATCTTCAGCTGTTTCGCCTGGAGTACGCAGCGATTGCACAAAAACATCTCGTCTTACCTTCAACAATGCGGCAGCCATCTCATTTATTTTTTGCTGGCTGATCGTCTGAGATTTTCCAGTATCAGCACAAACACGCGCAGCGGGAATCGAAACGATGACTAAAAAGCATCCTATGCTTATCAAAATAACACGGACAGAAGAGTGTTCAGACAATATTTTCCATATTCCAGCCAATCGATCTTTGAGGTTTGAATCCAGCATATTTAAGAGTATACCTGTACAGGTGCAGACGTTGCATATGATCTGCAAAAAGTGCTAAAATATTAGAAGATCGATCAAAAAAATTACATGTTGATATTTAAATTAACTTCGGAGAATGAGGTAACAGTTCATGTCGACGCAAGGCGACGGTTTGCGCGGGGTAGTGGTTGGCGATACCGAAATCAGCGAGGTGCTGGCAGAAGGAAATCTTTTTTACAGAGGATACAATATTCATGACCTCGCCGATCATGCTACCTTTGAAGAAGTTGTCTATTTACTTTGGAACGGGGATTTACCTTCAAAAACTCAGTTAAGCGCATTCAGCGCTGAACTGGCAGAAAATCGTGCACTTCCCTCCACAGTTTTGAATATAATTCGTGAATTCCCTGAAGATGTTTCCTCGATGGATGCTCTCCGTACTGCAATGTCGGCAGTAGGTATGATAGATCCAGACCAGGGAGACAACTCTTCTGAAGCCAATATGCGCAAGGCAGTGCGCATGCAGTCGATCATCCCGACGGTTGTAGCTGCCATTGAGCGCCTAAGCCAGGGTTTGGAGCCGGTTGCTCCGCGAATCGACCTCGGGCTCGCCGAAAACTTTCTGTTCATGCTGACGGGCAAAGATGCGGACCCGCTCTATATTAAAACCCTCGACAACGACTTCATTCTCCATGCCGACCACGAACTGAACGCATCCACTTTCGCAACCAGAGTAACTGTCGCTACCCAGGCAGATATCTATTCCGGATTAGTGTCAGGAATCGGAACTCTCTCCGGCCCAAGGCACGGCGGGGCTGCACTCGAAACGATGGAGATGCTGCTCGATATCGGTTCCATTGACCGAGTGAGCGACTGGGTGATGCCCAAGCTGACCGGAGAAAAACGCACCCCGATTCCAGGTTTTGGACATCCCGTTTACCGGGCTCCAGATCCGAGAGCTTCTCATTTGCGCGAAAAGAGCAGAGAGCTGGGCGAACTGCATCACGATACCAAATGGTGGCAGATCACATCGGCGATCGAGAAAATTGTGGATGAACTTAGCAACACTCCAGATCGGCTGGCAGCGGGCAAACAGGGGATCTACGCGAATGTGGACTGTTTTGCAGCCTCCTGCTACTACGAGATGGGGCTTCCGACGCGTCTCTTTGTTCCACTATTCGCCATCAGCCGAACTTCAGGATGGTGCGCCCATATGTTCGAGCAGTATAAGCCCGGACAGCGCATTATTCGGCCTCGTGCGGATTACGTTGGCCGCCGAAATGCGAAATGGGTAGACATTTCCCAGAGATAGTAGATTTGTAATCGAATAGACAGTCCTCTTCAATCTATTGGAGGGGACTGTTTACATTATTCTGGATGTTTCACGTAATTCTGGATGTTTCACGTAAAATTGAAAATTCCGGGCTGGAAAATCAATTGATCCGGAGGTTGAAAACCCCCGTCTGGAAAAAGCAGTCGTCTTTCAGACGTAATTCCGTCCTTCGGACTGGAATTCAATTCAATATTCAGCCCATGCAGGGAGCTTGCGACTGGAGATGGGCTTCGCAATTCCAGACATGGATTTCAACCCAATGTTAAATGGGCTTACCAAATCGAGATACGGGCTTCAGACCGGGGTGTAAACTTCTGGAAAAAGCGGTCGTCTTTCAGACGGAATGCCCGTCCTTCGGACTGTTGGCCGGAGGCATTACAGACGGGTCGTTCACGGCCTGAATCAATGAGATCCGTTATAAAAATATTCACTTCCCACTTATCAACCAAATCAATTATGGAGCGTGACCAATGTCCTATCTTATCGGCGTAGATATCGGAACGAGTGGCACCAAAACTATTCTTATCAACCCGGAAGGACAAGTTCTCGCCAGAGCGATGGCGGAGTACCCGCTCTACTCTCCGAAACCGCAGTGGAGCGAGCAGGATCCAGTTGACTGGTGGGC
This sequence comes from Chthonomonadales bacterium, assembly GCA_038203935.1. Taxonomy (GTDB): domain Bacteria; phylum Armatimonadota; class Chthonomonadetes; order Chthonomonadales; family Chthonomonadaceae; genus JANXSG01. The sequence continues at coordinate 6,544 of JBBRDM010000033.1, forward strand.
GGCCAGTTGGCAGACCATCAAAGCCGTTATGGATAAATCCGGCATCGATCCAAAAGAGGTAAAAGGCGTCGGGCTTTCCGGTCAGATGCACGGATCGGTTTTTCTGGATGGAAACGGCGAAGTACTGCGGCGAGCGCTGCTTTGGAACGATCAGCGGACTCAAGACGAATGCGACTGGATAACAAATACGGTAGGCAGTGAAAAGATAATCGATCTCATCTCGAATCCGGTGCTGACCGGCTTTACCGCCGGTAAGATAGTTTGGCTGAGAAAGCACGAGCCGGAGATCTACGCTAAAGTCCGCAAAGTTCTGCTGCCTAAAGACTACATCCGCCTCAAACTGACCGGAGAGTATGCGACGGAAGTGTCGGATGCATCCGGCACCGCGCTGTTCCATGTTAAAAAACGCATCTGGTCCGATGAGATGCTCGATCTCACCGGAATACCACGAGAGTGGATGCCAGCCTCCTACGAATCTCCGGAAGTCTCCGGCCGGATCACGGTGGAAGCCGCCGCACTCACTGGCCTTGCCCCGGGAACTCCTGTAGTGGGAGGCGGAGGTGATCAGGCGGCGGGGGCGGTTGGTAACGGGATTGTGGAGACTGGAATCGTGAGTTCGACCGTCGGGACCTCCGGGGTAGTTTTTGCGTTCAGTGATAATCCAGTTGTCGATCCACAGCTCAGGCTGCACACTTTTTGCCATGCCGTACCAGACAAATGGCATCTGATGGGCGTGATGCTATCGGCTGGCGGCTCGCTGCAATGGTATCGAGATACATTCTGCCAGCCGGAAAAGGTGGTCGCCAACTCGATCGGGCGGGATCCGTACGAGCTGATTTGCGAGGCAGCGGCGCGAGTTTCCGCTGGAAGTGAAGGACTGATTTTCCTGCCCTACCTGACAGGTGAACGCGCCCCCTATCCTGACCCGAATGCTCGTGGTGTCTTCTTCGGGCTGACTCGCCGCAGCGACCGGAACCACACAGCTCGCGCAGTCTTGGAAGGTGTGTCCTATGGACTGCGAGACTCGTTTGAAGTGATGGAGAAAATGCAGGTTCCCATCAACCAGGTTCGGGCCTCAGGAGGCGGCGCACGAAGCCCGATCTGGCGGCAGATCCAGGCAGATGTCAGCGGATACACGCACGTCACGATCAATGTCGACGAGGGACCTGCTCTTGGAGTCGCTTTGCTGGCCGGCGTGGGCGTGGGAATATATCCTTCGGTTGCGGAAGCCTGCAAAACCACTATTCGCGTCTCAGATTCCACCGCTCCTATCGCGGCAAATCACGCCATTTATGATAAATATCATCACGTGTATCAGTCGCTCTATTCACACCTCAAGGACGATTTTGCTGAAGTTGCCAGGCTTGGTTAGAACTGGATACGGACCATATCGGATATAAAAATTTCACTGTTCGATGAAACAATCTCATTTTGAGCAGTTAGATTCTGCCGCAATGAAGCACAAAAAGCGTAAATACTTTATCATTTACGCTTTTTTGCTTCTATGCAGCTGAAGTATTTTCTATGGTTTTTCTGACATGCTTGAAGTCCTCGTAAACCCTGCCTAAATCGCTGAAAAAGTAAACTCAAATCTAACGCGCCAATACGTTGCAGCTCAAGCGAATAACCGATTTCATTCTCGGTACTATCACAGAAGTGCAGCATCTAAAGGCGTTTCGTATTAATTCCCTTTGCAATTTTTATGTGAGGCAGCTGCTAAAAAATATCAACCCGATTAAAGCCGCGCCTACAACTATTACAGGAGCGCTGATTTTACGGACTATCTGCAAATAGCAGGCGAGCACGAAAATAACAGCCGGCAGCCATAGCTGGCTAACAGGTGTTGATTGGATAATTGAATGCCACATCGTAACACAGACGGCCAGGATCGTGCCGACTACTGCCGGTGATACACCGAGCAAAAATCCTTTCGCAGCAGGTGTTCGGCGCAATTTTTCCAGCTGCGGAGCTGCGAAGAGTATGAACAGGAAGGAGGGAGTGAAGATCGCAGCCGTCGCGACAACAGCCCCCCACCAGTGCGCAACTCGATACCCGATAAATGTTGCGGTGATCACCACGGGACCGGGAGTCATCTGGCCCAGAGCGACGCCATCCAGAAACGCCTTCAAAGTCAGCCAGTGCCGCACGTCCACCACCTCGTGCTGCAGAAAGGGAATAATCACCAGGCCGCCTCCAAAAAGCAGCGCGCCCACCTTCAGGAAGAAAATGGCGAGCACTGCCAATGGACTTACCAAAATCGATTTTATCCATAGCGGAATCCAAATCGGCAGTGTGGTTCCACTCCGCTTGACTGTTGGCCTGACATAGACCATCCAACCGATTAAACCAGCGATGATTAACGTGACGGCAGCATCCACGCCGAGCAGTGTCGCAAACATCGCTGCGAACATCACGATCTGCCCGAAGCGGTTTTTCACCGCGGACTTGCTCATTCTCTGGCACGCTGCAAGAATGATTGCGATGACTGCTGGCCGAATACCGGCAAACATTCCGCTCATACGCGGTAAGCTGCCAAATGAGAAATATGCCCAGGAGAGAGTAAGCAGCAGTACAAATGCAGGGATAATAAAAGCCAGGCCGGATGTCAGCGCGCCAATTCTGCCGCTGCGTTGATATCCCAGCCAAATCGCGACCTGCGAAGACGTGGGGCCTGGCAGCACACTGCACAGCCCGACTCCCTCGGCGAACTGCTCTTGAGTAACCCATTTTGCATCCCGTACAAACTGGTCTTCCATCATGGCAATATGCGCCTGCGGCCCGCCGAATCCTACGCATCCAAGCTTAAAAAATCGAACAGCAATCTCCCACAACAATTTAACCTCGTTTCTCCGATCTCCCACCGTCCAATCAAACCTGGATTACGATAACCTAAATTTAACAGAATAACTGAACCGGAGTGATCTGGGAATATGGAAACCAATTGACTCTGAGCTACGTCTAGGCTATAATGAAGCTGGCTGGTAATCTTTATCGACATCCGCCCGTCGAAACCCGTCACCCTATTGTGAGGCGAGCAAGGCTGCGCTAAAGTATGCGAATTGCGCTTTTCACGGAATGCTATTTACCTGTTGTGAACGGAGTAGTCACGTCTATTCTGACGCTGCGCGAAACACTGCGTTCGATGGGTCACACAGTATATGTTTTTGCTCCTGGAAATCCACAGCCGGAAGACGATGCAGACGTTTTTCGCCTGCCGGAACTGCCCTTCCCACGCCACCCTTACCATCTCGCGCGACCGTTTCCAAGACTTCATGTAGATTTTGAAGGATTAGGTGTCGATCTCATCCACTGTCAACATCCATTCACAGTTGGCCGGCTGGGTGCAGATACTGCCAAACGATACAAAATTCCGATGATATATACAGCGCATTCGCTCTATGATACGATGGCAGCCGTATCGAAATCTCCGCTGATGCGCACGATGGGCCAGCGCGCCGCGAGAGGTGTAGTTCGGCGCTTTTGCGCACGTGCAGATTATGTAATTACCCCGTCAAAATATACTCGCGATGCACTACGCGCGGATGGCGTTAAAGCAAGATTTGCTGTCGTGCCGAGTGGAATACTTAGTCCCGTCATCTGTCCTAAAGACCGTGAAGAGTTGCGAGCAAGACTGGACTTAAAACCTGATCAGCCTCTTATTCTATGTCTTGGCAGGCTGGGACCGGAAAAACGAGTCGATCTATTGCTGAGAGCCGTTGCCCTCATCGATAGTTATAATCTGCCCTCTCCCGCAGGAGATTTCAAAGTCGCCTTAGTTGGTGATGGAATCAGCAGGCTGGAACTGGAAGCGATGGTTGAAGATTTGAATATCAGCGACCGAATCTTCTTTTTAGGTTCTCAGCCCCATGAAACTATAGGAAGCTGGTATGCAGCCGCAGATATCTTCGCGCTTGCTTCTCCCACAGAGACGCAGGGATTAGTACTGGTAGAGGCGATGGCTGCGGGTCTGCCGTGTGTGGCAGTAAATTATGGTGGGCCGCGCGAAATCGTGGTGAATGGTGAGACTGGCGTTCGAGTTCCATTCGATGCCGAAGCATACGCCCATGCACTAGAACTGCTCCTGCAAAACAATGAACTGCGCCGAAAATTCGGGGAGAATGGACGACTTCGTGCCGCGGCATTTTCACCGGAAGCGATGGCAGAAGGAGTGTTGGCGGTATATAACGCCGCACTTCGCACACCAAGGATTGGCGCGACAACTCAGTCTACACTGTCCAAAGTTTACACAGAGGCAAAACGAAAGCGCGTAATCTCCAGTAAAGGCAGCTTGAGGCTGCTTCGAAAACGGCTCGCCAAACGAACTAAAAAGATCTAGAGCTAGAGTGGATGATGTCGGCTTCTGAATGATTTCCAATATCGCTGCCGCCAATGCAGGCCCTGCTCCAACACCTCTTTCAATCCATGATGCACTATTTTCGCTTCCACTTTTTTCCAGTTTGAGCCTACAACCAGACGAACCAGCCAGTATATAATCTCAAAATCTAGAACGTAATCGGGAATACGCCGATCTGCTAGCAGTCCATTGATGCGAATAGCCGCCTCTTTATAAAACCAGTAAGACAAACCGGTCTGGCGCGATGATGCATGCAGCCATTCAACAGATATTGATTTGCCTTCTGTAAAGGATAGATTCATGTGCTGCATCAAGAACTGGAGCCTTTTATTAAGTTCTGCTTCGTTCCGGTTCCCTGGCCGCTCAATAAAAGTACGCCAGCGATCCTCTGAAAGATCTGATATCTGAGATTTCCGGCTTACGATATCACCGCACTGTGTCTGGTAGAAAGTGTGCCAATGCGTTTCGCGCCAGCTCTCTGCCTTTTGGCGCAGTTCGCCCAGTCCTCTTTTATCCAGCTCTTTATCGACAACTCCACCTCTATGCGGATTATCATGCAGTTTGGGCAGCCCGGATCCGTACCCGTGTGCGTAGTGGGCGAGTTCGTGGGCGATGGTTGCATCCACAACATACTCAGGAACCTGTGGATGTGAAAAAAGTCGATTCATCGTAATGATCGACTGCCCTTTCTTGGCCTCTATAGAACCAAAACGATTTTTCGCTCTCAGACCGAAGCGCGTTATAATTGGATATCCGCTGGCCACATCGGCAAAATGTACTTCACGCAGGAGTTTAACCCTCTCCCGCAGCCAAATTTCGTCGCGTGTACTGAGTTCTTCCATGTCGCTCTATTCCCTATTTCTGCGAAGTCTGTTTCAATGCTGCATACGGTGCACACAGAGGATCACCAATCACTACATCCTTCCAATGCGCGCTGATAGAGGCCATATAGAAACTCTCTGCGAGATTAAAACCGGCAGTATATCTTTCAAACAGTATCTCAGCATGAGCGATGGAATTTGCGTAGGGTTCGGAGACATATCCCTTGCAGCCCGTTACTCCCTGCCGAATCAGATCAGCAATCAAGGACTGCCCGGAAGCTTCAGGATTCTGAAACGTTCGCCCGCTGGTAGATACGGCCGTTTCAGCTATGGAGCCCGGCGCGAAGGTCATGCTGCGATAGGCTGCCCGGTTGTACTTACCATCATTGCTGCCCCAGCTAAAGTAGCCCATCAAATCTTTCTGGCCGCTGGGAAAATCGACATTCGTATCTAAAATAGATTCAACCCCACGCTGAAGCAAAATGGAGTGCGCCAATCTCATTCCATCGTTTACCGGCTTGTATCCGCCATCTTGATGCCCAGGGCCGATGTGCAGCAAAAAAGGCCCTTTACGAGGACGGGCTTCCAGTGATCTGTCCACCAGTTTCAAACAGTCTGACCGAGTATAGCCGTCCAGCCTGTTTACCAGGTAGATAAGGAACTTTGCGTGGGAGAACCGCTCACGCTTGCCAAAATAGGGATTTTGAATTCTGTTAGAGTCATCGGGCAGATCCATTACAGCCAGCAGACTATCGGTTCCAAATCCGCCAGCCGGCCCCTCTTTTGTTCGAATCGGAATTCCTTTAGTCAGTACAATATAGTCTATAGTCTGACTCATTTTCTGAAGGAATCGCTGTAAAGGAACCTTGATCAGATCGCGATACTCCTGCATCGTACACTGCTCATCAACAGGACAATTTATACGGCATAAATTAGATTTTGGAACGTGACGTTTGAGTAGATAGTAGTTCGAAATTGCAATAGAATCTGGGCTGGCTTGATTCTGGACGACGAGTACATGCTCCGCGGATACATGCCCGGGACGTTCGTCCGCAGCATCTCGACTAACTGCAAACATTACCAACAGGACTGCAAGTAAGTAATGCCTTAACATCATACAAAAAAACCTCACCGTTTAACAAAAAAATCTCAGTTATAGGTTCACAGCAGCGAGCAAATCAGAAAAAACCCGAGCCCATCTTTCAGGATGCGATTCGTGCCGATGTTCGGGAACAAAGCCCAGATCGTTATAAATTTTTATGGCCGCGAGCCGGAAATCATCCGTTTCCAACACAGCATCCTTACAGCCAAGTGTCTTAAAAATGCGGAGTACGGCGAGCGAGACGCTATAACCCAGCCTCTTACCCTTATATTCAGGATGTGAACCTACCCAGTGCACATAGCCAGAGGCAGGAAATTTATCTGGAAGCAGCCGGGCTGAGGCAGAAGCTACCACTTTATTGCCATCTACTATCACCAGCGTGTTTACAACCGTCGGATCATCAAAAAGAGATTTTTGAATACGATCGGTTGTCCAGTGCTCTTCGGGAAATGCGCCCTGCATCAAATCGGTAAGTGAAGGGAGATCTTTCTGTTCGTATTCCCGCATCACAAATCCAGCCGGCAGCTCTAAATCAGGCGGAAGATCGTCCAGGTTGGGCCGGCGCATAAATAGTTGACTCATGACTTCACTCCTCACTATATTACGATAATTAAATAAGACAAAACATTTAAATCTTTCGATAGATCGCTATGGTTTCGCGAGCCATTCCCTCATAGGAATGCCGTCGAGCATATTCGAGGGCGGCTGTACTCAGCTGTTCTTTCACGATTTCGTTATTCAGCACATAATCTATCTGGCTGGAAAGCGATTCCGCGCTGCCTTCTTTAAATAATCGCAGCGCAGACGGTAAATCTTCACTGATCTCAACATGCGGATCGATATCCGAGGCTATTACCGGACGGCCATACGCAAGCAGGTTAGCAATCGATCCGGAACCGGACGTCTGTTCATACGGCGCTATCGCTGCGTCTGTTGCTGCCATCCATACGGGAATATCCTGCAAAGGAAGATAACCTGTAATTCGAACCCGTTCTGCAAGGCCAGCAGATTCTATATTGTGCTTTAAATCCTCTGTATAACTCGTGTGGTCATCCGGATGCTGCCCCCCAGCCAGGAGAAGCACCACATTTTCCGGAAGCATTTTCATAGCCGCTACCGCAAGATGATGCCCCTTTTTGCGAGAAAGAAAACCGAACAGAGTCACCACCATTTTGCCATCCAATGAGAGCTTTTGTTTCGCTTCCAATCGATTTGGCATCGGCTGAGCAGGAGGAATTCCATGTACCACCACGCTGATTTTAGAAGAGTTTACTCCAATATTAACCAATTTTTCGCGATCGGAGCGGGTATGGACGATGAATTGATTTATGGCTGAATGCAGAAAATTCATTCGATTCGCAACCCGAATACCAATGCGGATTGGCGGCGATGCACCTGATAGTTCATCGACAATCTCGTGCACCGTCATCACACAAGGGGATTTAATCGAGTTCAGAAATGCTCTGATATGGGTCTTCTGAGGCGCCACTCCCCCAAAATGAAAATACTGATGCTGGATGTGGGCAACCGAGTTACTATTAGCGTCTGCAGTCCAGTTCATCTGCAGTCCTAGCTGCTTGTATCGGCGCTCCTCCGCCCGATATCCTTTTGCGTCATGAACTTTTCCAGAATCGCAATCGACCATCCGTACGTCGGAGATCTCCGGGTTATCCCTCAGGCTATCTACCAAAAAACTGGTATAGTCCGAAATACCACATTGATTCCTGAGCGGAGAAAACATAGATACTCTGATAGGAGATTCACGCATGGCCGAATCAGTTACTTTCGAGAGAGCACAGCTCCATAAATGCGAGAGTCTCCTCAAAACTTTTGATTCCAGTGGTAGCGCCAAGCGCCGTCACACAGCAGGCGCCAACAGCATTGGCGAAACGGGCACACTTTTCGATATCCCATACTTTGCTCAGCCCCGCCAGGAAACCGGCGACGAAAGCATCCCCTGCGCCTAATGCATCGATCGCTTCGACATCGTGCACTGGAATTCTCAAAACATCCCCTTGTTTAGTACGAATGTAAGATCCCTGCTCTCCCAATTTAAGACCCACCACACCCACACCTTGATCGATCAGAAATTTTGCTACATCGGCAGGATCTTCCAGACCGCCAGAAAGCATTTTTGCCTCTTCGAAGCTTGGTAAAAAATAGTCCAGCAGCGGCAGACATGGCCGCAACGTTTTCAGCCATGTGCCGCGAGCATCCCATGCGGTATCGAGCGAGGTGATGACTCCTGCCTCTCGGGCTTGTTTAAGCAGCTGTGCAGTAGGCTCGCCATCAAAAGAGGGCATCAGAAAACTGCCTGCAATGTGGAGAATTTTACTGGATTTTACTCGATTGAAATCGATATCTTCCAGGCGTAATGCACCGTTGGCGCCAAAATAGTGCAGAAATGTCCGCTCGCCATCCCCATGGACCATTACCATCGTTGCTGAAGTTGCATTTACTGAATCACGGACGACTCCCCCGGCCTCCATGCCGAATTTCTGGAAGCGGTTCACAAGGAAATCTCCGAATCCGTCATCGCCGACTTTGCCGATAATCGCCGTCTGTATTCCTAATATTGCCAGCCCGATTCCGGTGTTGGCAGCACAGCCGCCAGAATGAAGTTCCATCCGATCCACCAGTCCGAGCTTTCCTCGGCCCGGGAGTTCGTCAATCGGCTTTCCTACCACATCAGCGGTTAGAATTCCCACACAGATAACGTCAGCCAAGGGAAATACCTCCACCATTTCCAATCTAAAATAATTGAATTACAGAAATAATTGCAAAAGTCATCCAGTTATACTATTCGCCTCATAGAGTTAAGACTTTTACTGCTAGTTCTATCTTCAATGCATCTAAGTTCTAAGTTCAAACCTTAACTCTAAATTCGGCATCGGGTATGGCTTCCACATATTCCGGTTTTGGAAGCACTCCGTATTTGATAAGCTGCGCGCGGGTGCATACCGTCTGGAGAACGGACGTATATCCCAGCCACAAGAGCATGAAGGGAACTACCAGCGTAGTCATTAGTATGGTGGGAATTAAAGTGAGAGCGACTACTCCGCATGCGTAGATGGGGTCGCCAAGAACAAGATAGAACGCTCGTTTCCAGATCGAAACTAAAGAATATCTAGAATGCACCGAGGACGATGTACTCTTCTCTGAATACGAGTTTGCGAGCAGAGCAAAATGATACTGGGCCATCATCAAAACAAAAAGACATATATAAACACTGACCAGCATCGAAATACCGCCGAGCACATTTCTGAATCGGAAATAGAAAAGTATATTTAAAACGCCAATACTGAATATCACCAGATAACTGAATCCTAGCTTTATTGCTGGATACAACATTTTTCTGGCGAACCGCCATAGATCAAGATATTCTACCTCTTCATTAGAGCAGATTTTCTGTATAAGACCATAAGCTCCAGCTGCGGGAGCAGGAAGAATAAAACATGCCGCTATCAACGCGCATATCTCGCGAACCCACAGGCTGACCAGAGGGAGCGCCTTAGTCAGAGAAATTATCGCTGTAAGCAGCATTGCAAAGCTCAGGCTGACAGCGATGCATAGACCAATTTTATCCCAGAAAAGTTTTATTGCAGAGATGAAATCCAGGAGCAGCCTGGCAGGCGCGCCAAGATCGACATTGTCAGAACTCGGATTTCTAGACTCAGACTTTGATTTAGTATATTTATTCATTGATAGTCATACGTTCATCCCTGCATAAACGTATTCCTGCCTGGTGGAAAATCTGGTATCATTCATAGAATATATTTCACAGGGCGGATTTATCTTGGGTCGTCACGCTAAAACCAGAAAGCGCATTTTGAGTGCTCAAGCGGATCAGAACATAAGATTCGCAGACATTATTGTATACCTGCGCTATCTCGGCTTTTTGGAACGTGTCCGAGGTGACCATCATATCCTCACTCACGACGATGTCGTAGAAATAATCAACTTGCAGCCACGTACTGACGGAACTGCAAAGCCTTATCAGGTCAGACAAGTGCGTGCGTTAATCACGCAATATATGCTGGGGAACGACAATGATTAGATACGAAGTCATCATCTACTGGAGTGAACAGGACGGGATATTCATCGGGGAAATACCGGAACTGCCTGGCTGCATGGCGGACGGCGCCACCTCACATGAAGCGCTGTTAAACATTGAGAAAGTAGCTGAGGAGTGGTTGGAAACAGCACGTGAACTAGGAAAGCCCATTCCACTGCCTAAGGGACGTCTGGTCTTCTCCTGAACAAAATAATAAAAAACAGCATGGCGCACTCAGATGATATAGAGTGCGCCATCAGGTTATCATCTATTTACTTCCGTGGCACTTTTTATATTTTTGTCCGCTGCCACACCAGCAGGGATCGTTGCGGCCGCCCTTCCAGTCTGCAGGTGCCCCATCGTCTTTTTTCATAGGCATGGCCCCTGAAATATCTCGATTTGTGATCATCTGAACTGGTTTATCGATATCCTGCATCTGCGAATATTTAGGCGGCTTCGGCAGGTTATCCGGGAGCGGAATTGCCGGGACATTGCGTGTGATCTGCGGCGGTGGAGGAGGCGGCTCCTGCGCTATCTGAACACGGAACACGTTACGAACTATGTCGTCCTGAATCGCCTGCTGCATCCGTTCAAACTCGTCGAAAGCCTCTTTCTGGTAGATGAGCAGCGGATCTTTCTGCTCGTAGCTGCGCAGATGAATACCTTCCCGCAGGTAATCCATATTTGCCAGATGTTCCATCCATTTGGCATTTACCGCTCGAAGCGCCATCCAGCGTTCCAGATCGCGCATCGTACTTTCGCCTGACTCAGTTTCGCCGAATTCAACCTCGCGGGAATTGAACACGTTCTCGACATGATTCACCAGGAAGTCGATCATCTGCTGCGGAGATTTACCCTTCAAATCATCCACCGATAGTATCGGGTAGAGCATGAAGTATCCATCGAGTTCACTGAAAAGTTCGTCCAGATCCCAATCGTTTTGGGCTTGATCAGACGGGGTATAGGCACGGACTGCATCTTCAATATTTTCATGAATGTAATTGAGGATAGTCGCTTTTAAATTCACGCCTTCCAGAATACGGCGGCGTTCTTTGTAGATGAGCTCACGCTGGCGGTTCATGACATCGTCGTAGTTGAGAACATGCTTACGTGATTCGAAGTAATGCTCTTCCACTTTCTTCTGCGCCCGCTGGATCATTGCGGAAAGAATCTTGTTGTCCATGCCAAGATTCTCTTCCCACGTCTTTAGCAGGGGATGATTGGCGCGATCGCCAAAGAGCCGCCACAGTTCATCTTCCAGTGAGACAAAGAATCTACTTTCACCGGGGTCACCCTGCCGGCCGCCGCGTCCGCGAAGCTGATTATCGATACGTCGGCTCTCATGGCGTTCCGTACCCAGGATGAACAATCCACCCAGTTTCCGCACATCGTCTGCCGCTTTCTTGTGCTCTTCGTCTGTCAGCGCACCTGTGGTGACCGCATCGAGAACGCTCGCGCTGCCATATCTGCGGTAGCTGGGCTCTTCTTCAGCAGAGTCTTCACCTTCTTCAGCATCTTCTTCATCATCAAGCTTCTCCGCGACGATTTCTGCCTGTTTCAGCGACTTTAGACTGCCATCGACGGGAGGCAGTTCCTGCTTGATGTGCTTGCCTCCGAGCAGAATATCGACCCCTCGGCCTGCCATATTGGTTGCAATGGTTACCGCACCCAATCGACCGGCCTCCGCAATGATAATGGCCTCTTTTTCGTGGTATTTGGCATTCAGGATATTGTGCCCTATACCGTGTGTGAGGGCAGTTTCAAGGTTGTCGAGGCCTGCATCGGATATTTCGAAAATTCGCGCAATCTCATTCATATTTTCTGGAGACAAAGGATCATCATTGATGGCCAGCTCTTTGAAGAGAGGTTTCATCCCTATGACGCTAAGTTTATCCAGTACTTGATTGATTTGCGTAGTAAAAGCTGCCTTCTTCTCAGCAGAAAGTGTTTTATCATTCTCGATTTTCGCGCGCGCTACTTCTACCATGCAGAGCGAAGCGAGGCTGGAAGGCCGCATGCGGGAACTGACACGTTCACTCATTTCGATAGAACGCGTACCCACGAGGATTGGCTGCTGTTTACAGTAGATTCGTAGTATTTCGGCAGTGATTCCGCGCAGCTTATGCTCTTCCGATTTGTAGATAACATCCGGATGATCGAGCCGCTGTACCGGGCGGTTTGTCGGAACCTGAACGACATCCAGCGCATAGATTTTTCGGAACTCATCTTCTTCAGTTTTGGCAGTGCCGGTCATACCACCGAGTTTCGAGTAGAGTCTAAAATAGTTTTGGAAGGTGATAGTCGCGAGTGTCTGGCTCTCGTTTTTGATCTCGACCTTCTCTTTGGCTTCAATCCCCTGATGCAGTCCATCGGAATATCGCCGCCCGAACATGAGTCGACCGGTATTCTCATCGACAATTATGATTTCCGGGCCTTCGCCGTTATCTTTCACCACATAGTCGATATCTTTGCGGAAAACACCATGCGCTTTCATGGAAGCCGAGAGATAGTGCATTATCTCATGATTATCCGCCAGGTTTTGAACCCCAAGACGCTCTTCTACGAAGGTAACACCTGCATCAGTAATCGTGGCAGTCTTGGCCTTTTCATCGACAACGTAGTGGATTTTGGGATTGAGCTTATCGGCGTCCGGATTATCTTTATCGGTTTTAGGATCGTCGATACCACGCTTCATCTGTGACACAATTTTATCAACCACCGCGTAGCGATCTGTGGACTGCTCGACCATACCAGAGATGATCAATGGCGTTCGGGCTTCATCGATGAGAATTGAATCGACTTCATCAACGATAGCATAATGCAGTTCGCGCTGAACGAGATCGTCCTTATTGAACGCCATATTATCACGCAGGTAATCGAAACCATACTCATTGTTCGTGCCGTAAGTAATATCACAGGCGTAGGCTTCTGCCCGTGTACATTCTCGCGCGCCGCTCTCTCGGACTTCCGGATCGTCGCTGTCGGGATCGTAGATGAAGGAGCCGCCTTCGTTACCGGTTTCGGCAGACTGGCCCTGAATGATGCCTACGCTCATTCCGAGAAGGTGATAAATAGGCCCGTTCCAGACGGCATCTCGCTTTGAAAGGTAGTCGTTGGCAGTGACTAGATGCACGCCTTTCCCAAGCAGCGCATTGAGATAGAGCGAAAGAGTCGCAACCAGCGTTTTTCCTTCTCCAGTGCGCATCTCTGCTATTCGGCCATCGTGCAGGACGATTCCACCAATCATCTGGACGTCGTAATGGCGCAAACCAATAGTGCGTTTCGACGCCTCGCGGACCAGAGCAAACGCTTCAGGCAAAACATTATCGAGAATAGGGTCGTATATTTTACGATCCGCTTCCCGCCTCTGCTGATCGGTGAGGCCTTCCCATGTGGGTTCAGCCTCAGAACGTTTCGCCGAATATTCCTTTTGGACACGTTCACGGAGTTCTTCAGTCTTCTGTCTTATTTGATCTTCAGACAGCTTTTCCAACTGTGATTCGAATGTGTTTATTTTGACAACAATTGCCTGATATCTCGCGATATCTCGGGCGTTCCCATCGAAGAGCTTACTTATAAATGAAGGCAGTGCAACCATAATATGAATTCACCTCAGATCGGCGGAAGCTTGCTTAGTTCGCAGTTAAAATTCCACATTTGACGCCAGATACTATAACGCCGTGATAGTATACCATGCTCACAATACGTTTTCCTAGGATGAATTGGTTTCGCGATTGCCATGCCAAGGTATTCTCTATGGAATAAAAAGAAAATAGTGGAGATCTTTCTAGTTCAGATAAATCGAGTTTTTTATTATGCCAATCCGTTGAATTTCATGCAAAAAGACTCTACACATTTGGCTCTAACATTCCCAGTATTTTAAGAATTCAAAAGCTCCATAACATATAAATTTAAATGGTTCTGGCACTCTAACTTGGGCAGCCATAATTATGAAGATGAAGGAAGGAAGTACGGCAGCCAATCATAATCATGGCAGTACTTCAAATGATGTGGTATTGTTGATTCGGTAGGCGTAGAAATGTTGGTCGAGTGTAAGAATTCTAGTTATATTGAATATCTCAGCAGCAACGACTAGTGAAGCATCACCAAAATCCATTGGAGCATCGGCATATATCCGCATGAGTTCGCAAGACCGTTCAGCATCCTGTTGGGCTGCTGAATGTAGATTAAGAATTCCTCTTTCGATCTGCTGCCGCAATTTTTCCTGAAATGGTGCAGTCCTAAGTAAATACATTGCCTCAGTAATACAAGGCCAGGTGGTCAATAAAGGCGAGTGAATTTTAGCTGCTGTAATCATACAACGTTCATGATCTCGATCGTCCTCACTAATGATCGCTATAATATAACTGGCGTCCGCGAGAATCATGGCTCAAGTGACCGACGAGTATTTGTGTCTCCAAAACCATTCATATGTATCGGATTGGCAGCTAAATCCACTGGTAAACCTTTAACTGTTCCAATCTCTTTAATCATATCAGCAAGGCTTTTACCATCAAATACGTCACTATCATCAAATGGCACTAGCACTCCGTCGAATACTCTTAATTCTACAGTAGTCCCTGCAGGTATTTCACTCCCATGCTTGAATACTTCTTCTATCGTACCACGATACATTTTGCTTGGCTGTCGTGCATCCAAATTTGCCATTTAGTAACCCTCCATCTAAATTTATGACGCATTATTCAATAATTCATTATATCATGATTTGTCATGAGGAGTTATTAAATCCATAGTTTCGTGAAGTTAGTTGCTGGTTTTGCGCGATTTAATCCATGCCTGCATTTCCTTGCGTCGCTCAATTCCTTCAAGCACTGCAGGCGAGGTAAAGACAGGGTCTGAAAGGCAGGCAGTCATTCCCCCATCTACTACAAAATTTGAGCCTGTTACAAAGCGTGCCTCGTCGGAAGCAAGGTAGAGAGCGCAATAAGCGACGTCCTCGGGTTTGCCTGCTACAGGCAGGGGCTGCTGCAAAGCCCTCAATTTCAGCTCCACGTCTCCGAAGAGCTCAATAAACTCCGTATATGCCTCCGGGCTCAGCTGCCGTTTTGCGTTCGAGCCTGGTTCGTCTGTCCAGATAGATCCTGGTGAAATACAGTTGACTCGAATACGGTCCGCTGCCAATTCCACAGCAATTGCGTTCGTTCCAGATATCAACGCGCCTTTGCTAGCCGCGTATGCAGACATGTTCCCACCGCTGGCAAGCGCATGTACAGAAGCAATATTTACAACAGATCCGCCGCCGCGTGCCCGTAGATGAGGCACTGCATGATGCAGAGTCATCCAAACACTCTTGACATTGGTCGCCATCACTCGGTCATATTCAGCTTCCATATCTTTGGCTTCGAGCTTTCGAGTGAACGTCACAATGGCAGCATTATTGATGAGAATATCCAGGCCGCCGAATCGTTCGACGGTCGATTCCACCATACGCTCGATGGCGTTATTGTCTGTGATATCGGCCTCGATTGGGAAGACAGTGCCACCATCAGCCTCTATTTCTGCTGCGACTTTATGAAGATTATCAGCCATCTTATCGACGAGCGCAACTTTTGCACCTTCCTGAGCAAACATCCGCGCAATTCCAGTGCCGATACCCCGGCCTGCTCCAGTTATCAAAGCTGCCTTATCTTTCAACCGATCCATATCTATTCCTTTACCCCTACAGGGTATGTCCCTGATCGCATTCGAAAGCTGTTGTTTTGTGTCCCATGTACGGCATACAGTGGTTCACTTTATTTTCATAAAAACATTATAGTTCAATGTATTCGAATAGTACAAATTACTCTCACGAGAGAGACCTGGAATTTGAAGAAGCACGCCATTTTTCGATAGCGGCTGCCAATCCAATACCGATCAAATAACAAAACAGATTACTCCAGGAGAAGGAGTAACCGAATAATAATCGCGCAAACTTTGTTGAGCGGACAGCATTTATCCAGGGAGCTTGATAGAGCTTCAAAACCTCGATCCCGATGCAGAAGGCGACCGAAATGGCTGCTGTTCGAAACGTCGAAAGGCGGGGCAGCAGCAATCCAAATACTAAAAATAGCATCAAAGCCCAGAGAATATCACCCGCATTTTTATGCAGCAGTGGCGGAAGCAGCCAGGCAAACCTTCGAGAAGCCAACCCCAGCAAAAGAACCATCAGGAATAGAACCGCATAGTGAGGTCGATTTCGAACGTGAGTTTTGTTCATACTGGAATGACTGTTAAATGGATGATATAGAAGGTAGATGATAGGTTCTAAGCGAATAGGCTGAATAAATCTCAGTTGTAAGATATAAAATTGGATTGCTGTTCGAAAGAATCAGTTCTCCAGTACACTCGAGGAGCATTCACAACATGACAGCAGAAAAAAGGACTCACCAGCATCTTATCTCGCTTAGTGAGTTGAAGGCAAAGCAAAAACCAATAGTAGATGTAAATAAGGCGCATGAAGAGAGCTTGAAACCGCTGGAAAAATTGGCAGTCATTATTACAGACCGCGTTGGTACCATGGGATTTTTTCTATGCATATTTACCTGGACAGTTCTTTGGTGCGGATATAATATTTTAGCCTCGGTGGTTCCATCACTGCACTGGAAAGCTTTCGATCCCTTCCCTGCCTTTGTCGCCTATCTGCTCATCAGCAATGTAATACAGATACTCTTGATGCCGCTCATTATGGTGGGTCAGAATCTGCAGGGCAGGCATTCCGAACTTCGCGCCGAGCATGATCTGGAAGTCAATATCAAAGCAGAGCAAGAGATAGAAATGATTCTGGAGCATCTGGAGCGCCAGCAGGAGCTGCTGATGCAGATTGTACAGACGAATGCCCAGAATATTGCAAAATTATCGGACAGCCCGAACAGCTAATTCTCTTTTGCTATCGGTTTCTTCTTGACTACATTTATAGCTCCATCCGATTCCATAACCGCCATGCGGACATTTGACAGACCGTTGCACTCCCGCTGCCGCAGAGCCTGCAGCACATCCTGCTCGGTCATTCCGGCTCTGCGCAAATGCTCTTCAACAAACTGTCCATTATGCACCAAAAGAATTGGACCACTGCCGAATATATGACGCCAATGCTTTGATCTGCAGAAAAAGAAAGAGAGCGCTCTGTTTGTAATTAATAGCGTTACCGCACACACAACTCCCGCCATAAGTGAAGTATTTGCGTTGACCATAGCCGTCTCCACGGCGCTACCAAGGAGTATAACGATAACAAGATCTAATATCGTTAGCTGGCCCATTTGACGCTTATTTACGAACCTGAGCATGAGAATCAGGAAGATATACATAACAATCGTATGATAGACTATCGTGACGTACGGCATAACTGATGGATGCATAGTTTCACTCCGGATGCGAATAGAAACAGGCGTGTGGTTTGCATCGTTATCCACAGGATAACTACGTTTATGGAGAGTAAGTTAAATGTTTCATCAATGGCTGACAGCAGTTTTTACACATCCCACTCTCCATGGAGCGATGGGGATAGTTGGGAAAACTGCGTTTATATATCTGTTCCTGGTTCTCGGCTTAAGATTATTAGGCAAGCGAGAGCTTGGGCAGATGAATATCTATGACCTGGTACTGATTATTGTACTCGCAAATGCCGTTCAAAATGCGATGGTCGGAGAAGACACCACTCTGGTCGGCGGACTGGTGGCTGCGACAACCCTGCTTATTTTAAATAGAACGCTCACTATTGCGATGGCTAATTCCACCCGGCTGGAACATCTGCTTGTGGGGGAACCTCTTCTCATTGTGAATGATGGCAAGATTATCGCCGACCGCATGCGGCGCGAAGGGGTAACCATCGAGCAGCTGATGACTGCACTCCGTGAACATGGTATGGAACGGCTTGAAGACGCCCATATATGCGTATTAGAAGTCGACGGCACCATCTCAGTGGTTCCTAAAGATGCGAAAGTTCACCAGACCCGCCGCCATTTCAAAGCTCTGCGGCTCCCTTGACGGAGAGAAATGACTCCTGCATACCTTTGGTTTTTATCGTTAATCTCAGCACGTACTTTTATTGTTGCCATGTTTCTCGGCCTTGGCCTTCGGATCGTTGGCAAACGGCAGATTGGCCAGATCAACATTTATGATCTCGCGCTTATTATTGCTCTCGCGAATGCTGTCCAGAACGCGATGACGAATGGCCGCGGCGACCTCACAGTGGGCATAGCCTCAGCATCGACTCTATTTTTTATCGGGTGGGCATTGACTCTTCTATTCGTAAAATCGCCGAAATTGGAAAGGCAGTTTATAGGCACCCCGTCCGTTCTAGTCCTCAATGGCCAGATGATCCATGACCGATTAAGGAAAGAGTGCATCTCCTCTGAACAAATCATGACTGCCCTGCGTCAGCACGGGTTATCAACGCTAGATCAGGTTCATATGGTCGTATTGGAAGTAGATGGGGCGCTAAGCGTAATCCCTATTGAAAAACCTTTCCCTGATAAAAACAACGCCGATGCAGCTGCATCGCAGGATGAGAATAAAAAGAACACTCCTGCTGCGCATCTTGAAAATAAAAATATTGCCCATAATACCGATAGACATTCCGCGAAGAAGAAAAAGAAATAACTGAGGAGCTCGATATTAAATGTCCGAAATCACGCCGCCCAAGCCGGATGCCCGCCTGCTTTCCCTGGATGCCCTCCGTGGATTTAACATGTTCTGGATCATGTCCGGGGAAGACGTAGTCAGCGAGTTCCTTTCCAGGTTTCATAACAAATATATCCATGCAATCCAGCTGAATTTTACAGAGCATGTCGAATGGGAAGGCATTCATTTTTACGATATGATCTTCCCGCTTTTTCTATTTATCATCGGTGTCGCTTTGCCTTATACCGTTGCAAAGCGCATCGCCCGAGGAGATTCCCGTAGAAAACTGCAAATTCAGATTTTTCAGCGGACATTTATAATGTTCTTCCTGGCGCTGCTGTATGCGGGACTATTGGAGTTTAAAGGTATCGATCATCTGCGTATACTGGGGGTGCTGCAGCGGCTTGCGCTGGGCTATGGGTGTGCAGCCACTATTCTTCTTTATACTAAGGAGCGCAGCCAGGCGATCATTGCAGGCTCCCTGCTGCTGCTCTACTGGTTTTTGATGACGCATATCCGAGTACCCGGCGCACCTCTGGGAAGTATGACTCAGATGGGAAACGCTGCAAACTATTTCGACCGCCTGATGTTCACCCGCCACCAGATGTATACCGATTATGGTGATCCGGAAGGGCTGCTCAGTACTATCCCTGCTATTTCAACCGCGCTTTTAGGCGTTCTGACGGGTCAGTGGCTGCGCTCAGAACGCACTCAGCAGAAAAAAGTGCTCGGATTGTTTGCCGCCGGGCTTATAAGCATTGCACTCGGATACGCCTGGAGCCCCTGGTTTCCCATTATAAAAAAGATATGGACAAGTTCGTATGTGCTTGTAGCAGGCGGATGGAGTATGCTGCTGCTGGCTCTTTTTTACTGGATTATCGATATAAAAGGCTGGAAAAAGTGGGCGTTCGGATTCGTTGTAATCGGTATGAATCCCCTCACCATCTATCTGGGCCAGCGAATCATTCCTTTCGAATCGACTGCAAAATTCTTTTTTGAAGGAGTGGCGCACCTCGCACCTCTCTACGAAGGTTTTATCCTGGCTTTAGCAGTCTTCACCATCAAATGGCTGTTCCTCTATTTCCTCTATCGCCAAAAAATATTTGTCCGAGTTTAGCGCATCTCGGGCCTGCCGCTCTCCTCACTATTTAATAGGAGAGCGGCAATGAAAAGAATTCCTTTTCGAGGCAGTAAAAGCAAAACAATACCCTCTTGACAACCAATGGTTTTTATGGTATTTTGGACTTATATGATGAGAGGAGGCGAAATGACAGGCATCAAAAACCAGAGCCTCGAGCCATCCTATGTAGATCAGATTACATCGATGCTGGAAGAGAAAATAAGAGAGGGCCGGTTTCGCGGATCCTACTGGCTTCCCACGGAACGTTCTCTGGCAGAAGAGTATCGGGTCAGCCGAACCCGCATTCGGCAGGCGCTCGCCGAATTGGAGCGTCGAAATCTCGTCATCCGAGAGGCGGGATGTCGCACGGCTATCCGTCGCGAGATCGAAGCGAGCTCCGTACCGGACACGAGCCGCCATAGTATCGGACTCGCCATTCCTAATTTTCCACACTACTCAGGCGCACATATGATTGCACGCGGAGTACAGAGGGCTCTTGATGGCTGCTCCTACCGCCTGGTACTCAGCAGTCCATGCGGCAAAACTATCGAAGAAGATATTCAAACGGAGGCGGGAATCCTCACTCAGATGGCCAGCGATGAAGATATTGCAGGCTTGATAATCTGGTATAACGGCGGGCAGGCAAACTTGCCCTATCTTGCGGAGCTGAGATCTCGAAATATACCAATGGTGTTCGTGGATAGGCTGCCTCCCTCGGAGTTCGAGTCGGATTATGTGGGTATTGATAACAGAAATGCGGCACAAGAGACGGTGGAACATCTGCTTGAACTTGGACATCGGCGGATTTTGCACATCACTAATTTCGAGCCAGTCTCCAGTGTCTATGAGCGGATGGATGGATATCGTGATGCGCTGATAAGCAGAGGAATAGAGATTCGCCCTGAGTATATCCTTTCAGGAGAAGTGGAAGGTCTGGAGGGGGAAGAGTTGAACGCTGATATACTCGCGGAAAAGATTCTCTCTCTGCCAGACCGTCCAACAGCGATTTTCGCAGTTACCGACTATATAGCAATCACACTGATGAAAGCAATGCAGTCGAAAGGAGTGCGGATTCCAGAAGATATCGCTATCGCTGGTTTCGATGACCTGGAACGCTGGAGCCTGCAGACACCCTTCCTCACAACCGTCCGTCAGCCATTCGAGAGAATAGGTAAAGAAGCAGTCAAGCTGCTTGAACAACGAATCAAAGGAGATCGTACACCGGCGTACCGTCAGCGCCTTTTAGACGCACAGCTGATAGTTCGCGAATCTACACGAGGTACAAGCTAATCCAAGTCAGACATGTAATAACTACTCAACGGAGAAAGGGTGCACATCATGTTCCGAAAACCAACTGGTTTCACACTCATTGAACTTCTTGTAGTCATCGCCATCATTGCCATTTTAGCGGCTATTCTCTTCCCTGTTTTTGCGCTGGCGCGTGAACAAGCCCGTAAAATTACCTGTATCTCCAATATAAAGCAGCTTGCTCTGGGCATGACCATGTATTTCACAGATTATGACGGCACTGCTCCCCCTGTGCGCGATATTTACAACAAACCCATTTTCACATCGCAGGAGATGAGCTGGAAAGATCTCGTCTACCCGTATATTAAGGATGGAGGGCGACCCTATAATAACGGGCTGCCCTACGCAGACAAAGGAAATGGAGGGCTGTTCGTATGCCCGGACAATCAGTTTGCATGGTCCAACTCACCCACGTGGGGAAATGTCCCCGGCCCACCCTACCCAATCGGTGATGAGACATCTCGTTTTCCGCGCTCCTATGCAGTAAATGATGATGCCGGACGAAACGAGCAGGGCCTGGCCACGAACTTCTGGCCCAACTTCGGCTATGGCGGCGGCGGGAGCGGAAATGAAGCCATTCTCCAACAGCCTGCATCAACTATCATGATGCTGGAATCGAGAATCTCTTTTCCAGATTTTCACATCGCCTACGCTATCAACGGGATGGATTCCGCAGGCAATCTTGACAACAGCTGCAATGGATATAATCCCTCACTTCCCCTCACCGCGATGCAGTCACATGGCGGCGGCCTCACAAATTTCTCATTCTTTGATGGCCATGCAAAAACTATGAAGCTTACTCAATCGGTCTCCAGCGATTACTGGGATACTTTTGGACCAAACGCGTTTGGCACAGATGCGAACCCTTCGGACTGCAGTTACTTCGGCCAGAATGTAATCCTGAAGTTCTTAAGTGGAATTAAGGAGTGGAGTACGGGTCTTTGATAGAAGGGAGACGGCTGAATGAATAAAAAAATCGATACCAAAATGGCAGTCGGAATTCTCGCAATAATTGTGCTGGCAGCAGGCTTTATTTTTTGGAGAGGAGCGAGTCAGACTACACAGCAAGCTGCTCCAACGGGTAACAGTTCGGCTCCCCGCCATATCAAGCCGGGCGGCCCGATGGCCGAGAACGTCAGTCCATCCGGGATGCAGTCAGGAAATTCGAGATAGCCTGAATAGGGCTAAGCGGCATCAGAATTCTTCCCATTCCCCTCATCGTTAGTGATTCTAGATGAAGGGAGTGGGAAGTAATCATTCCTGTTCGCGTTCGTTTCGCCTTACAAGCAGTATCACCACTGCGCAGAGCGCCAATAAAACGATAAACATTACTCCCTGCCCTCCGATTTGAGGTCCAAAATCGTTGATCAAGAAATCTAAGCGGTCAATCAGCAGTGCGATACGCGCCATCATGGTAGATCCAAAAATAGCGCCGAACGAAAACATCATCATCCATCTGCCCGCAGTCGCCGACCGCTTTAACACTCTATTATTTTGTTCTAATGAAAAAAAGAAGTAGCTCATGACGCATACCAGAATAATCATAAATATAAGGTTGTTCAATACGTCCGGTACACTTAAAGCTTTCACCAGGATATGACCCGCTTTGTCTCTCAATTCGGGATGAGGCCACAAAGGCTTGAAGGAGGCTGGAATTTGGGGCCAATAGTCGTTGACGAATGCCTGAAATGCCAGACCGGATGAAACTCCCAAAATAAAACCAATAATCAGCCGTGAAATCCAGCTCACTTTTTTAAAGAACATCAAGTAGTAGCACAACCCGCAGAAAAGCACGCCGATCTGCCACCATTCACCGTCATTCCAAAGCGGAATCCACCATTTGGGACGCAGCGTATCCGTCCAAATATTCCCCATAAGATAGCCCATCGATAGGCCAAGAAAGAGATGTTCGAAAAAACGATAAATTTTGTTCTCGCGATAAAGAATACTGAATAAGCCAAGAGTGCACAATGCCCCGATCCAAAGCGTCATCGTGTCGGTGTGTGCAGCCAGCCAATTTGAAAATCCACTCATTTTGCCGCTCCGCCTGCCTGCACAATTCGCCGCTCCAGGAGCATGCAGATATTTCCTAAAAATATAAGAGCAATGACAAGTAAATGCGCCGCGGATGAGGATTCACTGGCGATGCTGGCTCTTCCAACATATCCGAGTTTTTGTTCATATTCGATCGCGCCCTGAAGGCCGGGCATCATCCCTATAAACTGCCCGCTGTCCAGACGGTTGAACGCTTCAGGAACCATAACAGAAGTGATGGCAGCCGCCATTTTGAGGTGATAGGAGCCTTGAAGATACTGGACATAAGCATCTGAGGTCGTAGAACCAGTGACATTTACCAGCATGTCGATATCATGGGCGGTCTGAACTCCTTGCATGACCGGAAGATCCTGCACCCGATTCCCGTGGATATCCATACTGAGAGTCGTTGGGATATCCGGGCCAAAGGCTTTGAGGAAATTCGCCTGGCTTGGCCTGTATCCAAAATTTGCCCAGTCTCGCTTTTCTTTATATCCATGCGACGGCCCTTTTTTTTCCATGATAGCCTGCATCAGAAACTTAGCCTGAGGATCGAAGCAGAGAATAATTATGCGTACTTTCTTACGCATAAGATGCTCTACCAGCGCTTCGCTTTGAGGCCGATTTTCACCACGGGTACTTGCACTCCAGTCTGCTCCAAATAAAACCATGCTGTTCGCAGGCAAGGCCTCTACAGCGCTATACAACTGATCTGTTTGGCGAGAGATTGGCACGGGTATCCGAATTTTATAAAAAAAAGGGATAGTGATGGCAAGAATCAGCAGAGTGTAGAGTATACGCCGATCGATTCTATTTAGAAAGTAAATAATATTCCGATACCGCAAAGTAACGCTCCTGCCCGGATTCCATGAAAAACACTTTCTGCACTTCTAACTGTCGAAATAAGCCCCTCGTTCCAGCCCGAGCCATACTCGCAGAGCTACGGCAAGATTCCCAATTCCAACTCCAAACGCTATCGCTCGAACTGCCGGCGTGTTTGCTTTGGTGACAATCCAATCGCGTATGATTTCAACCCGAAAATTGTGCCAGAAACCTTCCGCAGGAAGATGAATCGTGAGCTGTTGGCCGACTGCAATTTGGCCCAGCATCACTATCATCGCCGTTGCCATTAGCAGCGTAGCTTCCCCGGTTCGTACACGGAATGCCCTGTAGGCAGCAGAAATCAAGAAGAAAGCGACGAGAGCAAACATAGTGGAATCGAGCGCTTGGTAAGTTCCTGAATAGAGCAGCGAATAGAGATTTTTGTTAATTGAATTCGGATGGATCTGCTGCAAAACAGTAACAGCAAACATTGAGATCATCGCGGCAAAAAAAGTAAAGCTGTTGATTCTCCCATCCTTCGAATGCAGCAGTCGCTTGCCATGAATCTGACAAAGATTGATAGCGCCAAGCCCGACAGTCCATCCGGCAATCACCGAGAGTGTAGTACCTGCAGCCGTTATAGAGGGTGTGAGGAAGTTTCCAACTCCGTTTGGGTTTTTTGCTGTCGGCATCGGGTGCGTTGGCCAGAAAAATTCCACCGCATAGTAGAGGCCGCCAAGGAAAGTCACCAGCCGAATAAGCGGCCGCCGCAAATTATGTGGAAGCGCCTGCAGTCCGGCGATAAGAAGTGCGGCAAATAGGAAAGAGCCAAGTATTGCTATATACCAGGCTTTGCCATGCAGTGGTTGGAATACATTTAACAGCAAATTTTACTCACTATTTAAAGAGATCGAGTACTGTGTGCGCCAAGGAAGAACCAGTCAGTTGTGAAATCGTTATTGCAATAGAACCCAGGATAATAGTCAGAAAAATAACTCCTTTCGCAATATCCTGTCCCACAATACTGCCAAGCGCGGTTGGTTCCCTGGAGAGATAGGCACTGGCAGCATAGAATTCATCGCCGATGATGACATAGTCGCAGGTTGCGATGAAAAAAGGAATCTGAGTGGTGGTGGGAGTTCCAGCTACCTGAATTGCGCCAACCTGGTTTCCGGATTCGGCTAAAATAAGTGATTCGGCATAATATAACCCAAACATAAAAGTTGCTCCGGCCTTTTCCCGCCAGATAAGGCCGGCAACGGATGCTGCATAGGAAAACTGATTATTTGTTAAGTAGCGGACATCTTCACTATTGTAAAGATCAGGACGGCCTTCAAGATTATAGGCTTCGCGTACCGCCTGCTGCGTGACGGGCAGCATCTGTGGATCGAAAACGGGAAGAATTGCTTTGGTGGCGAATTTTGCAGAAGAACGTATGATATAGGTGATAATCGAGAGCGCCTGCAGTGTAACGATCTCGATTCCAGCGGACGGCGTTCCCAAGCCGGTAGTGCATACCATGGGCCGGCCCATCTCGGTGGCTCTGCCAATAGCTTCTTCTATGGCAGTCAGACCGTGAATTCTGCGAATTTTAACCTCTTTTCGGCGTGCAGAAAGAATCATGGCGACGATACAGAAGCTAAATAAAGGAACCATAATCCGCACTAACGGGCTGGCATGATCCAACTATTCACCTCCTTTAACTGCCGCAGTATGATTCTGTTCAATCCGTGCGATGAGCATCTCCAATCCCTGCTTTGATTCCAGAAGCTTTGATGCCTGCTGCACTCTTTTTGCGCCAAAGAATGGAACGAGCACTCCAGATGCGGCGACTACTCCAGAGCCCAGCAGAAAATGAAATGGGCGGTGCATTTCCAGCAGCAGTACGGCAGGCACTTGCAAACCACGCTTTTCGATGGAGGCGGCAATACTTTCCACCAGAATCTCCCGCTCTAATTCGGATAAATCTGCATCCCAATCAAAAATCTGCATGGCTGTTTCCACGTTCAGAAATGCTTTCAGATTGCGGGCTGTATTTCCTGAGCATATGGAAGATCTCAGCTAGAATTGACTGTTGAGATCTGTAATCTGCAGAGATCATTAAGATTTCTGACCTTGACTGCGTCTTTTTAATTTCTATTGCCGCACCTGATTGGCACGCTCTCCAGCGAATAATCTCAGCCCAGGAAGCATGTTTGTGAGATATTAGGGAATGTATTGAAATCCCCATCTCATCAATCCGGTATTCCTGAGGAAGAAGGAATTCTTTCCCTGCAAACAACAGAATGAGTGCTGCGGCAAATCCCGTGAGAGCCTGATGAAAAATGGCATAACCACACGCTCCGCCGAGTATAATTACAGCGCATAGCAGTGCGGTTTTGTGCCGATCATCCCTCAGTGAGTGCACTCGCCAGACAAGAACATGGCTCTCGCCCTTCTCTGGATTTCGGTCAGGCGATATCGGTATTCGCCTGGTAAAATTACCAGCTTTTAGTTTTGTAATCGTCATGACTCGCATTATAGAAGTTTGAGTGCCAGCTGTCAAGTATATGTGCCATAACAGCAGCAGGAGGCTATATGCCGGACTCTTGCGATGGTGCGCTTACTTTGAGATGAAAGCTGTGGAAATTTAATATTGGAATTGTAAGTTCATTGAATTTGCGAGATTTTTTGCTATTTGTTTTCGTAAGATAACTAAAGAATCGAAAGGGGTTAACGTTGACAAATCATAAAACGCCAGATAATCCATACTACTCGCACACCGATACCAGTGTTCTGAAGGTAGAAGATTCGGAATGGGAGAAGATTCTTCCTCCAGATGTCTATGAGATCGCAAGGGATAAAGGAACGGAGCGGGCATTCACAGGGAAATATTGGGATGCGAAAGGAATCGGAACTTACTATTGTGCGGTATGCGGCAATAAGCTGTTTCGCTCAGATGCCAAATTCGCGAGTATGTGCGGATGGCCAAGCTTTTTTGAATCAGCCCGCCCAGACTCCGTCGTCTATCATCCGGACAGATCGCACGGTATGCTGCGTGAAGAGGTGCTTTGCGGCAGATGTGGGAGCCATCTAGGACATATATTTGATGACGGCCCGCTTCCGACAAGAAAACGCTTTTGTATGAACTCTTTAGTGCTGGATTTTGAGTCTGATGAGTGAAAATATTTTAATCCTTTTCACTCATCAAACTGCCTGACCCCAGATCGCATTTGTTGAAAACACATGCGCGCCGCATTGCTATGCGCTGCAGCTAAACGGAACCTGTCCGAATCGCCATATATTGGCGCCATTGCTATTTTCTACAGCGTGAGCAATTCCAAACTGTCCCTGGCCGAAAAAATCTCCGGGTACCCACTGTCCATTCGGTGTGGCATAATCCGGCCAGGGCTGAAATCCAGTTACTGTATAGGTGCCGTCTCCGTTCGACATCCAGATATTTGCTGACTGTGCACCCTCGACAGCATGGAGTACATCGGCCTTTCCATCACTGTTCCAGTCGCCGACAATCCAGACTCCATTCGGAATTTCGTAGCCAGGCCATGGACTGAAAGTGCGCACATCGAAAGTCCCATCCCCATTAGAAAGCCAGGTATGCACTCGATCGGTACCGACGACAGGATGGAATATATCCATTTTGCCATCGCCGTTGAAATCGCCAATCAGCCAGTCTCCATTGGGCATAATGTATCCTGGCCAGGGGTTGAAGTTCTTCACATTGAATGTTCCATCTCCATTAGACAGCCATACATTGGCACCGTTCGTGCCGTCTACCGCATGAATAATATCAGCTTTGAAGTTACCGGTAAAATCTCCTATATACCATTTGCCATTAGGCACATCGTAGTTGGGCCACGGGCTGAACGGTTTTACATTGTAAGTTCCATCACCATTTGACAGCCAGATATTTACGCCCTGGCTGTTATCTACCACATGCAAAATATCGGATTTAGCATCACCGGTGAAATCGCCCGTGAGCCACTGACCATTCGTCACTCCATAGCCTGGAAACGGACTGAATGGTTTTACATCAAAAGTGCCGTCGCCATTGGAGAACCATGTATTGATACCGTTGCTGTTCTCCACGGCATGCACCACATCGCTGCGCCTGTCTCCGTTAAAATCACCCACTATCCACTGACCGTTAATAACTCCGTATCCGGGAAATGGTGAAAAAGGATGTACGTCAAATGTACTGTCGCCATTGGAGAACCAGACATTCACCCCGTTGCTCTCCGCAACCACATGCAGCAGATCTGTTTTCCCGTTGCGATTAAAATCTCCGGAGAGCCAGAGGCCGTTCGTGACTGCATACTCGGGCCATGGGCTGAAGTTTTTCACATTAAAAAATGTTTTGTATGTCCATAGCGAGCAGTTCCCTTTGATATTATCCGCATAGTACTGCACGGTACCAAATCCGAGAGAATCATCTTTCCAGGAACAAAGATCTCCCCCTTCATCGCCCGGTTTGCCCGTCACAGTCCACCCAGTATCGGGAAATGGATCGGTCATTGCTTCCATGACTTCGTGTGAAACAATGGAGCCCCATCCGTCCATCCCATCTCCGCAGGCTCCGCCATCGATAGGCTTGGGACAGAGGGCCCAGAATTGATTCGTCCCAAATGCGCTATGTTTACCGCACCAGCCTCCTACTACCCGGCGGTTATAATTCTCAAAATCGATTCCTGTGGTAAAGATCATAAAAAGCCTGTTTGCGCTAAATGCTGGAAGATGCCCTGTGAGCTGCAGCCCAACAATCTTGCGCTTCATCAGTTCATCATCCAGAAAGGAGGGAGGATTGCTTTCCTGATACACCGTTCCCAGATGAGCACAGCCGCAGTTATACTGCCAGACCGTGGGTATCTGCCCGAAAGGAGCGCCCGCTCCTGAAAGATAACCTGCAAATCCTGTCAGGTAATTCTGCATATCGTCTATGTCGCTCTGCGCAAAATTTCCCCAGTAGAAAGATACCAGTTCCACATTCACCAGCAAGCTTCCACCGTGATAGGAGAGAGCCTCAAAAGGATTCATCACGGCATCGAGGCCGACTGAAATATCTGCTGGTTTCAATCCGCTTGCGCCGGCACGCACGGATCCACCGCTTCCAAATCGAGCAATTATTTCCTCAATTTCCTGTT
>JBBRDM010000034.1:0-35698 GCA_038203935.1 Chthonomonadales bacterium
ACGGAGGCATGTTCCTGCGTGGTTTGAATTCTCTGGGTCGACTGAAGAAGCGCTCTCTGAATTTGAGCAAGCCGTTCCACGCGTTCCTGCATCTCCTGAGCGGCCTGCTGCTGGCGCAGCTGCTGAGCAGCGGCCGCGGCCTGCTGCGACGCCTTCTGAAGCTGCTGAGCCGCACTCTGCGCTGGAGATTTTGCCGCAGAAGAGTTCTGCTGGCTTAGCTGCTTGCCGGACTGACTGAGACTCTGTTTCGCACTCTGCAGCGATTGTTGCGCAGACGGCGAACTTCGAAGTGCGCTGCTCTCCTGAGCGGCCTGGCGCTCTAATGACTTCTCCTGCTTTGCCAGCTGCTGGCTGGCAGCCTTATCCGGATTCTGAGCTGTTTTATTCGCTATCTGTTTTTGCAGATCGGCCATTTCCTTCAGCCGCTGAGCTTCCTGCTCCAGTTTATCGGCTGCTGCTGCCGGAGTTTCCGCCTGATCGGACGACTGTGCGGCGGCCTGTGCCTCTTCTGCTGCTTTCTGTAGGGCTGCTGCTGCCTGATCCTGTTCCGGAGCTGCACTGCCGGGTTTATTCTGTTTAAGGCTCTGCTGAGCGGCGTTTTGGTGTGCGCTAACGGCACCTTCTTTTATAGCTTTCGCCGCTTTTTGCAATGCCTGAGCTGCGTCTTTATGACCATGGTCTCGTGCATCAGATGCTGCTCGCTCTAACTGGGAAAGTAGTTTTTGCGTAGCTGAGCTAGTCTCTGCCTGTTGATTCCGCTCCACTTCCATATTATTTTTTTGATCATCTGTAAGTTTTGATTTTTTCCCTTCGAGCTCGTGGGCTCGCATATCTTCAGAAAGATTACGTGCACTTTCCGCGAGCCGCTGCTGCTCCTGTGCCAGCCTAGCAGTCTCCTGCGCTAGCATTTCTGGTGACGGCGCACGAGCGAGCTGCTGCTTTACTTTATTGAGATCCGCTTGAATATCGTTCTGAAGTTTAGCTGCCTCAGTGAGCGGCTGTTTCGGCTTTATACTTTCAGCCGCGGCAGGCATTTTTTGGTCTGCCAGTTTTTCCAGCGTTTGGCTTGCGGAATCACGCCGTTTGCTTTCGGCGTCTGTGCTCATCCCGTTATTTTCCAGCTGTGTAGAGAGCTGTTTAATCTTCTCCGAAAGTGATTTTGTCTCCTGAGCCGTATTCTGCTGCGCCTCCTGCGCTTTGGTAAGCGCTGATGGAGTAGGTTTCGTTGAAGCGCTCTTGCGTGCTGCTTGCGCAGCATTCTGATCAAGCTGAAGCTGCTGCAGAGCCCGCGCTTCATCATCCAGTTCGGATTTGAGGCGTTTTTGCATATCTGCCAGAGCCACTACGCGGATATTATATGCCTGAGAACGTCCGATATGCGGTCCATGGAGCGAATCATTATCATGTGCATCGACTTCGTAGTGAAGCACTTCTCCCGGTTTTACTCCTGTCGAAGCGATATTCCAGCGGGTGGCTACTGAAGCAGTCGTCGGCCCATAACTGCCAGGAATTACCAGCGCGCCGCGTGAAAGCCGATGCATCGGTATTCTTTCGCCTTCCACGGCATCAAGCTTCTGGCGTTCAAATACCAGCCCCATTCCGGCTACCCCGTAGTCATCAGTGGCGTGCGCTGTTAAAGGCAGGCTGCCGTTCGGAACAAGATCGATATCTGCTGCCGGCTGATCGATCTGTACCTGTGGAGTTTGATCAGCCTGAGCTAGAATCTGGTAGCGGGGAGAGTTGGGATTATCGAAACCGCGTGTGTCCACAAGTTTTAGCTGATAACTGCCGTTCTTTTCAACGTTCAGAGATCCATTGGCTTTCGTTCCGACTACATGCCATGCTGTTTCCTGTCCACTGTTCGGAGCAAGCAGAGCGGAGCGGAGCGGCTTATTTGCCTGAGCGGTAATCTCTACTACGGAGCCTGCGGGAACGCCAATCGCACCTGTCGATTCAGGAATTTGTTGAACAGGCCGATGCATATAGGCTGGAAATCGTATCTGTTGAGCAAAGTTTAGAAGCGCAGGCCTGTCTTCAACCGCTACCTGACGCTGATTCGATTCCCCATCATTTGCTTCTGCCTGCAGAACGATGTTTCTATTTAAGGAGGGAAGCTTAAAACTGAATGCCTGCTCGGGGCTATTTTTCTGATCAGCTTGAGAGGATTCCGAGATCTTTTTCCAAATGGCAGGCGCATCTCCTTCAAGATGATATTTGAGTATACAGCCTGCCGCATAATCTCCGCGAGTGACCACTTTCACATGCAGCGGTTCCCCGCGAGGCAGTACCTCCGCTTCCGGATTGATCCACACGCGCGTTCGAGCAAATGGAGCGATATCGGCGTGCGGCGATGCCATTCGCTGCAGCCACACACCGAAGGCATCCGGTGAGGAAATGATCTGAATGATTAATAGCAATAGTGTGATAAAGGCAGTAATCGTACTCTTTCTGAGCGGCTGCGTATTTACCGAACGACTAAAATCGAGGGTGGCGGCAATGGTGCGAGTCTCTTCAATGAGAGAAGTAATCATGGGAACAGAAAATGATCCCGGGCTGCCTGCAAATCCCGCGGCCGGCGCCAATTCTACCGACGTTATCAATCGTTCCTTTAATACAGGATAAACTCTTTCGATATCAGCTGCCAGTTCGGAATCAGGTACTTTCGATCGTTTGACTAAATAATATGTGCAGGCTGCACCTGCCAGAATTGAGACAAAAAACAGAATATCCCAGACGACTCGAGCTGATGGACTTAGATGCAGCCGACGATCTAAGCCGCAGCAAATCACTACGATAATGAGAAAAATAGATACCGTCCAGCATAAGCCTGATGCTGCTGCAACTAAAGTACGGCGGGAACGTGTGGATTGGAGTTTGACCTGAATGGGATCTAAGCTTTGCTGCATCGTATTTATCTTTCCTGCAGGGATATCGTGTATTTAGTTATAGACGTAGAATGCAGATTGATTGTTACGTTCCCGTTCGATTTCCATCTTCTGGAGCAGTCATACGCTGTTGTTGCATTAAAGCATCTTCATCATCTTATGCGTTTGCGGAATTACTCGCACCTCTTTCAAATTTCTGCAGGCACGTGTATATACCTCTAAAATCCGCGATGGTGACACCGGGAGCAGTTCAAATCCAAATGGCGTCAATGGCTGCAGTATAAGAGGAATGTTCCTATCAACTCCACTGATCACTTCGCATACCGAATCTATCTCCTCATCTTTTGTTGTCGGAGTAATGACCAGTTTTGAATAGACCTGCTTTGCGGCTGCGATTTGAAGGAATTGTTTGTGTGTCTGCATCACCTCATTTTTATCTCGGTTTATGGCTCCTGGCGCTTTAAAATCCATCGAGATATGATCGAGGTGAGGAAGAAGCCGCTGCAGATGGTTTGGAAGCATTCCATTTGTTTCCAGAAAAGTCTGGAGTCCCTGAGAACGCACATCCGGCAGCCACTCGCGAAAAAAGACTTCCTGCAGCAGCGGCTCTCCGCCCGTAATAGATAATGAGTGGTGCGGTTCAGCGAGATACTCACGGACTATATTGGTGAGCGTATCTGACGTGATTGGATTAGGTGATGACTTGAAAATCCACGATCCAGGCGGATCTTCCACACGGCATGCCAATGGCGCCGGAGTTTCTTTTAGAGTTTCGGGGCTGTCGCAATAAGAACAGCGCAGATTGCAGCCATAAGTGCGTACAAATATCTGACGTTTTCCAATAAGCATTCCTTCACCCTGGATGGATGAAAAAATTTCAACAAGACGCGCCGTTTTCTTGATAGTTACTGGCGCTTCAATCATATTTGATCCACCACTTTTAGTTTGATCGTATGCTCTTCTCCAACAGGTCTCTGCATAAGTTTTTTGATCTCTTCGAGTGGATTTTTTTGTTCGTAGAGTACCGCGTAGAGAGCGGAGCAAAGCGGCATGTCCACCTCATCTTTCTCTGCCAGACTGTGGAGCGCTCGCGTTGTGGGCACACCTTCCGCCACCTGGCCGAGATCGACAAGAATGTCCTGCAAATTGCCGCCTTTCCCTACTGCCAGCCCCACGCGATAGTTGCGCGAAAGGCAGCTCGCGCCGGTTGCAATGAGATCGCCGACGCCGGAAAGTCCCATAAAAGTGGAGGCATCCGCCCCCAATGCCAGCCCGAGCCGCATCGCTTCCATCAACCCTCGGGTCATCAGCGCAGCTTTGGAGTTGTCGCCATATCCAAGCCCATCGCAGATACCGGCGCCAATAGCGATCATATTTTTAATCGCTCCGCCCAATTCTACGCCAATAATGTCACTGGAAGTATAAACTCGAAAGTTTGACTGATCCGTATTCGTAAACAAGGACTGTGCTGCTTTTGAAGATGCGTGCGAAACCGAAGCAGCTACGGAAGCCGTTGGAACTCCTCGCGCAACTTCAAGCGACAGGTTCGGCCCAGACAACGCTGCAATCCGATACTCACTGCCAGGAATGATTTGGGCAATTGTTTCACTCATCCGCAATCCAGACGTTTCTTCCAGCCCTTTTGCTGCAGAGATAAGGAGGGCATCTTCCAAGATATATTCTTTGCACTCTTGCAAAAGCAGCCGCATTGCACCGCTTGGAACCGCCAGGATCACGACAGATGCCGATTCAAGAGCATGTTTCAGATTGGAGGTCGGCAGAATTTCGTCAGGTATGTTAATCCCCGGCAGATATCTTCTATTTTCGCGGACCGCATGTAAATGCCTCATCTTTTCGGATGATCGTCCCCACAGGCATATCTCTCGTTCCCGATTTACTGCCAGCAGAGCCAGCGCTGTTCCCCAGCTTCCTGCCCCCAAGACCGCTATCTTCATAAGCTTTATACTCTTTGTTTCTAGGTATTCTGGAGATATACTACCTTATTCATGGCTTAACAACTCCTGCGCTAACTCTTCTGCCGCTGCGGAATATCTGGGTCGATTTTGGTTCGAATCGGACATGACCGACGTACTATAAATCGAGTGGCTCAAGGCGGATATGCGTGCGGGGATGCCTCCTGCCACAATCTTGAGTTCAGGCTGCGGTGGAGGTTCTAGAACTCCCAATGATTGGAAAATAAGGTCTGCCCAGTTGAATCCCCGATTGTTTCCGGCATTACCTGCCAGAATCAGATGTTCCCTTGATCTTGTTACAGCAACATACAACAGCCGGGCAAACTCTGATTCTTCTACTATCTCTTTTTGCCGTACTATCGCCCTGTATGCAGCGTTCGGCCCGCCTGGCAGCCGGGTGCCAAATGCAATATGTTCTGGATCACACACAAACAACTTTTTTTCCTGAACTACCAGATTCCGGGAGAGGTCTGCAAGAACAACTACTGGAAATTCAAGCCCTTTCGCACTATGTATGGTAAGAAAACGCACCACATCGGCAGCTTCTTCTTCCGTAGGTGCATCCCCTTCCCGGTCAGCTAGTTTTTCGAGATCCTGCAGCCGCATTATAAATTCGCTCACTCCCATGACCGAGTCAGTATTTGCCATCTGAAGAAGCTTGCGAACATTGGCAAGCCTTCTTCGGCCGCCTGGCCGGCATAGAAGGCGTGCATCGTAACCTGTTCTGGCTATAAGCCGCTCCAGCAGATGTCCCACAGGCAGTCTGTCTTCGTGGAGCCGTAATTCGTCCACAATAGCAATAAAAGCAGCCAGCCTTGATCTTTCTTCCTCTGGAATGTCCCCATGATGAATAAATGCCTGAAGTACGGAATAGAGAGGGAAATGAGTTGATTTTTTATCGGGATTTTTAGCATAGTTCGTCAGAGAGTACAGAGTGTCTAATTCGAGTCCAACTAGTGGTGAACGCAATGCCGCTGCCAGTGCAACATCATCTAGTGGCGAATCGATCACGGTCAGAATATTTATCAGATCGCGAATTTCTCGTCGGGCGTAGTATCCTCTGCCGCCCCCTACGATATAGTGCGGCACGCCTCGTTTTGCGAACGCCTCGGAATACTTCTGAATATCAGTCAAAGCCCGCAGCAGTATGGCAATATCTTTGTACCGGACAAATTCACCGCATCTAGTGTCACTTTTACTGCTGATTCGCAGTGTGCGCCCTTCGACTATTTCCTGAATTCGGGCAGCAATAGCATCTGCCTCCAACGCCACATATTCCCCACGGCGGACACCTGAACTGAGCATTAATTCGAGGGTAGGCTCCGTTTTAGTTTTGAACTCGGCACCGGTTTCCAACGGTACAAATGGACTGCGCACATCCTTCCAGACCTGTCTAAATACATGGGAAACAGTGCGTAATACTTCTGGCCTGGATCTGAAATTGACTTGTAATGAAATATGCTTCCCAGATTTATCCTCGCGGAACTTTCTTTCAAGCTCCTGGAATAACCGTGGTTCTGCATTTCTGAAGCCATAGATACTCTGCTGCACATCGCCTACGATGAATAGACTGTTGGTATGCCGCTGATCTGGAATGCCCTGATTTGCACCATGCAGAAGTTCGACCAGCTGCATTTGAAGAGGATCTGTGTCCTGGAATTCGTCTATCAGAAGGTATTTAAAATGCCGCCGATAACGATTGCGAACCCAGATCGAATCTTTTAATAGTCGGACACCTTCAGATTGGAGATCCGCATTATCCAGAACACCCAGACGCCTTTTTGCCGCCTGATATTCCTTCCAGACTTGTATGGTCAATCCAAGCAGGGTATGGCACAGTTCAGTAGAAATTTCCTCTTCGACAGCCTCCGCATTAAATAGCGAGCGCATTTCATCACACAGCGACCGCATTCGAAGTATATATTTTATAATTTGACCTTCCGGACTTAACGGCTCTTGAGGATTCTGCCTGCTTCGCTGCAAAAGCGCATGCAATGACTGAACAGCATCCAGTATTTCTGAAGGCGAGGCACCGTTAGGTTCTTCCAGGATCTTGTGTGCCAGCAGAGAATCGCATATACCGCCGAGAGCGCCCACTGCTTTTTGTCGGAGTTGTTTTATTCCCTGCAGGCAGGAAGAAATTTCAGTGAGAGAAGGCTGCAAAATACTCTGAAGAGGGCTCAATGAACGGGAAGCCAGCCTTTCCGGGCCTTCTTTCCAAATCTCATCCAGCTCTTCCATAGTCCTGCCTGCGCCTCGGAGCTTATCCAGAACCGCCTGCAGGGAGCTGCCCAGCACGGAGAGAGGGTCGCCGGTGACTTCTTCAAAAACGCGCGCCGTTTGAATAGCTTCGACAAGCGTCATTAAATTTTGATCGTTTGCTCCATAAGCCCTGGATACAGTTTCTTCAAGCGTCTGCCTGAGCAGCCGTTTTGCTTTACCTTCTTCCAGCACTTTAAACTGAGGATCTATCCCTGCTTCGAATGGATTTTCCTGCAGCAATCTTGCGCAAAATCCGTGAATAGTGCTGATATAGGCAGTCTCCACCTGTCTGCGCTCCAGCATCAGCCCGCGTTCTGTGAGGGCATCCACTATTCTCACTTTCATTTCGCGAGTTGCCCTATCGGTAAATGTAATTACCAGCAGCTGATCTACTGCAACATTCTTTTGTTCTACCAGCCTCACGAAGCGCTCGACCAGAACACCTGTTTTCCCTGATCCGGCTCCGGCAGCAACACAAATATCCGGCTCATCGGAATTTATAGCATCAAGCTGTGCCTGCGTGAATATTCTAGGCAATACATTTCCTTCTTATGAGATAAGATGAGTGTACCAGATAATGAAACATGAGTTCATTATCGCCTTTATCTTCATGCTTCGGTCTTGATTTCTGATGCCAAACATTTTTTTTGAAGCATAAAAATCAACTATTCAGATTTCAATTATCGTTCGCATTAGGCACCGCAGGAGGGATGGAGACTTTGTTTGTGTAACTATAGAGGCAGTCTTAGCAGTTTTTGGGAGAGTTAATTGGCCAGAGCGACCGTATTTGCCGTAGTAAACCAGAAAGGCGGAGTTGGAAAGACCACCACCGCAGTCAATCTGGCTACCTATATGGCGCTCGCCGGCAAAAAGGTTTTACTTGTTGATCTCGATCCCCAGGGAAATGCGACCAGCGGTTTCGGAATTGATAAGCGAGGTGTCCAACTTTCCACCTACGATGTTTTAGCCGAGCAGATACCTGTATCGGATGCTGTGATTCCCACCAAAGTACCTAATTTAACACTGCTTCCTTCTACGATTGACCTTGCTGGAGTCGATATGCTCCTGCTTTCGCAGCCGGATCGTGAGCATGTGCTTAAAAATGCTTTAGAACCTGCCCGAATCTATTTTGATTATGTGCTTATAGATGCTCCTCCATCACTCGGCCTGCTGACACTCAATGCACTCGTCGCCTGCGATTCCGTTATTATTCCCATTCAGACAGAGTATTACGCGCTGGAAGGGATCAGCCAGTTATTAAAAACACTCGATCTTGTCCGCCAGAAGTTAAACCCGCAGCTTGGGGTTGCAAAAGTGATCCTTACTATGTACGACAACCGAATACGATTAGCCCAGCAGGTTGTAGCGGAAGTGAAAAAATTCTTTACCGATAAAGTCTCCCCTACGATTGTGCCGCGCAATGTCCGGCTTTCTGAGGCTCCCAGCCACGGAATTCCGGTAGCGCTCTACGATCCTAGATCACGGGGCGCCTGTGCCTATTACGATATTGCTATGGAGGTTTTGGAAGATGGAAAAAAGAGGACTTGGTAGAGGCCTTTCTGCGCTGATTTCCGATACTATTTCGCCGGAAGAGGCCAGCCAGGTCAAAATGATACCTGTCAAACAGATCGTCCCAAACCCATATCAGCCACGTACTCACTTCGATTCGATCAAGCTGGACGAACTGACTTCCAGTATCCGAGAATTTGGTATTCTTCAGCCAATTTTGCTGCGAAGAACGGGAATGGATCGTTATGAGCTCGTCGCTGGCGAGCGCCGTTATCGCGCAGCTTGCGCTGCCGGGCTGGATTCAGCGCCAGCTTTGATTCGCGAAATAGAATCGAAGGTTCAGCTTGAAATTGCAGTAGTTGAGAACCTTCAGCGAGAAGATATCGGCCCGCTTGAGGCCGCGCGTGCTTATCGGCGTCTTATTGATGAGTTTGGGATGACCCAGGAAACCGTTGCGCTCCGCGTTGGGAAAAGTCGAAGTGGTATTGCAAATACTCTGCGCCTGCTGCAGCTTCCTGCCAGTGTACAAGACAGTATCGAATGCGGAGAAATCAGTGAGGGACATGGCCGAGCTATGCTCTCCTGCGAATCCGACGAAG
Organism: Chthonomonadales bacterium; assembly: GCA_038203935.1. Classification (GTDB taxonomy): domain Bacteria; phylum Armatimonadota; class Chthonomonadetes; order Chthonomonadales; family Chthonomonadaceae; genus JANXSG01. The sequence goes on from JBBRDM010000034.1 coordinate 9,229, forward strand.
ATTTGCAATTTTTACTGAGTTCCATTCGCAGCAGACAACTTTCCGTTCGTGATACTGAGCAGTTAGCCAGAGAGATGCGCGAAAAACTGCTTAACCCGCCACTCAAAACGCCACCCGAACCTACAATAATCGGCAGCAGTCCCGCAAGGATAATTCCCGACCCAAATCTTAATTCCGTACGAGAATCACTCGAACAGCACCTGGGAACACACGTAGCAATTAAAATTTCAGGGGACAAGGGCAAAATAGAGATCGATTTTTACTCCCCGGACGATCTTGAGCGCTTGCTGGATACTCTGCTGCATGGGAGTCAACATTGATAGAACAGTTTTACTACAACGACCCAGCTGCACCCAGGCCCAATGTACCGCTTAGCCCGGGAGTCTCTGCCGTGCTGTTCAATAAACTTGATCAAATCCTCTTCATGAAACGAACTCGTGGTGACTGGTGGTCTTTGCCTGGGGGAAGAATGGATATTGGAGAATCAGCACAGGATTGCTGCATTCGGGAAATGGAAGAAGAGACGGGCTTAAAAACTGAGATACTGCGCCTGATAGCGGCAAACACCTCCCCATTTTCGGTTTGTGCTTATCCCGATGGAAATGTTCATCAGAGTTTTGTTCTCTGTTTTGAAGTTCAGCTCTTAAGCGGCGAACTTCAAGCGAGCGCTGAATCTGCTGGATTTAGATGGGTAGCTCGCAAAGACATAGATTCCATCCAGTTGATTCCGGACAGCAGACTAAATGCTCTCGATGCCTGGGCACGATCTCCGCAAGTTTTTCTGCGTTAATGGTTTAGACTTTGTTTCACGTGAAACAATCAAGTATCGAACACATCCTCCAATACATTTATCGCGTGTAAACCAAAACGGCGTACAAGAACGGCAAAACTATTTTGGGGTCTCTCCGCTGTCAACCGATGCAGCAAGATCATCGAGATAGGAATCATAGGACGATGCATCGTCCGCAATCCATCCACGGCTTTGAATGACGATTGCATGCTTGCCTTGAGGAATAAGATAGGCTCGGATGTATCTCGAATTTTTTCCCGAAGCGGCTACTGCTGACGTGTACTGCCATAATGCCCGCTTGTCCACACTAACACTCGTTGGATGCAATGCTTGTTTCAATGGGATTGCAGCAGCGTGATGAAACCATGCTTCAAATACAGGCTTCCATTGGTCATGTGTCAGATCAAAAGTAGCGTCTAACTCGATCAAATCAATATGTTTCCCTTTGGAAGCCGAATCTACTGCTTCCGAATTCAAAGGAACATCCCCAAATAGATGCACTTTGAGCTGCATGCCTCTTCCATTATACTTTAGCTCGCTAACGTCATTTTTCTCAACAGCCTGGATTATCTTCCCGTTAACATTATTGGTGGTCAGGTGCAGGAAAGGGGTGGGCGCTTTTTCCTGGGGACCGCTGCAACCCGCTAAAATGAAACAGGATAGGATGGTTAGTATAATTTTGTAGGATGAAATCATAATAGTAAACACCTATACAAATTAATAAGCCGATGATACGTTAAATAACGTCATCGGCTCACTTTTCTATTCAATGATGAATAAATTAATAGTTAGATCGCTGTATTATCAGCCAATACACGGCGAATAGTAAGGTCAGCGATATCCTCTGCACTAACATTATACGTACCATTTTCGACCTGCGCTTTTAGAGCCTGCACTCTTTCGGTGCGCTGATCTGGCAGTGAGTTCACCAGCCTCTTGATCTGCTGAACTTCATGTGCGGACGAAGAAACCTGAACTGTAGCTGCATCTGTATTAATATCAAAATCCGCGATCGCTATCGTAGGTGTAGATACTGAACGCGAATATCCACGGTCGGACGGTGCGAAAGCAAGCAAACGACTTACTTCCTCGGTTGAAATTTTCATATTTGCCTCCTGAGCGTTAAAAGCAGTGTTCATAACATTGCTCTACGTCGAGGACGGCAACCTGGCAACCAACAGGATTATTTGTAAGAAATATCTCGTTACCGTAGTTAACTGGTTCTTAGATATTTAGATTCCTGTAAGGCCCATGGCTTTGCGTCCCCACATTTCTGTGAGTTTGCCTTTAGCATCATCGTACAATAATAATATCGGTTAGTTCGTCAGCTTTCTTTAGGGTGATTATGGAGATATTACCGCAGATCTCAATATATCAAATTAACGGCAGAATGTCAAATACGTTAATCATTGCTTACGGCTGAGATGCAGCGCGTTCGGACGAGAAACTGATTGAGAATCTACAAAGGTTAGGCCCATAAATGCAAAACACATCTCATCTGTAGTCTGCTCACCAAAGTGGACTGCTTTAGGAGGCTGAGAAGTTTGCCTGGGATTCTGAGCGCTGTTATCATAGACAGCTTCCAAATAAACTTTAGTTCCTTTTGGAAGAAGAATGGGTTCTTTGTAGTAGTAAGTTGCCTGCCAATTGAAATCCCAATCGTTGATCCATATAAGCTGCTTTTTGGTACCGTCAGGCAGCACTGCATATACCTTCATATCCCGTCCGAGCATATGCATGTGCGGGAAAATGCTCCAAAGCTTGACTGCCTGAGGCAGCCCACCCGAAAAGAGACCCATTGTATTTTTTACGACAGCATGAGAATCGCCCGGGGCTAAATGAAACCTCATGCTGCCGATAGGAAATGTTTCCAGCTGGTGCTGCACGGGTACTTTCGAAAAATAGAGCGCCATTTTGCTGAGGTCGGTTTCTGGTTTACCGTCGCAGTGGTAATGCACCTGCATAACCAGTTTTGCGCCTTTAGGAATTTTCACTCCAATTCCCGGAGGAAGCCGCCTTGGTGCGCTGCCGGGTACCCATACATCACCCCAGGCCGCATCCAAAACTCCTATTGAGGTTCCTGGAACCGAGTAACCTGGTTCCGAATCGTGTCCATCCAGCTTTTCAGCGATGCCTGAGGTATCGATATAGGTGACAATATGGTGGACGATAGCTCGATTGCCCGGCTGAAATGCAGTGGCGCACAGCATACGATCTTCTTTGAAATCGGCGGGCAGTACATAGTTACGATAGACATCGGGGCTTTCCGCTGCCAGATGATACGGCCGGGGAGGGCTAAGAACCATATCAGGAGTGCCAAGAGTCCATTGGCCAGGGGTATCGAATTTAGGCGGTGTGGGCAGATCCTTTCTTTCACCGAAAGGCGCTCCATGGTCCGCCCAGGATGCGATTGCACTCAGCTGCGCGGTGGAAAGAGCGCGTGCTTCGTGGAAATCTCCCCAGCCCGCAACAGGCTTCCAGGGCGGCATGATATGTCGGGCAGTATAAGCTTTTATTGCCGAAGCCCAGGTACGCGCCTGAGGATACGTTTCCAGGGAAAACGGAGCCACTTCGCCACTTCTATGACATATAACACAGTTTGCATTTAATATAGGCGCAATATCGCGAGTATAGGTGATAGCAGCTTTAGTTGCTGAAGCCGGAGCGCTCTTATCACGAAAAATGGCACATCCAAATGGAAGCGTGCGTGTTCGAGAGACGGGTTTTCCGGCGAGAACTGCATCCAGCGCTTCACGAACATCCTGGCGGGCGACTTTGGTCTTGTCCTGGTTATCATCAATTCTGCCGAGGTATCGGAACTCACCTGAAGTATCAATTATTACCGCTTCTGGGGTCGTTTGTGCATGCAGCAGATCAGCAAGCTTGGTACCTGAATCTTTTACGGAGGCGAACGGATATTTTCGTTCGGCTGTGTAGTTTTTGAATCTAGCCGGTGTATCTTCATCGTTTGAATCTACCAGGAAACACGCTACTCCGCGCGAGGCATAATCCTGTGAAATTGCAATCATACGAGGAGTATAGATATTTGAAATAGGGCACTCGGTAGAGACAAAGAAAAAAACTGTAGCTTTATTCTTGGATAAAGATTCTTTTGAGTAGGATTTTCCAGAAGTATCGGTAAATGCAATACTCACGATTTTATCCGTTGGAGAATCAGCAGCAAAAGTGGGAATAGAAAGCGAGTGCATAAAAGATAGAAACGCTGTAGATACCAATAGGAAAGAAATTCGTAAGTTTTTAGCCATAGTTGCCTCAGGTCGGACGACCGGAATCATCCTGGTGATTGGGAAATTGCCTTGACGAGTAAGACAGTTATTTATGTACGTACTTTAGTATGGAGAAGTTTCGCTGAAACTCAATAGTATGCAATGGATGGATGTACTTACCGTCCTTCCCAAATTGGATGGACTTTACCTGGACATCGATAGCTGGAAATTCAGCAAATTGTATAAAATATCCTAGTTGAAGAGAATAGAAACGTTATTTTGTGTTGTATTGAATTCTTTTTTAACTATTTTGAAGAACCTGCACTATCTGTTCCGCTGCGCTGCCGTCGCCGTATGGATTTGCGGAACGTGACATCGCAGCATGTGCTTCCGGATTCGTAAGAAGTTCACGTGCTTCCTCAACTATCACCTGTGTATCCGTGCCGATCAACTTAGCAGTGCCTGCATCCACGCCTTCAGGGCGTTCGGTGGTCTGGCGCAGAACCAAAATCGGAACTCCCAGCGTTGGCGCTTCCTCCTGCACTCCGCCGCTGTCAGTGAGAATCAGATTGGCTCGCTGCATCAGTTTCACGAATGGAACATAGTCTGGCGGTTCGATAAGATGAACGCGGATGACATGTTCGAGGATCGGAATGAGGCTTTCCCGGACAACAGGGTTTTTATGAAGCGCCACGACCACTTCACAATCTTCGAACTCCTGGGCGAGGATAGCTACCGCATGTGCAATATTCTCCATGGGTTCGCCCCAATTCTCGCGTCGATGAGCGGTAACGAGAATGAGACGCCTGCTGCCCTCTGTAATATCTCGTAAATTTCCATCCGGAAAACGATACTCAATGGAGGCGACGGAGCGAAGCGCATCTATACTGGTATTGCCTGTAACACGAATACTCGATTCCTCAATACCTTCATTTAAAAGGTTCTGACGTGCTTCTAAAGTGGGTGCAAAATGCCATTTCGCCAGTGCCGCAGCCAGACGCCGGTTCATCTCTTCGGGGAATGGATCGTACATATTACCCGTACGAAGCCCTGCCTCGACATGCCCGAAGGATACTTTGTGATAGAATGCCGCCAGGCCCGCCACGAAGGTAGTCGTCGTATCGCCTTGGGCCAGACATATATCTGCCGGAAACTGCTGTAAATCGGCATCGAGCCCTTCCAGTGCGCGCGTGGTAATTTGAGTCAGCGTCTGTCCGTGCTGCATAATAGCCAGATCATGGTCCGGCTTTATGGAGAAAACCTTAAGTACCTGATCAAGCTGTTCACGATGCTGGCCGGTCACTACGACACGAGTTTCAAAGTGAGCGGATTGCTTTTTCAACTCTAGAACGATCGGTGCCATTTTGACGGCATCGGGGCGCGTTCCGAAAACACATAAAACCTTTTTTTTAACGTTGTGCAACTTGAAATATTCCTAAATTTATAGTTACCTATGCAGGATTGATCCGGAGGTTGGAAACCTCCGTCTGGAAAAAGCGGTCGTCTTTCAGACGGAATGTTTGCCGATTTAATCCGGAGGTTGAAAACCCCCGTCTGTAATAAGCGGACGTCTTTCAGACGGAATGCAGTCCTTCGGACTGGATTCAATTCAAAATTCAGCTCATGAAGAGAGCCTCAGACGATCGGAGATGGGCTTCGCAGTTCCGGACATGGGTTTTAACCCAGTGTGCTAAATAGGCTTCGCAATTCCAGACATGGGTCTTAACCCAGGGTAAAACAGGCTTCGCAATTCCAAACCTGCAACCTTTAATGCCCGCCTCTTCCATTATGGAAAATCGCAAATGCGGTGATACAAAGCAGAGCAGCGATACTATAAATAAACCAGACGATCTGCCGCTGATTCCAGCCGCGGTCTAGAAGACGATGGTGCAAATGCCGTTTATCCGCAACAGTTAAAGGAGCGCCAGCCAACAGCCGCCTTGCAAGAACATGTGTAAAATCGAACAGGGGAACTCCCAGAACCAGTACAGGAACCAGCACCGATACAGCCGCTGCCAATTTGAAAGCACCAAGAATAGATATCGCAGCAAGTACCACTCCCAGAACCCAGGCTCCAACAGTACCCATGATTATCTTTGCAGGGTGGTAGTTGTACCGCAGAAACCCAAGGCAGCTTCCCATCAGAGCGGCAGCAATAAGTGCAACCGTCGGCCCCTCTTTTGTATGCAGCAGAGTAGCCATAAGAGCCAGAGTGGCGGCAGCGATGGCGCATACTCCCGCGGCAAGCCCATCCACGCCATCAATAGCGTCTACCGTTTTAGTGACGATGAAAACCCATACAATAGTTATCAATACGGATGCAGCGATACCCAGCGGATGCCAGTTTACAAGAGGGTTATATGTAGTCCCGAAAGTTCCGCCCATCGGGTTGGTAATACCTTCGATGCGAATTCCCGAGGCTGCCAGTATTCCCCCGGCCGCAGCCATTGCTGCGATCTGTATTTTAGCGGAGAGATTCTTGAAATCGTCGACAAGACCTGCAATTGCAGCAAATCCACTGGCTGCAAGAACGCCAAGCACCTGAGGAGTCCAGGTATGCTGTCCCGTTTTACTGAACTGGCGCACTGTTACAGTGAGGAGTACGGCGACGAGGAAACCGAGAAAAATAGCAATTCCACCCGCGCGGGGCATCGGTTCGGTATTAATGCGGCGTGCATTTGGAAGATCGACTAAACCAACTTTATCTGACCATCGACGTATGCTCGGTGTGACCATGCTGGTAACAAAGGCGGCCACAATCGCAGCAACTATGATTCCGAGCATAACCTCAGGTCCTTAGCCTCTCTGTCATTTAGAGCCTCGCAGAATATCCGCAGTGCTACGGTGCTCTGTTGCACCGGAAGGGATATTAAACACGAAAATAGAATCCTGCATAGGCGGATTGGCTTTACAATCTGTGAGGTTATTCCTAAGAATAGAAACGGCTTTGGCGTTGATTGGTATTACTTTTTTGCCTTCTTTTTTAAATTTTCTCAGCATCACATTGGGATTTACAATCTCAATTTTATCGAACATAAAAGTGGATTTATCAATCCACCATTTCCAGTTTTGTGAGGTAGCAGGAGTGGTTATCGTCTTACCTGCGGCATTCTTTAAAGTCTGTGATGCAATCTTTGTCTGACCGGTAACAACATAATCGGAATGGCCGTTTATCGAGGCATCGGCCTGCACGGTAGTATTCAGTAACTCTTTTGGAAGTGTCGGACGGCTTATCAGGCCAAGCGGATCTATCAAGGCAAGAATACGCGCGCGCTTAAAAAGCTCAGGAAGCATCTGCAGCAGCGTGGAAGCAGCAGGACCTTTCATATACTGGTTCGAAGAGGTATCGTAAACAAAAAGAGAAGAGCCATCACTGAATATTGAACTGGAACCTTTTGGACTCATCACTGCCATGTGGATTTTATTAGGACGTTTTATCTCCATTGTGAGTGACAGGCCATCGGTCTGAATTACTTTCCCGCCAACTGTTACCACTGTCTCAAGTACGGATTTACCTGAATAACTATTCATATGCTGATAAGCGTCAAGGCTCTTTTGAAGTATTGTTCTGCCATTCTCCGCTGCGGTGCACTGGATAGAACTGAAACCTGTGAGCAGCAAAATGAGTAAACAAACTATCCCATTAAAACTGCGAGGATATCCTCTCACCTTGTGGTGAAATTTTATGTAATCAATGTAAAGATAAGTGGGCATATTCATCTCGAATGTATAGGTTGAGGCCAGTTTGGTGAATATCATCGACAGTATCAGTATAACAGAGTTGACGGCTTGCGTCAACCTAACGGCGAGGATCGAATTGGACATTCTGAAGAACATTCTGTTATAATCGCTATTATGGTTGAGCTGCTTAGAAAGGATATGAGTCTCCTTGAAAATAGTCGAAGAGACTGATGATTTTATTTTTGAACGCATCGAAACTGCCTGGAAAAACCTGCAGGAACGATGCCCGGACAGCACCCCATTTCAAACATGGGAATGGAACTCGGTATGGTGGAAACACTTTCGCAGCCGCAAACGCCTTAAACTGCTTCTTTTCTATGATAAACAAGGGAACCTGGTTGGCTTAGCTCCGCTCTACACAAGCTGGCATCTTAATCTGCCTATGCGAAGGCTCGCCTGGGTTGGCACAGGTACCAGCGACTATCTGGAAATTCTCGCCGATCCGGATCATAAAAAATCGGTTCATGAGGCGTTTCTTAAGCTCCTCAACACAGATCTGCGCGGATGGGATATTGCCGACCTTCAGCAGATTAGAAATGACAATCATCTACTGAATAAAACGGCAGAAGCGGATATTAATTCTCCTAGTTCCAACATTCCGATGGAACCCTGCCCATATTTGCCGCTCGGAATCGACTGGGATGAGACTGCAAAAAGCCTCGGCAAAAAAATGCGGTCCAATATTCGATATTATGAACGTCTGTTATTAAAAAACTACGAAAAAGCGCATTTCTTTTGCGCAGACTCAGCAACATTAGATGATGGCATGACTGCCTTCTTCGCACTGCACCAGAGCAGATGGAATGCTCGCTGGCTGCCAGGAGTGCTGGGAAGTAAAAAAGTGCAGGCATTCCATAGAGAAGCAGCAGAACTGTTTTTGGAACAGGACTGGCTTCGCCTTCATCTTTTAATGGTAGATGACTCTCTGCGTGCTGCCCTCTACTGTTTCCGCTATCGAGATCGAACCTACTACTATCTGGGCGGCTTCTCCCTGGAACTTGCCAAATACAGCCTGGGCACGCTTTTAACGGCAAAAGCAATTCAGCGGGCCATCGCGGATGGGTGTTCAGAATTTGATTTTTTGCGTGGGGATGAAGAGTATAAATATAAGTGGACATCCGAACAGCGCTGGAATCATCGACTGCTGATCCTGAGGGAGCGGGAGGGCATGGGCGGCCTGGGAGTTATCCCGGGCAAGGCGGGATTCGCTGTCAACCGCATGGAACGTTATATTGCCCATCGTGCCAAACTCTACTCTGAAAAACAGAGTGGAAAAGAGTTGAAAGCGCGAGCCGAAGCTAAAATTGTTCCTGATTCGGAGGGCGCAGCGAAATGATTCGATTGATGATAGCCGTACTCCTTTTAATTGTGATAGCGGCCAATGTACTTATGTATCAAAAAATGAGCTTTCTAGAAATGAGAATAACTCAGCTTGAAATGCACACTACCACAGCCCGTTCCAACAGCCTGAGCGATGCTCCGCCCAACGTATCTGATCCTGTGCAGGAAGCGCTTTTGAAAGAGGCAGCGCCACTGCTTGAAAAGGCGAGGACTGCCATTCAGAATGCAGATTATTCCACGGCGCAGACACTGCTTAAGGAAGCGCGCGGCCCTCTGAACGAAATGAAGAAAAGTGCTGGTATTCACTCTACGATCGCATCCGACTGGCTGCATCATCAAATTGATGATCTGCATAAACAGATTGTAAAATAAAAATTTTAAGATATGGATATTACCAATCGAAAGGTGGTTCTAAGATGCGATCTCATAGAAAGCGATACATCTGCGCGCTGATTGCAATGGTTCTGGGCGCAGGCGGATCCGGATGCCGTACACGCAGTTTTCTATCCACGCGGCAGGAGATCGGTCTCGGTAAAGAAGGTTCAAGGCAGGTTGAGCAGGAGATGAAAATTGATACTTCTTCGGCGGATGCAGAGCGTGTGCGCAGAATAGGGCGTTCTCTGCTTGAACATATGGATCGAAGGGATGTTCCCTACTCCTTCAAAGTAGTCGATGGCAAAGAAATCAATGCTTTCTCACTTCCGGGAGGACCGATCTATGTTTATCGCGGCCTTCTAGATATGATCGGCAGCGATGACGATGCGCTCGCCTGCATTCTGGGCCATGAAGCCGGACATGTAAATGGCCGTCATGCTGCAAAACAGATATCTTCCAGCATGCTCAATAATATTCTTATTGCTGTCGCCATTCCGAACTCCACCGGCCAGAATATAGCGGGTCTAGGCTCTGAGCTTGCGGGACTGAAATACAGCCGTGATGATGAATACGAAGCGGATCGGCGCGGGCTTAGCTACGCCCATTTCGCAGGTTATAATCCGGACGGATTAATCCGATTTTTCGATAAACTTTCACGTATGGAGAAGCGTGAAGGTAAAGGCGATCCGGAATGGCTAAGAACACATCCTCTTACTACCACTCGCATTCAAAAAGCGCAGTCAATAGTAGATCACAACGATTTTCGCTACGGACAGTAGTTTTGGAACGATTTTCGGATACATCGGGTAACATATATTTGTACTATTCGCCGAACCGATCGATGTTCTAATAGGAGAAAACACTCATGAAGAAAAGCATGCTATTCAGCTCAGCCCTTTTACTGCTTTCCGTATCTGCCTTCGCAGGCCCGCCTCAAAAAGCTGCCAAGAAAGATGCCGACAAAATCAAGTGTGCGGTAATGCCCAACAACCCGGTCAGCATTTCTAAAGCCACCAAATCTAAAATGTATGCGGACTACAAAGGCAACAGATACTTCTTCTGCTGTGGCGGATGCCCGGAAGCCTTTAAAAAGAGCCCGGAAAAATTTACGAAGAGCGCGCATATTCCTACTCCGAAAGCGCATACCGCTTCTTAATTTTCAATGAAGCAGCAACTGAATTACAACGGCTAAGCGGATTAGCCGGAAGACGCGCTGCCTATCCGGGCAGCGCGTCTCTTTATTATTGGGAAAGCTATTCGAATCAATGCCGTTTCCGAATTGGATAATCCCATTTCCTGACTGTTCGAAATTTTATTGGTAAATCGAAACTTTTATTATCCGAGGAGGACAAGATATGATTAAAACTCGTGGTTTCACACTCATCGAACTGCTCGTAGTGATCGCAATTATAGCGATTCTCGCTGCCATTCTCTTTCCAGTATTTGCCCAGGCCCGTGAAAAGGCGCGGCAGGCATCCTGCATGTCCAACCTCAAACAAATAGGTATTGCCACTCTGATGTATGCCCAGGATTATGATGAAACACTGTTTCCATTTTCTCAGTTCACACCGACTACGATACTTTTCTGGGACGGACTGACAGATTTTTCGACCGGATTTCCACCTACCTACAAGCCAAATCAGGGATTCCTGCAGCCTTACATGAAGAATACTCAAATTGAGGACTGCCCTACTGCGTTAGGACTGATGCCTTTCGTTATCGATATTCCAAACGGAATTCCTGTGTGGGCAGCATATGGTTTGAATACAGATCTGATCTTAAACGGCGGATCAACCGGAGCATCGCTGGGGCAGATCGAAGCGACCTCCGAAACTATCCTGATGGCGGATGCAGCAAAATTTGCTAACAACCCAAATACCAAACTGCTTCGAACCAATCTGCTCAATCCGCCTTCGCAAGGTTCAGGTTCACTGCACGGCCGCCACTCCGGCCTGGCGAATACACTCTGGCTCGACAGCCACGTGAAAGCATTCCGGCCAACCATCGCTACGGATCAGTTTAGCGGTACGCCTCCGGATGTGTATAAAGCGGACAGCATCGGAAATCTGGCTGCGCCAGCTTCCCGAGCTGCGGACGTCGACTACTATTTCGAACTTTCGAAAAAGAGTTAAGGAATAAAGATTTATGTTAACCAATCGTAAAATGCAGCGATTCCAAATAGGTGCTGGACTATTTATTGGACTTTCAGCATCTGCTTGCATCAATGCACTGCCGGCAATGGCAGATGGCACCACTCTGGCTAAAGCGAAAACCGTTCAGGTTAATGAAACGTTCATGAAAGCAGATAAACAGGGAAATCTGAACGCGGTCTTCAATCTCACAATTAAGATTCAGGGGCCCCGTAAAATCCGAGTAGAATCGATTCCGGCTAAGAAGACGAAAGCGGATGCTCTCTATGTGGTGAATGGTATAGACGAACATGAGTATTTTGTAACCAATAATACCTATCGCAATATCGACTCCACGCCGGAGGGGCATAAATCTTCACAGATCCGCAGCATCGCAAGTATAGATTTAATCTTTGATCCGCTGTCCAAAGAGCCTCAAGGCAGCGGAAAAGTAACCATCACCAAGGATACCGTGAACGGCCATCCTATGACGGTGCGTACTGAACTGCAGCCGACGGTTACAAACAAGGATGGGTCCACAACGATATATTATGATAAAACGTGGGTCGATTCGATAACCGGCTGCCCGCTCAAACGCACTGCCTATATGACGCAAAATGGAAAATCTACCATCACGCTGGAGCTAAGATTCTCCGACTGGATTCTGGATAAACCGATTCCCGCCCAGACCTTTGCGTTTACCCTTCCGGCAGATGCAACTGAGATGGGCAAAAATACTCCAAAACTGCTGACTGCCGGAACCGTGGCGCCAGATTTTGAAGCCAACACGCCTGATGGCAAGAAAGTTCATCTTTCGGACTTTAAAGGGAAGACCGTTATTCTGGATTTCTGGGCGACATGGTGCATGCCCTGCCAGCAGTCGATGCCGCATCTGGAGAAGATCTACCAGCAGGTAAAATCGAAAGACGTGGTGGTGCTCGCAGTATGCGTATGGGATAAAAAGGCGGAGTTCGATACATGGACGGCTGCAAACATCGGCAAGAAGTATAACTTCCCTGTGGCTTTCGATCCTGCTGAGGATGATACAAAAAGCATCGCCGGGCACCTATATAATGTGACCGGCATTCCTTCTCAGTATGTGATCGACAAGGATGGAAAAGTCGCGACGACAATCGTGGGATATAGCGAGGGCAAGCACGAATTGGAGACCTGCCTCCAGCATCTCGGCATCAATATCACGGTGGCACAACTCACAAAGTAGTTATAAGTTAGATATATGGTTTGAAACATACTGGAATGAAACGAGCGGGGATAGCGCTATCCCCGCTTTTTTTCGTCTGATTGCAAAGTGAAATTAGAATTTTCTCCTGTTATTTAATATATTGAAAGATATTATCCTAAATAACTGTGGAATTCAGGGAACAAAATTAATAACTATTTAGTCCAACCAACCGTTTGAATTGATTGTTTGATGAAAAAAAAATGTGGAGATGTAAAAATTTATGAAACGTTCGCTTCTATTATGTGCAGGCCTATTTTGCGTATCTGTAAGCAGCTTCGCCATTCCTCCCATTGTCGATCCAAATCTCACCACTTGTGCTGTAGCCGTCAAAAATAAAGTAAAAATGAAAGCAGCGACCAAATCGAATCTCTATGCAGACTATAAGGGAAACAGGTACTTCTTTTGCTGCAGCCCATGCCCAAAGAAATTCTGGGCCGACCCGGAAAAGTATGTGAATAACGCGCACATACCTACTCCTGCTCCATAATTTATCGAATATAAGCGCCTTAGATCATAAAGGCGCTTATATTTAAAAGAGATTGAATCACTTTTCGAATGATTTCCGCTGCTCATCCAGACGGGATTTTTTTTCTATCCACTCACCGAGTCTATTGCGTTCTTCCTGGACTTTCTCGGGGCTGGCGCGCTTTACGAAGTTCGGATTATTCAGCATTCCATGCGAACGTTCGATCTGCTTTGCGATGGCAGTCAGTTCCTTATCAATTCGTTCTAATTCTTTGCCGACATCCAGTGTCTCTCCGATCTCCAGAAACAACTCCGCACCTACAATCGGAGTTCCCACCCATTTCTCACCTTCATCGGCAGGCGTACTCGTCCTAATCTCCAGTGAACTTAAACGCGCCAGACTGGCAATCAGTCCCGAATTAGCCTGAAGTGAACTCGATACCTGGTCATCAGCCGAAAGAAATGCCGCTTTAAGTTTAATTCCGGGCGCAATCGTGAGTTCGGCACGCATGTTTCGGAACGCGCGAGTTGCTTCGATAGCTGTTGTCATCGCTGCCTCTGCTGCTTCGTCGGCTGGAGTGATCGGGCGAGCTTCCGGATAGGATGCCAGCGAGATCGTTTCTCCCTGATGCGGCAGCGTCTGCCATATCTCCTCGGTTATGAACGGCATCATCGGATGCATCATCCGCAGGGTAGATTCCAGAACCCAGGCGAGAACATTTTGTGCCGTCTGTTTCTCTTCCCCTTCCGCGCGGAGAGGAACCTTAGCCATTTCCACATACCAGTCGCAAAGATCGTTCCAGAAGAACTGGTAGAGCGCCCGGCAGGCGTCGTCCATATCGTAGGTCTGAAACGAAGCCGATATCGCGGATATGGTAATATTGAACCGATGGAGAATCCAACGATCCGCCAGCGTGAGTTTCGATTCCTCCGGCAGACTCCCAGTAACCGTATCCTCCAGATGCATCAGTACAAATCGGGCGGCGTTCCAGAGTTTATTGCAGAACTGGCCCGCGAGTTCGGTGCGCTGCTCACTGTATTTAATGTCCTGATTTTTTCCGGCCTGCTGAAGCAATGAGAACCGGGTGGCATCCGCCCCGAATTTAGCGATCAGGCTTAGCGGATCGATACCGTTTCCTTTCGACTTGCTCATGCGCTGGCCATGCTCATCAAGTACGGTTGCATGCACATAGACATCGTGAAAGGGGATATCGCCCACGAAATCCAGCCCGGTCATAATCATTCGTGCCACCCAGAGATAGAGAATTTCCTGCGCAGTCGAAAGTAGGTTCGTCGGGTAGAAATAGCTGAGATCGGCCGTTTTCTCTGGCCAGCCGAGAGTTGCCTGCGGCCATAGCGCCGAGGAGAACCAGGTATCCAGAACATCCTCATCCTGCCAGCAGTTTTCAGTTCCGAGAGCGGCTATAGCCTCCTCCTTCGACCGAGCGAAGGCATGCCGTTTCGAGCCGCCCTCTTCGGACCACCATATCGGAATCCGATGTCCCCACCAGAGCTGCCGGCTGATACACCAGTCTCTGATATTCTCCATCCAGTAGAGATAGATGCACTGATACCGATCCGGGATAAACTTGATTCTGCCGTCTTTCACAGCGTCGATAGCAGGCTGGGCGAGAGGCTTCATATCGACAAACCACTGCTCGGAGAGAAGCGGCTCGATCACCTCGCCGGAACGATCTGAGATGGGTGTCTGGATAAGATAGTCCTCGGCTTTTTCGAACAGGCCGAGCGCCTCCATCGCCGCGACTACTTTTTTGCGCGCTTCAAATCGATCCAGTCCTACGAAGCCTGTGCCTGCTGCTTCCGTCATGCAGCCGTCTTTGCCAATAACTATAATCTGTGGCAGATTATGGCGCTGACCGCACTCGAAGTCGTCGAGATCGTGCGCGGGAGTCACTTTCACTGCTCCCGAACCGAACTCGGGTTTCGCATAATCATCTGCAATGAGCGGAATTTCTCTGTCTGTCAGCGGGAGTTTTATCATTTTACCGAAGAGAGGCTGGTAGCGCTCATCGTTGGGGTTGGCAGCAACTGCTGTGTCCCCCAGCATGGTTTCCGGGCGCGTGGTGGCGATGGTGATATACCCGCTGCCGTCTGCGAACGGGTAGCGGAAATGAGTCAGCTTGCCCATGCGCGGCTCGGTATTCACTTCGATATCGGAGACCGCCGACTGATAGCGTACATCCCAGTTCACTACACGGGTTCCACGATAAATCAGTCCGCGCTCGTACCAGCTTTTGAACTCCTCCATGATCGCGTCGACATAGGAGTCGTCCATGGTGAAGCGCACCCGATCCCAGTCGTAGGAGCAGCCCAGCTTCTCGAACTGATGATAGATACGGGTTCCGTACTCTTCGCGCCACTTCCAGCATCGCTCGATGAATTTTTCACGGCCGATGTCGTGCCGGGTAAGTCCTTCTTTGGCAAGGTCGCGCTCGACCACATTCTGTGTGGCGATGCCGGCATGATCGGTTCCGGGCAGACAGAGCGCGGCGAAACCGCGCATGCGATGCCAGCGGGTCATGCAGTCCAGAATGGAGTTGTTGAGGGCGTGCCCCATGTGCAGACTGCCGGTGATATTAGGCGGCGGGATGGTAATACAGTAAGGCTTTTTGGCTGGATCGGGCTCGGCATGGAAAACGCCGCTCTCCTTCCAGACCTTGTACCACTTCTCCTCGACTGCTGCCGGTTCGTAGTTTTTTGCCAGTTCGCGCTTACCGATATCCATGTCTGCCATCTCTTAACTCCTCCTATCCAAACGAAAAACCCGCGCTCCTCCCAAAAAGGGAAGGGCGCGGGCGATAAAATTGCCGCGTGGTACCACCTTCATTTCCAGATCGGCTCTAAACCAATGTGGACACTCAGAAGCTGTAACGGGCAGACCCGGTAGAATCTATTCCGATCGTAAATTTATCGATCGTTTCTGTCTACGGCTACGGGGTGACTTTCGAGTGCGCATTTGCCAGGAGGCTTTCACCAACCCCTCCCTCGCTGGAGCGTCTCTCGCACTCTACTCTTCCCATCATCGCCAATAAATTGATTTGAAACCTATTATACCATAGCTTTATTTCGGATATAGAAATTTATCCGGACATTCTTTCATTCGCCAGAAGGTATTCTGTGTTCGTACTATCGCAAGTTCCTGCTTGGTACATTCTTTAAAATCTATCGAATGTGTCCATTTCACTGCTCTGAAGTGACGAAAATGCATGTGAAATCTACTATTCCCACCGTCATCATCATAAAAATATCCTTTATTCTCGGAATCGAGGAATTGCCCAACATGTATGTACTCATCAATCTTGCTGGCATATATAACCGTATCACCCGGCAGGGCTTCCATTAAAAATCGATACATAATTCCTGCCGATCTACTCATCCATCTATCCTTTTTACTTCCATCCCATGTTTTTATATCTGGCAAGTACTGATAGGCTTCACGTATCCTTACTTCAATATCTGCAAGTGACCGTTGCTCGACAATAAATGTTTGCAATGTACCAGTTAGTGGCCAGCCGATACCCACTAGATTCTTTTTTATAAAAACGTCCGTATATCCGAATTCTCCTGCTGTATCATGATTGCCGGGATAAAATCCCCATGTTTGCTTCTGTGTATTCATAAGTGACTTTCCACCATCAGTAACTGCTTGTAGGTAATATGGAGTGAAAAATTAAAAAACAGTAATTCCGACAGGTGCACTTGACTTTTATTCTTCATTACAACTCCCAATCTTATTCGAACTTCTGCATTGTTCTACATAATTAAAGTACGATTGCTCTATTTCAATATAGTTGATCGAGAAGTTTGAAAGAGAATCTGACTCTATAACGCTTCCTTGCCAAGGAAGTCACCAGAGTGATCGTAGTTATCCAGCTTGTACACATTCTTGATGGAATACAACAACAATTAGATTGACACATCTTAACATATGTGTTAAGATGTTATACTAAGGAACCGATACCATATTGAGATGGAAAATTGCCGCGGGTTTTCAACTTCCTATGTTCACTGCCGACGGCGTTCTGCCAATAGGGGATTATCCTCTCACAATAAAGGAGTTGGGACAATCACACCTCGTTACGGGCCTGGGAAATCCTTCAAAGACCTGGGATCACGAATGGCGCGAGTATTTGGTCACACAACTTGATATCCTTGTTTCCCAATTGTGGAGTGTAGGAATAGACCGTATTTTCGTCGATGGTTCGTTCGTGGAAAACAAAGATCATCCCCATGATATCGATGGTTACTTTGAGTGTGAACTGATGTATCTGGCTTCGAGACAGCTGCATACCGATCTAAATAAAATTGATCCATTCAAAATTTGGACCTGGGATCCGGCAGCTCGTCGTCCGGAAACGAATACAGCGAAGATGCAGCTTCCGATGTGGCATCGTTATCATGTAGAACTGTACCCGCACTTTCCAGGTAACTTGTGCGGAATTAAAGATGAGTTTGGAAATGATTTACAATTTCCCGCAGCATTTCGAAAATCGCGAACTGCCAATCGTCCGAAAGGAATTGTCCAAATCGTTCGTGAGTTAGCCGAATAGGTAGGAGGGAATAGGTATGATCCGTACGGAATATGAGTATAAAGAGGCTATACGCCGCATTAAACAAAATCGTGAAGCCATGGAAAAACAGGAAACCGGACTGTTATCTTCTGGGCTCCGGAATGATCAAGTCAACGCGGCTATGGAGCCATTGCTCTGTTTTCATGAACAACTAAACGAAGAGGTCCGTTGGTATGATAACGTGCGTCGGCATAATTTCACAGCGGTCAGCCGCCTGACGGATGTTGGACTGCTGCTCATTGCGGCTCGAATTGCCGGCGGGATAAATCAAAGGGAATTAGCTAATCGGTTGAATGTTAGTGAAGCGTCGGTTTCTCGCGATGAGAAAAATGAGTATCATGGCATTACTTTGGAGCGTGCCCAAAAAATATTCGACGCCCTCCATTGCACTGTCACGACTAAAATTGAATACAGCGCCGATTATGAAGCCGAAAGAAGTGATGATGCACAGTTAATTCTCAAATAACTGACGATTTACGGAATGGAATTATTCCTGCCTGCCTGCAATCTCCTCCAAAATCTTTCGTTTTCGAGGCGATGCAAATAGTTGTGCTGTTATGTAACACTCCGTTTTGCACTACGAAATAATTAAGAATTTGCTGCTAAGTGGTCATATTCCGAATGAGTTCCAATCCAGAATCACACTATTCCTTCAGGCTTTTCACGCCCCAACTCGCGATAATGTAATCTAATTCGTACTGACCAGAGTTGGTTTGCTTGCCCGATTTTCTTGAATTGCAGCGATGGATGTTGTGGATTAAACTTGAGAAGCTCGTACTGCCTATCTGCCCTTGCTCGTATTTCAGGTGGCAACTGGGAGTAATGCCTCCAGAAGCGCGGCAGAGTAAGATGATTCATAGTATCTGGGCTAATCCGGCTTCATATTCCCGATTTGCTTCCGCAAGGATGGAATCTAAATGCCCTGTTTCCAGATCGTACTCAATCTGTACTTCCAAGAGTTTTGAGTAATATTCAGCAAACCAGGACATTAAATCTCTGACTTTGTTCGCTGGGAGTTCTGTAATAGCAATCTCAATTTCTCTAGTGCTCATTTTCGGCTCCCTCCGAGCCTATTATATCATAGTCTTCATTTGCTGTGAGATCCACCCGACAAAAATAAGCGAAACTTACATGTCTATATTTTGACAACAATAGAATTATATATTAAATCAATTACTCCTTCGCACCTGCTTTCTTCAGGAATTCGATAGACTTAGTCCATCCTGGCTTATAATATGTGTCACTGTCGTTAGGAGTCGCATTCCGGCTCTCCCAGCGGAGAAGCGCCAGAGCTGTTAGACCTTTAGCATTTTTTGCATTGATATCTGCGCCGTGCTTCAGTAAAATACCCATGGATTTAAGCTGACCTTTATATGCGGCGACCATGAAGGGAGTGTTGCCTTCAAATGCGGGTGCCTCCATTGCACCACTCTTGAGATTAACGTCTGCACCGGCTTCGATTAATGCCTGTACGGTAGATGGATATCGAGCCGCCATTACAAGAGCTGTTCTTCCATCTTTCGTCTTATCATTTGGATTCGCGCCTCTGCTCAGCAAAAGACGTAACAGAGGCGTATCGCCAAACCTTGCCGCCCGTAGTATAGGCGAATAACCTTCAGAATCTATCTGATTTACATTTACGCCTTGATTCAGAAGAATCGTGACGATATTGATAAACTTGTTCTGTACCGCATGGCTCAACAGTGAATCGCCGTAAAAATCTTTTATATTGGGATTCGCTCGGTGATCCAGTAATAGAGTCACCACATCAGTTCTACCATTACAAACTGCTTGAAGCAAAGGAGATACCTCTTCATGCATGTTCGGATTCAGATTTGCCCCTGCTTCCACCAGCGCCTTAACCAACTCGAAATGTTTTCGATTACGAACATTACCCTGGTCATTTAATGCTACCGTCAACACGGATAGTCCGCTTTTAGGTAGAGGCGGGATTCTATGGGTAATCTCTAATACTATTACTCTTAATCCACGTCTGATTTCAGGAGCATCTTTACAGTTTGGGTTAGCCCTCTTTTTAAGTAAATATTCCACGGAAGCGGTGTCATTATTTTTGACCGCCGTGAGAAGATCCCGATCAAGTTTAGATTGTTTGAATAGCGGTGAAATGACCCATATAAAAATACAAATTACTGTGATTATGACTATGGCTGAGAATTGAAAGCGGCGTTGATTATTCATAATAGACCTCAGATAAATCATGAAAATTGTCGTTTGTAACGACTGGTCATCTATACCAGCGAGCTCAAATTCATCACGGCATAGTTGCAAAACCTAAAAATAGGTGTTGCAGCCATCGTGAGATTTGTCTGGAGGTATCATCTACCAATAGACATAGAAGAAGCCTGTATCAACGATTTTTCCCGGTGTGCGGTAGTTTCGTTTTCGTGGACATCTACCGTTGCGCAGCTAGCGAGTTTTTAGATCTATGGCCGAGCACTGATTAATTTTTCAAGAGTGTACTGAATACTATTGTATTGTATTACCCATTGTCATTAATTCAAATATCCATACATGCGGGATAAGCAGAATTTTCCGCTTATTAAGGCGATGAATAATATATATTAGGATTCCTATTTGCTTAAATATGATCAAGACAGCGAGCGGAGGAGTAACTAACATTCCAATTAAGTTCAAAGAGAATTCACGATGACAGAAATCACGCAGCGCACTCTGTTCTAGACCGCAGCATTGGCAGACGCCTCGCTATAGCTGCCTATATCGCGAGCCGTAATCCAGCGAACTATTCACGAAGCTGGAATAGCTCATCAAGTGTTCCTTCAAAAATAGGTGATGATGCCATTTTAACAATCCTTCTGATACTATGTAAATCCCATATTTCACTAAAGTAGGAAACTACACTATTATGGTAACAATCTTCAGATATATTGTCAAATGTCATTCCCAAGTAGATCACATTAAGCAGAGCGGACAGAGATCGTCTGGTGTGTTGTGGGCGGTGGAGCATCGGATGCAGAGATGCCAGCCGTGTTCGAGGCGCCAGTGACGAAGTTTCGCTTCCTGAATAATTCTTCCCGATATCACCTGGCGGACCAAGTCACTTGGAAGCTGAGATGCTTTTTCCAAACTCTCCTGAAGCGCTTCCTCTTCGTGGTCTTCCAGAACCACAGCCTCCAATTCAGCCAGAGGCGGCATGGCAGGAATGTCTTTCTCCCGCAGCTTCACTCCCATAGCTTTGAATTTGATATCGGTAATAACTCGGCCTTCCAGCATGCGGTTCAAATTCTCAATAATCTTCACCTTGTGGAATGTCAGTTCATGCGACCAGACAGAGTTCTTTGTACGAATTACCAGCATTCCATCACGGACCGATTCTGGCTCTGTTGCGGCAGCCGCCATTTCGCCAACAGCCCGAGGCCAGTATGCCAGCGCCAGGCTCTCCCGAACCTTAGGAGCGCTATCCATACCACTGATTGTATTCACCAGGACGCTGCTCAACGGATTTCTGCGGCCGCGCAGCGGCACATCCAGAGATCCTGGAACAACTACCGGATCGTATTTTATGCGGCGCTTTGTCGCTTTTGAAGGCTGAGGTGATTCGCCATTGGATTTTGTATTTTCGGTGTTCATGATTGTAAAACTATCTCCCCTGAGCTGATCTTATACTTGGATGCATTCGAAAGCAGCTCTTTCGGAAACGCACGCAGATTGGTGCAGGTGATAAAAGTCTGTCCTCTATTCGTAATCCACGACAGCAGATGTTTACGCCTGGAATCGTCCAGGTCGCTCATAACGTCATCAAGAAGCAGGACTGGCGGTTCACCAACATACTCCTCAATTAGTCTGTATTCGGCCAGTTTTAAGGCTAGAGTGACTGTTCTCTGCTGGCCTTGAGACCCATATATTCTGGCCTCGGTTCCATTTATTAAAAAGGAGAGATCGTCCCGCTGCGGGCCAAGCAGCGTTGTTCCTCTTCTAAGCTCATCCCCGGCCACTTTGCATAGTTGCTCGCGAAATGCATTTGCAATCGTCTCCGTGGAAAACTGTCCTTCAGAAATCGATTGTGCTGGTTCCCCTGCTGCTTCCTCGGCAGCCGTTTTTGCTTCCGTAGTATACACATCTTCGGCTGACTTCTCCTTAACACGGTCAGCAGACACTAACGCGTTCTCCAGAGGAAATCTGATGCTTGGCGCATAGCGAACCTCTAATGTCTCTTTTCCATCCGTGAGTTCCCGATGGATCTGCGCTGCGAGCGGAGCCAGCCTCTCGATATAGAATTTTCTCTTTTCAAATAGCGGCGCTCCATAATTGATAAGCTGTTCATTCCAGGCTTCCAGACCGGTATCAGATGAGGGCCGCGGCCGATCACGAAGGTCTTTCAGCAGACGATTTCGCTGCTCCAGTATTCGTTTATAGTGGCCGAGATCGTACACGTACCTTGGGCTTATCTGTGAAATCTCTATGTTGAGATAGTGACGGCGGTCAGCAGGCTCTCCGTTCACTATGGACATCTCTGTAGCTCCAAAGAATACCGCATTGAAATGTCCCAATAGATCGATCACTCTTGGCCGTTTTACGCTGTTTACTTTTACACTCTTACGGTCCGTCTGAAAAACGGAAATGTGCAGTTCAGATTCTCCCTCGCGGGTTCTTTCTATTTCTGCAATGACATGGGCCTCTTCAGAATCACGCAGTATCAACTCGGATTCGCGGCTGGCTCTCAGAGATCGCGTGGTCGCCAGCAAAGAGACAGCTTCCAGAATATTCGTTTTACCCTGAGCATTCGCTCCGTAAAATATATTAATTCCCCCTGATGGACGAATGTCCAGCTCCCGATAATTTCGAAAGCAGCTCATCTTCAACTGGAGAATACGCATAGTTCCAAACAACTCCTGTAAGCCTATTTAAAGCTCAAAACTGAATTAAAAACAATGACCTGGATTTCTGATCTATCAATAAAAATGAAACATGAAAACATGTATGGATCAGAATATTAGCCATGTCTTGATTCTTATAAACACCTCTATTATATAAGAATACTGCTTATGCTTATTATTATAAGGTGTATCCTGGTGGATAACTTCCCAAACTGATAAAATCGGTAAGAATAGAAATACACTGTCTATTAATTACTGCGTTTTCTATCAGTCGTCGACAGTAGCCAGAATCGTATTCATAGTAGATAGTTTCTATCAATATATAAAATTAGATGGTGGATAACTCGTAGTATTACCAGACTTTTTGCACCGCTTTGCACCGAAATTGAAGAGAATTAAAGTTCTTCCACCCTTTTTCACGGATACGCACCAGGTTATCCACCATGTTGGTGAATCCAGATTAGCACTTGACAGATGAAGTAAGGGAATGATACAATATTGCATAATTGATCTCGTTTTATCCAATTTGTTAGAAATGCCTCTGTGGCGCAGTGGTAGCGCAACGGTTTTGTAAACCGTCGGTCCTCGGTTCGAATCCGAGCGGAGGCCTCATTGATAAAATATTTAGTCGGTATGCGATAGCATACCGACTTTTTTGTATTCCTCAACCCTATTTTCCCAATAAATATGATTTTAAGTGATTCAAGGAGGCTGACAGATCATGATATCGCAACGCCGCTGGAAAACTGCAGTGGTTACACTTTCTGCAGTAATCTGTTTCGGATTTATTGCAAACGCTTCGAACCTGTTCGTTCGCAGAGCGAAAACCGTTCATCCTGTCTCCGGTGCAGCGATGACTGCTCCCGGCGCAGAGAAAGAGTCCACACTGCTATTTAACGGCTGGAAAATCAGCCCGGTCGGCCATCAGCTCCCAACAGGCGATATGCTCCTTGGCGGGCAGTTCAGCCCGGATGGAAAGCTCTACGCGGTCTGCAATTCCGGCTGGGGCAGCCATGCGCTCCATATCTTTGACGTCGATAAAGAGGCAGAGGTCGCAAAAATCGCGCTGGGCCGGTCCTGGAGTGGAATCGCCTGGTCTAAAGATGGAAAATCGATCTATATCTCCGGCGGAATTTCTAATACCATCAATGATGTGTATCACATTCAGCAGAACGAAAGCGGAACCTGGGAACGGGTTAAGGGACTCAAGATCAGCGGCAGCGACAGGCAGAAAACCTGTATTGCTGGTGTAGCATTGTCCGCAGACAACAGCAGGCTGTTCGTCCTCAACAACTCGGACAATTATATGTATGTTTTAAATATGGTTACCGGGGATACCACAGTTCGCCTGAATGTGGGAGATCATCCTGGGGCAATACAGCTTTCAGCGGATGGAAAGACTCTCTACGTGGCGAACTGGGGTGGATCGGAAGTCGTGGCTCTGGATGTGAATAACCCTGATACCCCCCTCTATCGTACCAGATTCACGACTGGAGAGCATCCCAACGCTCTAGCACTGGCAAAAGATGGGCGGATGTTTGTATCCTGCGGAAATTCCGATTCTGTTTCGGTATTGGATACTCGAACCGGCCGGACGATAGAGACCATTAAAACAACTCTTACTCCGCGATCTCCCGGCGGCACCACTCCCGATTCCGTAGCTGTTTCGCCGGATGGAATGACTCTCTTCGTTGCAAATGCGGATAACAACGATGTTGAGCAGATCGATGTGAGTGTACCTGGCAGCAGCCGTCCGCTCGGATTTATACCCACAGGCTGGTATACCACTACCGTCGCGGTGAGCGCCGACGGCAAAAAGCTGCTCATCGGCAGCGGAAAAGGAATCGGATCGCATCCGAATCCCGCAGCCACTCCAATCAATCAAAATTTCGTAGGCGGATTTCCCTACATCGCCAGCCAGTTGAATGGATCGATTTCATTTCTTCCTATTCCGGATTCGAATCAGCTTGCTAAATTCAGCAAAATGGTCGCAGCGAACTCACCCTATCGTGATTCACAGATGGAACGCACTGCCAGCAAAGTCAAAACGGTAATTCCAACCACCGTAGGCGCGCCCTGCCCGATTAAGTATGTTCTCTATATCATTAAAGAGAATAGGACTTATGATCAGGTTTTTGGCGATATATCCAAAGGAAACGGGGATCCAAATCTATGTCTTTTTGGAAAAGATGTCAGTCCCAACCATCATGCGCTGGCCGAGCAGTTCGTCCTGCTTGATGATATCTACTGCAATGGAGAGGTTTCGGCAGATGGCCATCCCTGGAGCACCTCCGCTTACTGTACGGATTTCAATGAGCGTTCCTGGACACTTTCTTACTCCGGCAAAGGCAGCACCAGCGGATCGGACAGTGTCGACGTCCCAACAACAGGATATATCTGGGATGCCTGTAAGAAAAAGGGTCTCAGTTATCGCTCTTATGGAGAATATCTTTCTGCTGCCGGCCCGGATGCGCCGCCAGAGAAGCGTGTTGCTGGCGCCTCCGGACTGATAGGTCATGGAAGCGAGAAGTACGTAGGAGTTGGTCGTGCGGACAGAGGAGAGAATATGCGTGATACAGAGGAAGCAGATATCTTTATCTCTGAGTTCAAGGAGTACGAGCGTACCAAATCTATTCCGCAATTTATGATCATGTCGCTGGGCGAGGACCACACGCATGGAACGCAGCCGGGGCAGTTTGCGCCTAAATGCTGTGTCGCGTCGAACGACCAGGCGATAGGAAAAATAGTCGAGACTATTTCACATAGCAGTGTGTGGAGCCAGTATGCGATCTTCATCATCGAGGACGATGCACAGAACGGCCCGGATCATGTCGATTCTCACCGCACCGCTGCCATGGTCATCAGCCCCTATATTCATCGAGGAATGGTGGACAGCACGATGTACTCTACGGCTTCGTTGCTGCACACTATGGAGCTTATTCTAGGGCTCAAGCCGATGACGCAGTACGATGCAGCGGCCACTCCGCTCTTCGCCAGCTTCGGCGATAAGCCGGATCTGACCGCCTATAATCTGGTGGGGCCGCGTATCGCGCTGGATATCCGAAACTCCGCTGCAGCTTACGGAGCTGCGGAGTCGAAGAAGATGGATTTCAGCGATTACGACCGCGTCGATGAGCAGGCTCTGAATCGCATCCTCTGGCACAGCATAAAAGGCAGGAATGTCCCGATGCCTGCGCCCGTCCATCGCGCTCTGTCTTCCTCTGGCAGCAAAATCGCCGCCATCCAGGCGCGCGACCTGGACGATTAGCCACAGGGTAATTCCAACTACAGTCCAGGGACGTTCCGTCAAGGCTGCCATAATTGCTATGTCGCGCTGCTGTTTGTCCCTGGTCAACGTTGGACTACGCTTTCAGCAAATGAAGCCCTTCGTAAACTGGTTGTTAGTTAGGTCACCCGAGAGAAGTATTCCGATGCAATATCCGTCTTCAATTTCGAAACAGAATATGATCATACTTATTTCGTTGGAAGTGCAGAAGGCGGGACTTGGGTACACAATGCAGGATGTGGTGTTTATGAAGCAGATTTTATTCCGGGCGTGAGTGGTGGCGTCAATGCAGGTAGAGAACTATCTGAGAGTGAAGCTCTTGATAGGAACAGAGATGGAAAGAATGTTATTGCCGATTCAAGTAGCTTGGCCAAAAGAATCGCAAAAAGATCGTCAGATAATAATAGAACATTTGGACCTCGGAT
>JBBRDM010000035.1:0-35494 GCA_038203935.1 Chthonomonadales bacterium
GACCCTCCTTAACGCGCTTATGCGCGCGCCTGCCTCATTTGGTCTGGGATTCAATATGGATTCCCGTAAAGAGGTCGAGGAACTGCTTAGAAATGCTGACATCGACGGCACACGCAGAGGCGAAACTCTTAACCTGACCGAATTTGCCCGGCTGACTGAAGAATCCCTCAAACTGCATCCGATCTCGCAGCCTTAGCGAATTCATTTTAGTCCACTTGGGGCTCAGTCTGTTTTTAGTCCCATCCTGATCAAGCCACACTGGATCAGGAAGCTGTACCAGAGCTGGCATGCCCTGTTTCACAAGTGAAAGCGTCTATTCCGAATACTCGATGACAGCTCAGTCGTGCTAAAACGCTGTCTGGGTTTCTACTATTCGCAAAACGATTTTCACTTCCATCTGTCAGGAGATGGCCGTCCAAATTCCGCATACACGATTCCCAGTATATATACTTTTGGTGATTGGCTTCTAAAAATCAATGATATGTACTCCGACTCTGCATTCGGGCCTGGCGGCTGGATGCATCATCAGGGTCCGCAGGAGATAGCTCATCCGTAACTGATCAGATTGGAGATCAGTATGATATCCTGTCCCACCCGTAACTAAACTGTATTATCCTGATTTGTTGGTTCTTTATCGATTATTGAGCTTAAATACGCCGAAATGCGGATGAACTTTCATGAAGTATTGATCAATACTTAATTCGTCATCGTGAAACCTGTTGTTTGGAGTGCATCTGAAATGCTAAGTTCAATATTCGATAATTATAAAAAGCTCAAAGAGAATCATGCATTCGGGGTTATTCTGCATCCGGAAATTCTAAAGAATTACAATCACTATCAGCGAGAATTAAAAGAGCGCCCGCTCATAATGAAGAGCGCTCCTCCCAGCGCTGAAATTGAGCTGACAAATCGATGTAACCTTGCGTGCGTTCAGTGTCTGCGTTCACTCGGACTAAAGCCATACACACTCGGAGATATGAGTTTTGATACCTATAAGATTATACTGGCCCAGTTTCCGTATCTGATGAATCTGTCACTCAATGGTTTTGGCGAGCCGACGATGCACAAACAGTTTTGTGAGGTGGTGGAGTATACACGTAAAGAGCGTCCATGGTGCAAGATCGGAATCTACAGCAATGGGATGCTGATAGACGAAAACAAGGCGGAACAGCTTATCCACTGCGGGCTTACAGAGCTGAATATCAGCATAGATGCCGCAACCTCTGACACCTACAAACGTGTACGCAGAGGCGGAAAACTGGAAGTGGTGCATGAGAATATCAAGCGGCTGGTAGAGATCAAAAAACAGTCCAAATTAGATCTTCCATTGATCGGAATAAATTTTGTGATGCTGAACGAGAACGAGGGGGAACTGGTTCCATTCATTGAGCAGGCAGCGGAGTTCGGAGTAGACTTTATCAACTGTATCACCTATGCCTCTTACAACTGGGGTTTCCAGAATCGGCGCACTCCAGAAAACTACAAGCACGAGCTCGATGCAGCAGCAAAACGTATGGAAGAGCTTGATGTGCGATGCAAATCGTTCCCGTCCGATGATATCTCGTGGACAAGCGCAGAAAACCAGTTCGACTGTGACTTTTTCTGGGGACAGGATCTGCGTATAACACACGAGGGAGAGATCACACTCGGCTGCTGCTCCCCATTCAAAGAGACATTCTCCTATGGGAATATACTGAAGCAGCCCTTCAAAAAGATATGGAACAACGAGCTTTTTAAGAAGAATCGAGAGATGGGACGTGCGCATACGCCTCCCAATAATACCTGTTTATCGTGCGACGCCTACTGTAAAAGATTCTTCGCTAACGAGGATAAGATATCGATCAGCAGCATAAAATTAAGTAGTTAATCCGTCACTCGCTCAGATTATATCGTCCCAGTACACAGACATCATGAACAATCGGTGTGGAGAGAAATAGCATAACCGCCCGTGCATTTATTGCATACCTCACATCGCGCATCTCAGTATAGTGCCTGGATAAGTAAAGTTTTCCTGGCGCAACTGCTCATCAAGAGCAAGAGTTACAGGATGGAGGACCAATATGGCGGCAGAAATGTGTTCAAAATCAATCTTTTAAGCAGAAATTACTGGGGCAGATTGTGTACATGAACGCAGACTACTGGGGCAGAATGTGTACATGAACGCAGATTACTCGCGCAGAATTATGGTTGAATTTTGGAGAAGCAGGAGATGATTCAGAACTACGCTTTAAGAAGAGTTTCATCGAAGAAGTCTGTGATGAGTCGATTGATGTGGCTGGAGACGCCCTCCATTCCGTGGTGCTTGCCTGGATAGGCCATCATGCGGAAGGTGCGGTCTTCCTTTTGCAGCGCAGCTGCGAGGCGGGCTGTGTTCTGGAAATGTACGTTATCATCGGCCATTCCATGTGCCAGCAGAAAATCGCCTCGAAGTTTCATCACATGCGTCATTGGTGATGAGGATTTATATCCTTTAGGATTGTCTTTTGGTTTGCGCAGGTAGCGCTCGGCATATATAGTATCGTATAGCTCCCAGTCTGTTACCGGCGCTACTGCTGCAGCTGATTTGAATACTTTCGCCCCGCGCAGGATGCACAACGAAGCCATGTATCCGCCATAGCTCCAGCCCCAGATACCGATTTTTTTCGCGTCCACGTAAGGCAGGGAACCAAGCCACTTCGCTCCATCGATCTGATCGTTGACTTCCAGTTCACCAAGATTCAGATAGGTACACTTCTTGAACTCCCGCCCGCGGAACCCCGACCCGCGTCCGTCCACCATAGCGAAGAGAATGCCCTTCTGCGCCAAATAGTGCTCCAGCCCGCTTCCGTTCCCATAGGTATCCAGCACCACCTGTGAGCCCGGTCCGCCATAGGTATACATCAGTACTGGATATTTCTTTTTAGGGTCGAAATCAGCAGGTTTGAGAATAGCGGCCTGGATAGAAGTGCCGTCTTTCGCGCTGAAGGTTTGGAACTCCCAATCCCCCGTTCTATGCCCTTCCAGCTTCGGCATCGGATTATCGTGGATATCTGCAATAGATCTCCCACTCGCACGATGGAGACGAACTTTTGGAGCGGAGGATCTGCTGGAAAAAGTCCCCAGATAGTGCTCACAGTCTGGGGAAAACAGCGCGCTGTGTGTTCCCGCTTCCAGACTAACCATCTGAATAGAGCCGCCGCCATCCAGCAGAACACTGAAAAGCTGGCGCTCTAATGGATTTGGCCGTGCCGCAGTAAAAAAAGCTACGCGGTGCGCTGCATCAACGCCTTCCGCATGATCCACATCCCAATCTCCCTCGGTAAGCTGTCGAAGCATTCCCTGCTGCACATCGTATAGATAAAGATGTGTGTGCCCATCCCTATCGGAATGCCAGAGAAACTGGTTCGAATCAGGAATAAAGAGAGGATTGGCAGGGACATCCAGCCATCGGTCGTCCTTTTCGGTAAATACTATGCGCGTGCTGCCAGTATGTGTGTCTGCGTGAAGCAGATCGATCTGGTTTTGGAGCCTGTTCATTCGCTGCAGGAGTAGGGCTCCTTTTGGCGACCAGTGCATCTGAGTGATATATATATCCTTGTCACTGCCTAGATCGACCCAATGCGTGGTGGCAATTGGCTGCTTTCCATGGGATGCCGAATGAGGCTGCTTTGATAAATGTGAGAGATCTATCAGCCCTATTTTAATTACCGGATTCGGATCTCCCGCTTTTGGATACCGAGTTTCGAGGGGTTTCATATGGAGATCATCGTAGTTGGGGAGAAGAACGACCGGCACGCAGGATTCATCTGTCTGAAAAAAGGAAACCAGTTTGCTGTCCGGAGAGAATGACCATCCATCCACGATGTCCAGTTCTTCTTCGTACACCCACCCAAATCTGCCATTATAGAGCGTTGGGTTCGCGGTATTGGTAAGCCGCAGTTCTGCGCCGGACTGAACCATCAGAATATACAGATCATCCTCATGGACATAACCGATCATCGTGCCATCGGGCGACCATTTCGCGTTCCGATATGCGCCTGGCTTGTTCGTTATCTTTTTAAGTTCTTTGGTTGTGGGCGTGTAGAGATAGAGCGAACTATCCGGGGTAGATGAGCGGCGATGCGGCAGCCGTGCTAAAAGAAGCTGTGTCTCGTCTGGCGACCACTGATATCCGATGATTTTAAGCGCCGAGCTTTTATTGCTGGAATCTGAATCCGTGTCGTCCTCGGAATCATCGACTGCATCGGGAGCCTTTACCACAGCCTTTGTATCCGGCTTGATTTCAAGAGACTTTGCATTCATCAGTTCGGATCTGCTGCCGGTTTCGATATCATACATCCAGATCGTACTGATATCGCTGTTCGAAGCTTTATCCAGATAACTGAATCGCTTGCTGTCTCTCATCCAATGTGGTTCACGCAGCGTTTCCGCTTCGAATATTTTCTCCTGAATTACCGCTGCCAGCGTAAGACGTTTCGGCCCGATGATAGGTTGATCTGAATCAATTTGAGAAATTGGCTTTTCCATAGTTACTCATCTCGAGTTTTTTAACTTCTCCGCCAGCATATGACGAAAAAGCGCTTCCATGCTTTGTATTCTTATCGGTAAATCCGAACCTATCAAACAGGTTATAAATCATGAAGCCTCCCTGAGTGCGGGAGGCCTGCTTATGGTTTATTAATTTACCGCACTCTGGAACCGACAGGTACTACCTGATCAGGCTTTAGCAGAATAGCGCGGCCATCGAGGTCGGCGGCAAGGAGCATTCCCTGCGACTCGATCCCGCGCATCTTCCTGGGCTGAAGGTTGGCAACCACCACTACCTGCCTGCCTACCAGTTCCTCAGGAGTGTAGTACTCCGCAATCCCAGCCAGTATGGTTCTGGTATCATCCTCCCCCGCCTGTACTGTCAGTCGGAGCAGCTTGGTGGCATTGGGAACCGGCTCGGCTGCCAGTATCTCCGCGACTTGAAGCTGTACTTTCATAAAATCTTCGATGCCGATCAAACTTATCTCTTCTTTGGCATCCATATCGGGCGGTGGTATGGGCGTGCCAGGAATAACACTGGCAGTTGGTGATAGATCACTCACAGATGAGTTTCCTTCCTTCTTATCTTTATCTTCTAGTGGCTGTGGATTAGCGCTGCCCAATGCAAAAAGCAGTGTATCATCCACTTTCAGTTCCTGAATTCGAGGGAATATGGGCATCGGATCGGCGACGCGTGTACCCGAAATCAGGCCGCCCCACTCGGTATCCACCCAGCGAAGATCGCTGATCGAAGCTTCAATTCCCAGTTGTTTGAATATGGCTTCCGATGCTTTTGGCATGAATGGGCTGACGAGTACCGCTACAATTCGCGCCGACTCTAGCGCTGAGTAAAGCGTAATTGCGAGTTCATTTGCCGCACCGGCATCGCCAGCGGCTGCTGCCTTGGCCTGGGACCAAGGTGCGCGCTCGTCGACATACTTGTTCATCCGGCCCACGAGCTTCCAGGCCGATTCCAATGCCGTATTCAGACGGAATTCACGCATCGATTTTTGAAATTCAGATCGCACCTGCTCCGACAGCGCCACTATCTCTGTATCATTACTGTCTGCTTCAGGAACCACTCCATCACAGAATTTGGCGAGCATGTTAATAGTTCGATTGAGAAGATTTCCCAGATCGTTGGCGAGATCGGTGTTATATCGTCTCAGGCAGTTCTCGACGCTGTACTCCGTATCGAGGCCGAAATTCATCTCTCGGCAGAGCAGATAACGCTGGGCATCTGCCGACAGTTCGAATGAAGCGCCGGATCGATCAGAGATTAACTGTGACAATCGTGTAGGATGAGGAAGGCTGGCCCCGGTCTTTCCGCCTTTCGCTCCCTGAACGGTCCACCAGCCGTGCGCATAGACCTGTTTCGGAAGCGGAAGATTAAGCGCCATGAGCATTGCCGGCCACAGTGTTGCATGGAAACGAACAAATATCTCTTTACCCATGAAATGCAGGTCAGCCGGCCAGAGTGTCTCCCAATTCGGATCGTCAGGCCAGCCGGTCACAGCAAGATAGTTGATCAGAGCATCGAACCAGACATAGATAACTTTGCTATCATCACCGGGGAATGGAATTCCCCATCCTTTATTTGCCCGGGTGATACTCATATCCCGAAGGCCCTCTCGGATGAATCCAATCACCTCATTCTTGCGAAATTCGGGCTGGAGAAATTCAGGATGAGTTTCAATATGTTCCAGAAGCCGGTCACCGAATGCTGAGAGTTTAAAAAAGTAGTTCTCCTCCTGAACGCGGATCACGGGTTTCCCCGTCTCGATTGCGACACCATCTTTCACTTCGCTGTCGCGAAAGAAAGTCTCATCGCTCACACTGTACCAGCCCTCGTAAGTATCGAGATAGACGTATCCGGCGTCTTTAAGACGGTTTACAAACTCCTGAACTACGCGCAGGTGCCTGGATTCCGTAGTGCGGACAAAGTCATCAGGTTCGATGTGCAGTTTTGCCCAGCAGTCCTGAAAAGCAGAGGCGAGATCATCCACAAAAATTTGTACTGGAACGCCGGCTTTGGCAGCTGCCTCCTGCACTTTCGGAGCATTCTCATCCGTTCCCGTCAAAAAGAATGCTTCGTTTCCGAGCATTCTTTGATAACGGGCAATGACATCGCAGGAGATGGTAGTCAGCGCGGATCCGACATGCGGCAGACCGTTGACATAGTAGATTGGGGTGGTGATGTAATACTTTTTGGCTGCGCTCCCCGTCATGCGTGCTTAACTCGTTCCTCAGCCTCAGCCAGAGTAGTGGGATCTGCCTCTTCCTCGGCGATCAACTCCTCCTCCGAAGGGGACGGGGCATTGAGCAGGGTTTGAGCAGCTTCCACATTCGCCGGGGATACGTAGATACCGTTGTGCCATAAATTATCAACAAATTCATCGATGGCGCCAAAAAATGGGTTGACCGTTTGAGATTTCAGGAATGCCGGAATTCCTGCCGCCTCGAGTGTTGCACGCACAACTTCAAACTCTTCGGTGGTCGAAGTTTCGTAAACAAGCACGGGTTCATTTTCAGCATATAACGATGCAGACGGCTCCCGTGCCGCGTCTACATCCGGGTTAAACTCGTTGTTTTCAGACATGCCTTACCTCCGAACCTTCAATCAATATTCTTACTGCATCATTGCACTGCGGCAGCCGCATCCGCCCGGCCGCCCGCATCCTTCTGCAGGAGGTATCGCGCAGCTGTCACCCGAGGATTGTGATCGGGCAGTTACAGAAAGAAGGCGCGCCACTCGATCAGAACCGCAATCCGGGCAGCTGGTATCCGCCAGTTTCTCGACTGATCGGAGAGTTTTAAATTCTGACCGGCACTCTTTACAATGAAACTCATAGATCGGCATTCTACTCTTCCTCTTCTTCGCTCTGCTGCATTCTAGATGCTGCGATTCCAATGGCGCCTGCGCGAGTTTCCGCATCAGGGCGAACAGCTTCCTCTTCATCTTCCGTTAATTGGGCCACACTGCAGCCTCTGCAGTCGGTGCATTTAGATGTTTTTTCGATGCGGAGTTCAATTGCTGGGAACTCGAGTTCCACCATCGACTCGGTCAGCTGAACCAGGGCAGTCTCTTTTAAGATGTTAAGATCGACTACTCTTCCCTGCCCTTTGGGTGACATCACGGTTTCACCTATCTGCGGCAGCTTCTTTTTGGTTTCCACGTATGTCTCGTGCTCGTATCGCAGGCAACACATCAGCTTCCCACAGACTCCGGAGAATTTCACAGGATTGAGAAAAAGACTCTGGTCTTTCGCCATTTTCATAGAGATCGGCGCGAAGTCGGACAGGAAGGTGGAGCAGCAAAGGGTAAGGCCGCACGGCCCCACGCCCCCAATCAGTTTTGCCTGATCACGCGCTCCTACCTGATGGAGCTGCACTTTGCAGTGCAGCTGAGAAGCAACATCCCGAACTAGATCTCGGAAATCAACTCGAGTTTCTGCAGAGAAATAGACAGTCACCTGAGTCCCCTCAAAGTTGTACTCTGATTGAAGGAGCTTCATAGGAAGTTCGTAGTGCCGAACACGTTCAATACACACTTCAAGCGTCTGCTTCGCTTTTTCGCGATTCCGACGTTCCTGCATCATATCCCGTGCTTCAGCAATCCGCAGAACCTTTTGCAGAGGTCCTTGAATTTCATGATCAGGAATTTCACGAGAGGTGATTTTCACAATACCGAGTTCAGCCCCGCGCGAGGTTTCCACTACCACGCGATCCTGCTCTTCCAAATCCAGCCCAGCGGGATCAAACCAGTAAGATCTGGAAACTCGCTTAAATGCGATCCCGACACATACGGGCATTTTTAACTCCCTATATCTAACGGGTTGAAACCCGAAATTACCATATCAAATCATACCATTCTATTGTAACACAATGAGGCACCCGAATCAAGCGAGACTATGAATCCCCATTATTGCTCAGTCAGCATGCGCGAATTCAAAGAGAGGAGGAAGGAATTTCCGGCAAAAAGTGGCGCTGTCTCTCTTCATTGAGAAACAGCGCCTAATGGAAGGGCATTGTCGCACACTGCCAACTGATTCTGAGCAAGAACAGAAATCAGTTGCAGTTCGGGTGAGCTCCATCCTGGTCTGTAGTCCACAGACAGATGTTGCTGATTACTGTATCGTAGTTAATTGATTTTACATGTCCATCGGTAAACTGTACATTGATCTGTTTGTTGTGCCGTTCCGGGCCCTTGAGCAGCGCCTGTGCGGGAGTAAGCACGCCGCCACCCCAGCTCCAGTCCGAGTTACCAATGTTCATCCAGTACTGTGGGTACTGTTTATTGGTGCTGTCCTGGCTTAGCGCGAACGCGCACTCTGCCGCTCCAGTTCCATCAGAAGTTTTGCTCAAGTCCAGCTTCAAAGATTGGTTGCAGACATCCGGGAGCGCGCCGTAATAGGTGGCGTCTACTACCAAAATGGTATTGGATGGCCGTGGTACTCCACCCAGTGAAGGCGGATTTACTCCGGTGGTTCCACCAAAATCGCCTGCAGGGCTAAGCCATGCATCGTTATGGCCATAAGAGTTCTGCCCACCATAACCTGCACCCGCACATCCCGGCGCTCCGCACGCTTTGCCATCCGTGTTCCATTTAACCCAGGGATTTGGATTACTGGGGCAGCGGAACAGGTCGTAGTTTTTAACATAGGGCTGAAGCAGGCTGATCCAGAATGTGCGGTCTCTGGCCGTGCTTGTGATAAAAGCGTCTCCGCCTTCGCGCAGTAAAGGATTACTATTGGCGCCAGATTTGGTGCGATGTGGATAGTATGTCTCATCATAGTCCTGAACGTACATTCCAGTAGCCAGACCGATCTGACGAAGGTTGGAAAGGCAGGCTGTCTGTCTGGCTTTAGCGCGGGCCTGTGCAAAAACTGGAAAAAGGATAGCAGCCAGAATGGCAATGATTGCTATTACTACAAGCAGTTCAATGAGTGTAAAACCATGGTTCGATTCCCTATTGCGATGCATCATAATTTCTCCTTCAAATGTTACACATGGCATCCTAATCTTCGTATAAGGCAAGCCATCGATGGATAGTCGCGTGTGTTTACGGTGTACAACCAATAGCTTTATTCAACGTATTTATGATATCACGTCTAAATTAAGGAGATATTAAGCTTTGAATAAAAAAAGGTTAATTTGTAAATGCAGGATGAGGACTTACTTCAGCCATGTGATTCGAAGATCCTGGCTATAATCACTTATGCCGCCATCGGCGAGCGGGCCTGTCAGATAGGGATTTTTCATCGAAGGTTTGGGGTCTGATTTGAGGGTTTCCGGCATAAACGCTGCATTGAAAAAGTGGAAAGCAGCGCCTGCTCGTTCGGTATCGGTGTTATTCGCACGTGTGCAATGAGGAGTTCCATAAGAGAAAAACACAACGCCGCTTGCAGGAAGCTCGATAGGAACGGCTGATTCTTCAGGAGGATAACATCGTATGTGGTGGTCACTGTAGGGATCCCGGCTATGATCCAGCAGTACGTTCTGCATGCCAGGAATCACTTCGAGAGTGCCATTAGCGATATTTGATTCATGAACCGCTATCCACATGGCGGTGCCTTTAAGCGGATCAGCAATTTTGAAATAAGCATTATCCTGATGCCAGCTCGTTCCAGCTCCCTGCCGGCCAGGCTTAAGAAAGACCTGATCAAGGTGCAGAACTACCGGATCACCAATGAGGCTGCTGACTGACTGCACCACAAGGGGATGAAATGGCAGAGCGCGGAAGAAGGGACTCTGAGGCGACATGGGGCACATCTGAAGATTTTGCTGAATTGAAGAGTGTGTTTTACCGTCGCCATCCGTAGTGACGTTTCGCAGCAGCCCTGCCATTTTCAGCCGCTGAACTTCATTCCGAATAGCATCTGTCTCGGCCGCTGAAAAAAATTCTGGAAGCGGGAGATAACCCTGTAGTTTAAAAAATTCTATCTGATCTGCGGTTAACTTCATCATTTAATATCGGATTCCCGCTCAAACGATTATTCTTACCGCGTCCACCAGCACAGCACCCATATCCTCCGGATGAAATCCTTCGGGCCATCTGGTTTGGATGTCGTAAACTGCATTCCGAAGTATGGCTCGATCAAGGTCTGCGTCTTTCAGATCAGCTCCCAGAAGTGTCGCCTCCACAAGAATCGTGCCGCACAGATCAGCGCCGAACAAATTAGCGCCATTCAAATTCGCTTTACTGAGATCTGCGCCGCTCAAATTAGCCAGCATGAGGTCCGCTGTTTCCAGATTAGCCCCTACTACGTTCGCTTCGCAAAGTTCTGCTCCGGTGAGATCAGAAAAACTGAGATCAGAATTATCGAGTCGAGAATTCCGCAGATGAGAACCATGTAGGTCTGCACCTATCATATTCAAATTGGCCAGATCAGCTCCCACGAGTTCCGCCCCTGGCAATGAGATGTAAGCGAACGATTCTTCCACACCCCTGATGATCACTTCCTGCGTATCTTTATGTCGTATTGTTATCATTTTAACCTCAGATCAAGTTCACAGGGCAGCCCGATTCTCAATGTGCAATTCACTATCAGATAGAATCGGAGTTTGAGCCGAACTAAGATTTTAGAAGAACCATTCCCAATGGATGGTATATATTATCACATCTTAGGTGAAATGAGTATATGAGGGGTGGAAAAAATACGTGCGGAGATACTATTTTGTTAGAAAATTCACACTCTTTTTGACTGTATATGTCTCTAAAGCGGGTTGGTTCCGTCTTGGGTCCCACTGGTTCTTATCGCCGGTCGACACAATGCAATTACTTGCAATTTGAACTGAATATCAGAAAATAGTCTAACAGATGGATTGGATATGCTTGCGTAGGTTGGTGAGGCCGTGCCGTAGTAATGAACGAACAGTAGCGCTCTGAATTCCGAGCAGATCAGCAATTTCAATAAAGCTGCGCTCTTCATAGTATCTCCAGATAATTATCTGCCTCTGGCGAGCAGGAATCCGTCGCATCGCGGTTGGAAGCTGCGCTACTACCTGTTCCTGCACTATTTCCTGCAGCCAGTTAATAGTGGGATCTTCCTCCACTCCAAAGCCTTTATCTTCTCGAACTTCATCCAGCTTCTGTTCCCTCGCAGCGGTCCTCCAATTCTGTCGAACAAAAGTGTAGACGTTTGCGGTCAGCTGTCGCACGATGTATGGGCGAAGGGGTATTCCTCGCTCCGGGTCATAGGCGTCCAAGATCGTGCAAAAACGGTAATATATCTCTCCCTGCAGATCGTTTCGGAGCTCAGCATTGCCCCCATACTGCCTGACTAAACGGGTTACCAGCGGCGCAAATTCGATGTAAAGCGCTTCCCGGCTTATGCTTCCCTGTTCCCGGCAACGTGAAAAATCTCGTCCATCAACGTCCTCATTATTAGTTTCGAGTTCGTTCAACTCATCTTTCATTTTCCTATACATAGGTTCAGAACTTCTACCATACGCGGAATAGGTCTGCCCTCTCGAGCTTAGATTTCCGTTCAACATTTTGTTCTCCCTGCCTTATCCGTGTCTACCGATATGAAAGTGAATACCTTTGCACTCGCTTCATTCGGCAAGATCAATATTCTGATAGATAAGTAGCATCTGCATTGCAATCCGGATATGAATATAATGAAAATAAACTAACTCTAGCAAAAATGGCAGTTTAAGCATATTATAGCCATATTTTATTAATTACATTCGTACGAAATTAAGTTTTTATACCAGCGATGAGTGGGAAATCAGACAAAATCTTGAGTATTTTACCTAACTCAGTGTAATTGCTAAAAATGTGGAAAGCATTTTTTAATGTAGAATAAATACATATCACACCACTTCGAGGGAACTGCCAACACGGGTGCAATATCTATAGAAATATTCCAATAATGAATATTGTCGCATTTTAAATGCTGATTCTGGTTCATAATAGCAGAATAGCAGTGTTAACCATCTTATTATTTGTCCGACCAAGAGGCAATACAGGCCCATGAGGCGAACCGCATTTTCACTCATAGAACTGCTGGTAACGATAGCGATAATTTCAATCCTCGCTTCGCTGTTGTTTCCTGTATTGGGACAGGCGAGGGATTTCGCCCGCAGCACTGTCTGCATCAGCAATAATCAGCAGATCGGGACGGCTAGCTCCCTCTATCTGCAGGATTACGATGATACTTTTGCCATGACGATCTATACTCCAGGAGATTCACTGGCTTATGGAACCCAGATGGTTACATTTTATGATTTGATGCTTCCGTATATTTCAAAGAGCAGAATACTCCAATGCCCGGCTGATCCGACAGCCTTCGACTATCGTGAAATTGCTGCTATTTATAACTTTAATCCCTATTCTGCTCTTGATTATCTGTCGTACGTGCCAAATCCGGGTTTGTTCACAAGCGGCTGCACCACACGACTGGTGAACCGGCACGATGTTCGCACACAATCCCAGCTGCCATTCCCATCTGATCAGCCGGCGGTCTACGAAGGATTCCTGAGTGCCGGGCTCGATACTCCGGTTCAAGCGAGGCATCGAGGAGGAGTCAATATGGTAATGGCGGACTGCCACACCCATTTCATGAAGCTTAAACTCAATACGGCCCCGGCAGCGTTTGATCCAATCGCTAAAAAATACCTAGATCAATGGATTATCGACAAGGGTCCGTTTCGTCTGCCGCCGGACACTCTCGCTTCTAAACTAAAAGTATGGATGTTTTTTGGAATCGTGATAGACCCGGAGTGTTCCGGAAAGCTGAGTACCGCATGTACTACCAACCCACCCTGTTATTAGCTAAGCTTCCGCCATTTTGCCCAGCCGCGATTTGGCCCTGGCAGCTCCGCATTCTCGTACTTTTTACGGCGATTAACAAACTGTCGGTAGGTATGTACGCTTTCAGGAGATTCGGCGCTCCGCACTATAAAATCACCTTCTGGAGGGAAGCAGGCGAAAGTTATCTCTGGAGCAGATTCATCGAAATCTTCCGGCATCTCAAATGCATTGGTTGGAACTGATTTAGCCTGATATCTTAGATCAATACTCCATCGAACTATATCTTGATAATTTGTCGTGGAGTAGTGCGGCGTCAGATTGGTAAGAAGCAGCGCTCCGCCCAGAGGAACTGGAACGGGTATCGAGCTGCTAACTGGCGCCGGCAGATCCTTATCATAAACAGCGAGATATCCATTCGGCGCTCCCCACTTATGTTTCACCACCCCAGATCGATGCGCACGAGGAAGTACGTAGAGACATCCGTTCTCAACGGTGGCATCAACCAGAGGAATCCACACGGTAACAATCAGCGCATTATCACAGTGGGGGGCGAAATATCCTGAATCTTGGTGCCAGGGAATCAGCCCTCTTCCAAGACCCGGCACTTTCGGTCGAATTCTATATACACTCGATGCAATGATTTCCGAACCTACTAAATTCTCCATGGCATCCAGCAGTCTGGGATGAGTGATTATTTTAAACATCTCTTTCCCGGTATGCTGGCCGCCGCCTTTGCCTTCAATATCTTTCAAAAAGATTTTCTGGAGTTCCGGATGATCTGCCATAAGTCTGGTGAGGCGTGTTTCAAAGGGCTCATCCGCATGTAAATTGGACAGCTTACCTTCCTTAAAGAGGCGATTCGCAGACCGATCTATGATAGCTGCAATCTCGTTTCTTAATGGAGAGAGCGCAGATGGCGGAAAAAGATCCGGAATCATTACATATCCTTCGGTCTCGAAGATTTCTACTTCAGCTTCAGTTAAGCCTTTTCGCTTTGCCATTTCCACCCGCCTTGAACAATCATATAGTCGTAAATATTTTAAAATAATACTCACTTTATTCTGTTGACAGGCCGTTAAAACCTCTTCTTGATTGCATCTAATGGAATATTAGAATGAGAAAATAGGAGAGTTGGGGAGACGACGGCAGCAGATTATCAAACTTGAAAAAAACAGGAAAATGTTCATTCGGTCGTTGCACGTTATCAGCCGAATCATATCCGGAGCCTCAAAGATACAGGAACGAAGCGAAACTCTTCGCTTCGTTCCTGTATAAATAGTTGGCAAAACCTCGATATTCCTAGTTAAATAGAAATGGAGATCGTGAAGATTGCAGAGGTTTTGCCCGCTAAAGCAATCTCAAATTTAGGCTTATCTCCAGCCTGAAACATTAAACAGTTAAGGATATTATTACGACCTATTCGGCAGCATAAAGCTAAAGTGGATTCCGTCTTACATTTATGCTGCAATCGGCCTTCTGGTTTTTTCTCGCGAGGGATGCCTGTTCGAGTTATCAGAGAT
This sequence comes from Chthonomonadales bacterium, assembly GCA_038203935.1. Lineage (GTDB taxonomy): Bacteria > Armatimonadota > Chthonomonadetes > Chthonomonadales > Chthonomonadaceae > JANXSG01. The sequence continues at coordinate 14,785 of JBBRDM010000035.1, forward strand.
TGATCTCGTACGCGACTTTCCTGTAACGCGATAGTCCATACTGGTGTCTTTTTCCAAAGCCTTTCGAAGAATGCCTCTTGCGCGATGCAGCCTGGAACGTACGGTTCCGATGGCGCAATGCATCGAATCTGCTATCTCCTGGTAGGACATTTCGTCAATATCTGAATGCAGGAGCGTAGATCTATATTCCGTTGTCAAACCAGCCAATGCCTTCTGAAGCGACTCTTCCATGACCGAATGAATCAAAATCTGTTCCGGATTGAGATCCGGTGATGCAATGTCATGCAGCTGCTCTCTGCCGCCATATTCACTCTGAATGGGGGTATCGATTGAAAATATTTTAACCCTATTCCGACGTCGATGAATATCAATCACACGGTTGGTTATAATTTTAAACAACCATGCCTCAAAAGATTTACTATGATCATACGAGTTAAAACTATTCCATGCACGGACAAATGCTTCTTGCGTGACATCTTCCGCATCTGTTGAATTGCTGGTGAGCCGATAAGCGAGATTATATGCACGACGATGATGTGCCTGATACAACTGTTCGAATTCTTTTCGTGATTTTGTGGGAAGCGCTGCTAATGACATAATCATCCCTTTCTGGATTCTACAACACTTCTGGATAAACTCTATCATGAGAGTTTCCTAGAGTGTTTCTGATATAACTGCGGCACTTCGGTCTGGCAATGCCATTGCGCGTAAATAGTTAAAAATGGCATCACAGCCACAATCTTTTACTATAAACGCAGTGGCACCGGCATCGAGCGCCTCTTTCTGCCGTTCTTTATAAATACTCATGACCACAATCGGTATACTGGCAGAGTTCTGCCGGATGCATCTAGCCGCCTCAATGCCATCCATCCTGGGGAGCTTTGCATTCAGGAGAACTATATCTGGCTGAAAATTTTTCGCCATATACACTGCTTCGATACCGTTGTCTGTTTCCCATTTGATAACCAGATGTTCATCACGGGATATAGAGTGCCGCAAACAAGCTCTGATGAGAGGATCTTTCTCCGCTACCAGAATATTGATAACATCCATCCAGCAATATCTCCCAGAGCTCGCATCTTTTGCGTGCCTTTTTGATTTCTCTGGTTACTATTATAGAACTGCCGACTGCCTATGATTCCTATGGCTAAGCACGGTTATGAATCAGGAAATCCACAGTTTTTTGACTGTGGATTTCCATGATGTTAACTTTGATGAATTATGCGGATGGTTAAAGGAAAGCGTACTGGGGGTCGAAAGTTTCAGCCTGCAGGTTATTCGAATCGTTTGCGCAAAACGAACAGAGGTCGAAAGCTTCAGCCTGGAAGTTATTCGAATCGTTTGCGCAGATCATCCATTTTATTGATGGTGACATAGTGGCGGGTGTCAATCGTGAGCAGATCGGTTTTTCTAAAAGAGACCATGACCTGGTTGACTCGCTCGCGTGAGGCTCCGACGAGGTCCGAAATATCACTCTGAGTTAATCGAATCGGAATGAGTATCTGCTCATTTGACTGGATGATGCCGTACATATCGGCAAACTCTACCAGCTGCCGGGCTACACGCCCAAATACGTCCTGCGTACAGTGTGCCTGAATGCGTACATTAGCGAGACGAATTCTGCGTGCTAGCAGCTTGAGCAGATTCCGAGTAAACTGTGGCGAAGTCTCAAGAAGATTGTTGAAGGTGTTCCTATCCAGCGATAAGAGTTTAGAAGCTTCCTGGGTGACTACATCTGCGGACCGATAGGAACTATCTATCATACTCATTTCACCAAAAGTGTCTCCAGCAGCGAGCAAAGCAATAAAAACCTCACTGCCGTCACTCAGAAACGCGGATATCTTGACAGTTCCCTCAAGAATAACATAGAATGTTTCTCCAGGGTCTTCTTGATGCAGAATAGCTTCACCGACTTTGAATTTTCTGAGCCGAGCGTGCGAAAGCGCTTCCTCTATCTGTTCGCGAGGCATTCCTTTGAAGAGCGGTATCACACCAAGTTGTTTATTATCCATAAATTAGCACCTATCCGAAGACCATGATAATTCGATTTTAAGAGTAGTTGCATGATTATAATCGCCCGGCAATGAGTTGTCAAGTTCGGGCGCTATTCGGCAGCGATGGAGAGAAAAATGCCTGAAGAGATAGAAATAGAAACCAGCGAACTGCAGAAAACAATCGAAGAGATGCGTGAGGAACGCCTGGAAAGACTGGAAGAAGAGAAACGATCTGGTTGGCTAAAATATATTTCCCTTAGCACCGCTCTGCTCGCAGTAGTTGCGGCGGTCGGCGCCTTGTATTCCGGCAGCCTGGTGAATGAGGCGCTGCTGGAAAAAAATAAGGCCGTACTGCTGCAGGCACAGGCCTCGGATAAATGGACCTACTATCAGGCAAAAGGCCTAAAAAGTAATGGCGCAACCCAGACAGCAGATCTGCTTTCGGTAAATCCTGCACAGGCTGCTGCTGCTGAAAAGTGGCGCGGCGAAGCTGCCCGGTATAAATCTGACCAGGAGGGTATTAAAAAAGAAGCGGAAGAACTTGAAAAACAGCGCGACGAGAAGGGAGAAGAAGCAGAGCACTATATGCATCATCACCATCTATTCGCCTACTGTGTGACTTTTACTCAGGTGGCAATCGCCCTTTCGGCTGTCGCTGCGCTCACTAAGCGAAAGCCAGTGTGGTATTTCAGTATGCTGGCCGGAGTATTTGGCGTAGGATATTTCGCATACGGATTCCTCTCCAATACACCGCCGCCAGAAAAGCCAGCACCTGTCGCAGAGCAAAAAGCTGCTGAAGTTAAACCCTCTGCTCCGCCGGGAGAGAAACCTCTCAAACAGAAATCGGAATAACGCAAATAAAAATAAATAAACGCAAAGGAAAAAAAGTGTTCCGTGATGAATAGTTGCCTGGTATTAGAATCACTTTTTGCCTAAGGATGTGGAATATGGCGCTGCTTTTCAGAATGCCTCAGCTTGGATCGACTATGGAGGAAGGCACCATTCTTCGGTGGCTCAAGCAGGAGGGCGATACTGTCAAATCTGGTGAGGTGCTGCTCGAAATCGAAACAGACAAGGCCAGTATGGAGGTTGAATCGGAAGTTGACGGGGTAGTGCGAAAGATACTCTTTGCTCAAAATGAGATAGTTCCAATCACCCGGCCGATTGCCATTATCGGCGCGGCTGAGGAAAATATTGACCAGCTGCTCGCTGAAATAAACGGAAAATCCGGGGCAGCAGAACTTTCCACTCCTTCTGCGCCTGCCTCTCAGGAGAAATTGGCTGCGGGAGCATCTTCTGCAGCGGCACCCTTCATTCCTCAGGGCAAAATTGATGTCTCTCCGCGAGCAAAACGGCTTGCCGAGGGAAACGGCATCGCGCTGTCTGCCCTTGCAGGCCGAGGCACAGGCCCGGAGGGAAGAGTTATTGAAAAAGATGTATTAGCATTTCTGGCCGCAGCAGAAACAGCGCCCACGCTATCTGATGTATACGGCCTCAAAGCAGCGCGTACCACACCGCTCGCTGCCAAAATTGCTGACGATCTGGGAGTTGATCTTAGCCAGCTTGCTTCGGGCCTCCCAGGCAGCCGAGTCCGCAGTGAGGATGTGCTCCGACATGCAGAATCCACCCGCCAGCCTGCAGCCCCGGTGAAACCATTGGGTGGAACAAAGATTATCAAGATGGGCGGCATGCGCAAACGTATCGCCGACAACATTGTGAAATCGACCTTCACTGCCCCGCATGTCACCCTGACGCTGGTAGTGGATATGACGGAAGCTGCCGCCTTCCGAGCTAAGCTGCTGCCCGAAATTGAGAAAGTTTACGGAGTGCGAATCTCTTATACGGATATCATCGTAAAGGCCGTCGCTCGCGCATTGGATGATCATCCCCTTATCAATGCAGCGCTCATTGGCGACGAAATACATCAGTTTTCGGAAAAAAATATCGGGGTAGCAGTAGCTCTGGAAGAAGGCCTGATTGTTCCAGTTATCAAAGATGTTACCTCCAAAACTATAGGCGCGGTCTCTGCCGAATTTAAGCAGCTGGTGGAGCGGGCTCGAACCGGGAAATTTACTCCGGATGATCTCTCTGGAGGCACGTTCAGTATTTCGAATTTGGGAGGTTTTGGGATCGATGTTTTCGACCCGGTAATCAACCCGCCCCAAGCCGGCATTCTTGGCGTGTGCCGCATTGCTGAGAAACCTGTGGTTCGCGACAAACAGGTTGTAATCCGCTCTATGATGAATTTATGTTTATCTTTCGACCATCGCGTACTGGACGGCGCACCCGCCGCACAGTTCCTTCAAAGAGTGCAGATTCTGCTCGAAAACCCGCTATTGATACTGGTCTAATATCCATTCCAAGCGCGCTCGGCGCAAAATAGCGCTAGTGAGAACCTCAATCGATAGCAAATCTGTATGGCAGATGTCCCGTCGTCTGCCGATGAATCGGCAGGGCAAATGCTCCTTCGTCTGCCAATGATGGGGTAGGTCAAATGCTCCTTCGTCTGCCGAAAAATAGAGGTTGGTCTTGAATTCCTCCCTCTCCCGCGAGGAACGAGCATCTGGAAGAGGGCAGGGGGTGAGGTTAAATCTCATACCGGATGATAGAGAAGGAAGGAATTTCCTTATCCAGAAGTTCTGAATTGCGATAAGTGTACGAATGGAGAAGGTAGCAAATGAATTACTGCTACAAATCGGTGAATTAGTGATATAGCGAGTGTCACCAATATCGACCCTCAATATCAGCGGAGGTCCTAATTGAGGAGTGATCCCAAGTCTACAGCTGGCCGACCTCTTGATAGCGAGAGGGCGCTAGGCCAAGTTTTCACGCCACCAGATATTGCCAGACGCATGGTCTCTCGTCTACTGGCTGATCGTGCTGATAGACCAGTAAAGATTCTAGACCCTTGTGTGGGTCCCCAGACCTTCCCCCAGCAAGCCTTGGATTGTGGTTTGCTGCGCTCTTATGACTCATTTGTAGCGATTGATGTTGATCGCGAAATGGTTACTAAGACTCAAGCATGGGCAAGATCAAACGCAGTTGCTCTCGATTGTCGCTGCTGCGATTATTTGCAGACGCCTACAGGCGGTAGATACGATTTTGCCATCCTAAATCCACCCTACATCAGGCAGGAATGGATTGACCAAAAACACCAATATCTGTCGTTATTCCGTGATAGATATGACATAAATATTCCCGGTACGTCTAACTTATACATATACTTTGTTGTTAAAGCTGTCCGCGAATTAAAGTCTGGCGGTCAGATTGCCTGCATTGTGTATGACTCATGGCAGTCAACAAACTTTGGTCGCTGGTTCATTGACTTTCTTAATAGCGAGTGTCACTCACTTCATTTTGAGGCTGTAAGCGAGCAGCCATTTTTAAATCGTCTTATCGACGCTACGATCATCTACGGAACAAAAAGACTCGTGCCCCTCGCAATTCATGAAAGACCGGCGGGAGCATCGAAACCAAGTCCCCTCTCCGACGTGAAGGCATTTAGAACTGTCCAATCGCTATTTTCTACCAAGCGTGGGCTGAGGTTGAAACAGGCAGACTTCTTTTTGTGTGATGCGGAGTTAGGTTCCTGCGTAGGAGCAACGCCATTCCTAAAGAAGGTAGCAAAGTTTAAGGGCTATTGTGTGCCTGATGACCACCCGGAAGCTGCTCTCTTAGTAACGGAAGAACAGGACAATCCGGCAGTGATGAATGAGTTACAACGGCGGATCGAAGTAGCAATTCAAAGACCACATGAGAATATTTCTATTCTAACCTGGCTTCGTGAGCGGCCAGAACTTTGGATGACGCACCGTGAACCGCCATACGCCCCCATAGTATTCAATTACTATATCCGTAAGCGACCGCGACACATCTCTAATCCTTCAAGGGCTTACTCGGATAACTTTTATGGCCTTACCCTACCGAGCGGAGTGTCTTCTCTCGCTTGGTTGGCAGCGCTCAACTCAACAGCAACTTGTATTGAGATATTGGCGAGGGCTAGAAATCAAGGGAATGGCCTCGCTAAGATACAATTGTTCGAGTATCGAGACGTGCACATACCTGATCTGACTGAATGTGCAAAAGAAGAGATTATACGTCTTCATGCATTTGGAGTAGAACTTGTCGAGAAGCCTCATCTAGCAGCTTCAACGATACGTAGTATTGATCTGCTCATTGCTGATATCTTCTGCGACGAGCGGTTAGCCCCGCCGCAACTTTACAACACTTTGTCCAGCATAGATTTGGCTGCCAGAAGACCAAAGGAGGTGGGGCTATGTCCTGGTTAGATTATACTGATGACGAGGTCCGCCGTTTTCATCCTGAATTCAAAGCCCTTGCCGACCAAGCATTAACAGTCGCAGGATTTGACCATAATCTCGAATGGATTCATCATGTCCGCACTCCTGGGAATACTATAATCCCTGACTTCGTGCTTCGACATAAGGTCAGCAATCAGTGGATGTTAGCATTTGAGCTTAAGCGGCGGCGAGATGCTGTATATTCGACGAGGAACCAGATTCAAGCTCAAGGGTATGCGATCACGAATCAAACCTCGTACTCTCCGAACGCGCCTAAATACTTTGCCATATCAAACCTTGAGGTAACAATATTAGCTGCACTTAACGGAAACCGGCCACCGAGAGAATGTTACCTGCAAAATAGCGTGTTCGAATCCGGAGATTTCAAGGCAGGGTCTACTGCGGCGCACAAGCAACGATTAGTTAACGATCTCATTAAGATCGTTCAGACGGTCACATCGGCGGGTACACCGGTGTTTGATCTTGTCTGGCCTGCTATACTTTCGGAATTTATTTCCTATTCCGACAATTTGCCCGTGTCAACGCAGCTAAATATCGCAGAGCCAAACACTCCCAATTGGCCTGTTGTGCGCGAATTTTTTGCGTCTCCGACTCCAAAAGACTCCGCGCGTATATTTTTTCTCCGATGCCTTATGGCCGAGTATCTTCGCGGAACACTTCTCAGACACTCACATCCTCAGGCAAACACCATTCCGCCAGCATTAGCGGATCATGCGTCCGTAGCTAACACCATAGCAGCACTCCGGCAGGTAGACTTTAATACATTGTTTGAGGCTACCGCCCCTGACCTCTATCGAACCTTACGAGACCCGAAACTTAAGGATGTAATTAAGGAATACCTCACCTCCATTATACGTCCAGGGCGTCGAGTCGTAGACCTTGCGCGTACAAGGGTTGATGCACCAGAGCTAGTAGATTCTCTGATGACTTCGATCTACCCACCTGATGTCCAAGATCGTAGGGGGAAAGTCCAAACGGACCCTGAATTAGCCGCAATTCTTGCTCGTCTTGCTATGCCTGAGAGCGTTGATGCAGTTCTCGACCCATGTTGCGGGGATGGTGTCTTATTGACCGCCGCTCATGACCTCCTCAAAGAGTACGGATCAAGCAATGATTCTGCGCTCAAAGCAGTACGTGGTATAGAAGTTGACCCAATTGGGACACGCTTAACAGAAGTCCGGCTCGCATTAAGACAACCGTCTACTTTGTCGCCACAGATTCAGATAGCAATAACGTATGGCGACCTCTTCGCCAATGTTCAAATTATTAGGGAGTCAAAAGTAATCTTGATGAACCCTCCCTTCCTCCGTTACGAAGAGCAAGGCGGGAGACGTGTACCCCCTGAACTTCGCACTCACTATAACGCAGCGATCCTTGCTCAAGGCGCTGTTGATCCTACCACGACTAGGGGACAAGCGAACCTATATAACTATTACGTTGAGTTCGTCATACGTAGTTCTGCCCCTGGTACACTCGTAGGCATTATCCTCGATAATAAATGGTATCACAATATAAATGGAGTTCCTTTGAAAGCCTTGTTACTCAGCCATTGCGAGATAAAAGGCATTATCGAGTACCCACATTCTTCTTTTTTCGCAAATTGGACTATAGCCACGTCCATCCTGATCATTGAAAAGAAAGCCATGATCCAAGCAGCCCACGAAGTCAAATTTGTGCGGTCGAAGGTTGACCCTCGTGGAGTTGATCTCAAGGAACTTACCTCCGCATTTCACGGTGATGGTTCGTGGCCGACGGACTGGACGTGTCACCAGAAGTTGCAGAGTGCGCTCGATTCAAAGGTAGGTTGGAAAGGACATTTCTCCGACTCACTACAGAACGACTATCGCATGAATACATGGCCGACACTCGACGTTCTCTTCAACGATAGCCGTAGAGGTAGTCTTGAAAAGGAAGAAGGCGGAGTTGGAGTCCTAGAATTTCCATTCAATAGAACCAAGTATGGTCCTGTGCGTCAACCTAGACCTCACCGTGTAGGATTTCAAACGGAACGAGGCAGACCCCTCACTGACGATGAAAACATACAATTAAGAACGTTGGCTTCTCAAATACCAGATGATTTCAGAGGATGGGTGCTAAGAAATTCATATGATCCTGAACACTACGAACTGACTGCCTCGGATGTACAAAAGCAGCAAACTCTAGAACCACCGACGTTACGAAACATATATAACTCTTTTCTCGATGGACGCACTCCCTGGACACCTCTGCACGATGCTGCTCTGGAGGAAATGCGAAATCAACCTCAAGTAACCGCCTTCATCAATGAGATAGAGAGGGTTGTCAACTTCACCGACGCAGTTCTGCCCAAAGAATTGCGCTGGAACGTTCTAAGGGAGCCAATAGCAGGCGAACTTATAATTCCGCGAAAGACCCGGGTAGGTCACTGGGTCCACATTAACCCTTTTGCCTTTGACTTAACGCAGCGCCAAGTACGAATTTCAAGTAATTTCCTGAGTTATGGCAGGTGTGTTGCAACAGATGTACCCAATGGATTAACCAGGGCGTTAGCAACACGGCTTATCACCGCTTTTCTTGTCTCAAGTTTTGGGCAGCTTCAGTTTGAGATGGAAGGGTATAACCGCGAAGGGTTACTGGCTGTCGAGAAACATCACTTCATGAGGATCAGAATTTTTGATCCCCGATGGATAAGACATGAAAAGCGTCAGTCTATAATCAATGCGTTCGACCATCTGCCGTACAAAATAGCCAGCAACAAATACTCGTGGGAGCAACCTGAGCGAAACGCATTAGACAATCTTTTTGCTGATGAGATCGTCGCTGAGTTCAATCAATTTGATAAGAAATTACTTCTCGACGAAGTTCATGAAGCCCTCGACGAATGGCTGATGGCGAGACAACCGTGACAGGAGAACGTAAACGATACACCGTCGCCTCACTCTTCTGTGGGCTTGGAGGTTTAGACCTCGGTTTCCAATGGGAGGGGTTCGGTATAATATGGGCTAACGATAACTCCCAACATGCTGTGAAAAGTCACCTCATGAACTTCGGTGTAGAAGCTGTATGCGCCGACATCATGCAACTTCCATTGAGCGAAATCCCGGACGCTGATGTGATCATCGGAGGGCCACCGTGCCAATCGTTTTCTCTCGTTGGTCAACGCCTCAAAGACGACCCCCGAAGCGGCCTTGTTTCGCGCTTCCTAGAGGTCATTGAGTACAAGCGTCCTAAAGCATTCGTCATGGAGAATGTTCCTGGCATGGCTGCATCTCACGTCAACGGTCGGCGACTTCCCGAAGTATTAGAGGAGGCATTCGTCGCGCTCGGTTACCACGTTACTAAGATGAACCTTGTGGCAACAGACTACCTTGTTCCGCAACTAAGGAAACGCCTTATCCTCATTGGTTGTCTTAGTTCGCCAGTGAAGAATATTGACAAATTTGCGTTTGCACGAGAGTGCTACGGCATTGACTTAGCCACATACGATTTAAGTGCAAAGGGAGCGATAGATGATCTTGGCCCCTGTTCTCCTAAAGGGAAAAGAGCAAAATACCACGCGGGCAGATTATCGGCATTTGCAAAACTAATGCGTGAAGCGAATTTGCATGACGTATCACTTCATGAGTCGCCACGAATGTCAGATACGGACAAGTTACTTGTGTCCTATATCCCACCCGGTGGGAATTTCATGGACATACCCGATCAGGTCGCCCCTGGGCGCGTGCTGAAGTTCAAGAAGTCGGGAGGGAGGACCACAACATATGGACGTCTGCATCCTGATAAACCAGCATACACTATCAATACCTACTTTCGCAGACCGAATGTAGGATGCAATTTCCACTACTCGGAGCTTCGTTTGATCACTCCCAGAGAGGCAATGCGCTTCCAATCAATACCAGACCATTTCGAGTTGTCGTTCGGGGCGCAGGATCAACGCAATTCTCTGATAGGAAATGCCGTTCCTCCTCTAATGGCGAGAGCCATCGCCTGGAATTTACGAAAAGCCTTAGATGCCAAGCCGGTAGCTACGCCAGAGCGGACAATACAATTGTCGCTATTGTAGTATTAGTGTACGACTTTATGCAGGAATCTTGGATAATTAAAACTAAATATAGGCTTCGCCGTCGAGCCTATTGAGACGAGGTCTCTGCATTTGAAATCCTCTGTTAAATCTTTCATTGAAGATGTGGTTCCTAAAGAACAGGCTTCTTCACCATCTCCCAGTTATCAAAACATGGTAACCCCGAAAGCAGTATGTACGGCCCTCCTGCTGATCCCACTGAACGCATATTGGGTCATCAAGATGGAAGCAATCCGCTACTCCGGCCACCCTACCACTATATCTCTGTTTTTCAATGTCGTTTTCATTCTGGCAGTACTCATCCTTTTAAACGGACTGCTAAAACGAATTGCACCCAAATTTTTATACAGCCCGGGTGAGATGCTGACCGTCTATATTATGCTTGCCCTCTCCTCCGCTATAGCAGGGCATGATATGATTGAAGTGCTGACGCCCATGCTCTCCCACGTCACCTATTTCGCAAGGCCGGAAAATGCCTGGGCTTCAGACATACTCCCCTATCTCCCAAAATGGCTCATCGTCTCCAATCCGCAGGCGCTTCGAGAGTTTTATACCGGAACGGGTAGCCTCTACTCATCGAATAATATGCATGCATGGCTTACCCCTGTGCTCTGCTGGAGTGGCTTTCTGACTCTGCTAGGGTTTGTGATGCTGTGTCTCAACACGCTTCTGCGCCGACAGTGGACCGAAAGCGAGAAACTTTCTTATCCTCTGGTAATGCTGCCGGTGGAGATGGTGAACCCAAAGACACAGCTTTTCAAGACGAAGCTATTCTGGGGCGGCGCCGCTCTGGCAGCAGTTTTGGAAATCTGGAATGGCCTGGCGTATCTCTATCCTTCCATTCCCATGCTTCCCCTCAAAATGGCTGGCGCTGGAATGGATTTAAGTACCTACCTGCCTGCACGGCCCTGGAACGCAATCGGATGGACTCCCGTTGCAGTCTATCCCTTCGGCATTGCTCTGGGGATGCTGCTTCCCACAGATCTGCTTTTCTCAGCCTGGTTTTTCGCCTGGGTGTGGCGGCTGGAGCGAGTCTTCGGATCAGCCAGCGGATATGGCGATGTGCCTGGATTCCCTTACGTAGAAGAACAGTCCTTCGGGGCTTATATTGGGCTCGCGCTGTTCGCCCTCTGGATCAGCCGTAAACACTTCATCAAAATATGGGAAGGTATGCGCAATCTCTCGCTCGACTTAAATGATACCCATGAAGCCCTGCCTTATAGAATTGCAGTTTTAGGGGTGGCGATAGGATCAATCTGTATCTTTATTTTTTGTAAGCTGGCGGGCATGTCCCCGCTGATGATCATTTCGTTCTTTGTCATCTATTTTACGCTTGCGATTGCGATCACCCGTATGCGCGCAGAGCTCGGTCCGCCGGCACACGATATGCATCACAGCGGGCCAGATAGTATCCTCACTTCGATTCAACGTTCCGATCACATCTCCAGCCCCGACCTGGCGATGTTTTCGATGTTCAATGGCTTTAATCGCGCTTACCGTTCGCACCCAATGCCTGTGCAGCTGGAAGGCTTCAAAATGGCGGAGAGGGTGAATGCGAAATATCGTCCACTTTTCTTTGCCATGCTGCTGGCTATTGCTTTTGGAGCAATCAGCGCTTTCTGGGCAGATCTCGATCAGAGCTATCGGCTGGGCGCTGCCGGCAAGATCGCTCCCCCGAACGTACAGTTGATTTTCGGCACAGAACCATGGGACAGAATGCACGGATGGTTAAAAACTCCCACTTCGCCCCAGCAGCAGTTCAATGTTAAAGGCGCTATCATCATCGGATTCGCGATCACTCTGATATTAAACTCGATGCGTATGCGTATCGGCTGGTTTCCATTTCATCCTGTGGGCTACGCCGTCTCAGGTTCCTGGTCGATGAGTCTGCTCTGGCTGCCGCTTCTCATCGCCTGGATTATCAAGAGCGTGCTTCTTCGGTATGGTGGGTTGAAGGCTTATCGAGATGCGCTGCCGTTTTTCCTCGGGGTAATTCTTGGCGAGTGTGTTCTGGGCAGTCTATGGATGCTGATCGGGATATTATTCAACATACCGACGTATGCGTTCTGGCCATAAACTGCTCCCTGCTCCCTTTTTCACTCTCATACTTCTTTCAGTGAAGACTCAACTCGGGCACAAATAGAAGCACATTTAATCACGCATTCGCCCTCTTTTACCGACGAAGGAGCGAATCCGTAGGGCAGACGCTCCTTCGTCTGCAATGTGAATCTGTAGGGCAGATGCTCCGTCGTCTGCCGAGGGAATCGGCAGGCATTCGCCCCTCTCCTAGCGAGGAACGAGCGGGCAGGAGAGGAGTTGGGGTGAGGTATATCTCCCCCTTCTCCTGTTTTCGGGAGAAGGGGTTGGGGATGAGGGCAAAAGGAATTCTCCTGTTTTTGGGAGAAGGGGTTGAGGTGAGGGCAATTGTGGTTTGGGTGAGGTTAAATTTACTAATGGGTAGGCGGCAGCGGCTTTGCCATTTTACTCAGGTCGCTGAAATTCTTGGCAATGTAGTCCGCATACCATTTCGTCTCTAAAGTGTGGTCGTTTTCACGAGGCCCAATTCCATCCACATTCGCTTTAGTCACAATCTCCGTCCCCACATTTATCCAGCCCTCCGGCATCGGTGTCTTATCTCTTAAATGCTGCACAAGTGCAAGCACTGGGAGATATCCCTGCAGGTATGGGTGCTGGCCAAGGCTGATCTGAGTAGTTCCAGACTTAATGGATTCGATCGTTTCTGGATTAAGATCGTAGCCGCCAATTATCCATTTGGCACCGGAGTGCCGCTTCAGCTTTGCCAAATTCGGAATATCCATCGAACAGAGCCCGGCAGCTCCCACAATATTCGGATTCGCTGTCGCCTGATTTTCCCATGCTGCATAATTCGCGGTATTCTCTGTGCCCACATCTTTCGGATCTGTCACAGTGAACGCACTTCCTTCGAGTCCTTTTTTAAATCCTTTGTAGCGTTCCTCCAGTACTGCGACGCCCGGTTTGCATATGCCCGCCAGGATGATACCTTTCGTTACGCCGCCAGCCTCCAGCAATTTTCGCATCTCTCCAGCCAGGATCACTCCGCTCTGATACTCGTCCTGTCCGAACCATGCTTTCGATGCGGAACCGGCGCTGATCATATTTGCCGTAGCAACAGGTATTCCCTGATCTGCCGCTTCTTTGATCGGCTTAACCCACACCTCACCCGGCATCGGGACTACAATCAATCCATCCTTCTTTTTCTGAATCATTCCTTCAAACATGCCGATTGCTTCCGTGGCTTCAAAGCTGGACGGCCCCACAACCTCCACATCCACTCCCAGCGCTTTGCCGGCATCTTCTGCGCCACGTTTGATAACCTGAGTAAAATCGTTGAGCCCGTGGAGTATATATCCTATTTTAATCTGGGACTTGGCGCTGTCTGTCGAAGCTGCTGGGGAGGTGGCAGGAACGGAAACTGGAGTGGGGGTGCTTGCAGGTTTACCGCAGGATGCAAGCAGAATCATCGGCACAGCAGCCAGGGCGATCGAGGAACGTCTCATGAAAATTACCTTTCAGGTAGTAAGTGATAAATATTTTGTTCCGCAGCTGCATTGCATTCTGCTGAAACCTAACATTCCATGAGACGATGCCCGACTCCTCTTAAAGTTGAGAAGCGAAGAGAGATTTCAAACTGCTATGCTAGCTTCCCTATTCTTGGAGTTTCTTTCCCCCAAAGATGGTTAACCCGCACATAGCACGCCACTTCGCCGTTCAAGCTTGCCGGAAGATAGTCTTCTTTTTCCAGTTTGATCTCACGCTGTGTCCCCATCAATCTATATACTCCCGGAGGGACGATCATACCAGGGTGGAATACAATACCGAAAGCAGTGTCATAAGTTTCTTGGAAATCCATAACAGTCCTCCATTTCATAATTTCGAACCGATCTATGTAAATGATCTCATCATGTATATCTTGTAAGCTGCTTCTACAATTATTCTAGATTATAAAAATTCTTATTGCATCCACCTTTAGACGGATTATCAGATGTCCGGTTTCACGTCGTATGTTTATAAAACTGGAATTTTGCAATTTCAGCGACAGCGATATAGGTAATGGTTATTATCAAAACCATTAATAAAAATAATAGCGGCAATCGCGCCAAACCAAAAAGTGCTGCAACGGGCGTATAAGGCAAGACTAGTGTGCCCAGTACCACCGCAATAGTGGCTGTGAGGAGCCACTTGCTGGGAGTACTTTTCCAGAATGGTTTTCGTGTTCGAATGACGAGTACCACAACAGATGCGGTGACTACCGATTCTACAAACCAGCCTGTTCGGAACTGCGCCTCGTTGGCATGCAGAAGAAGAAGGAGAACTCCAAAAGTAAGCGTGTCGAAAATCGTGCTGACCAGGCCGAACACAATCATAAATCGGCGAATAAACTGAATATTCCAGCGGTGTGGTCTGTCCACAAGTTCAGGGTCGACACTATCACTTGCTATGGTTATCTCCGGGAAATCGGTGAGCATATTGGCAAATAGAATTTGTTTGGGAAGCAGAGGCAAGAATGGCAGAAAGAGAGATGCTCCCGCCATACTGAACATGTTCCCAAAATTGGCGCTGGTCGCCATGTAAACGTACTTCAGAGTATTGGCGAAAGAAGCCCGCCCAACTTTGACTCCCCTCTCCAAAACCGCCAAATCCTTTTCAAGCAATACGATATCGGCTGCTTCTTTGGTGACATCCACTCCTTCTGCTACAGATAGTCCTATATCAGCCGCATGCAGGGCAGGAGCATCGTTAATGCCGTCGCCGATATATCCCACCACATTGCCGGATTTACGAAGCGCCCGAATGATGCGCTCTTTTTGATTCGGATCGACCTCAGCAAATATCGAGATATCCGGCGCTCGCTGTACTAGCGCTGCCTCAGACATATGGAGAATTTCATCCCCGGTGAGCAGTCTTGTCTGAAGAAATCCGGCCTGCTTACTCGTACTGGCCGCCACGAGAGCATTATCGCCTGTGATAATCTTCAGTGTAATGCCAAGATCTTTGAGCCTGCTGACCGTTTCGTGAATTCCAGGTTTGAGCGGATCGTTCAGAACTAGAAAACCCATAAATACCATGCCGGTTTCCTGCTCTTTTTTCAAAGTCAAGGAACTGATATCGGTTTTGCAGGCTAATCCCAAAGTGCGCAGTCCATCACTGCTGAACTGTTCATATAAAGATTGTATCGTTGTTAAATGCGGCGAAATTTCATCAGTTTTGCCTGCTCCGATATCGACAAAAGAGCATACCTCGAGTATATTTTTCAGCGCGCCTTTCGTGATGATAATTTTTGTGTCGTCAGCCTCTACCAGAATGCTCAGTCGCTTTCGCACAAAATCGTAGGGCTCTTCGTCGAGTTTACGATAGTTCGATACATCGAACTGCCTGTACTTCTTTATGGCATCATCCAGCGGGTTTGTATATCCGGACTGCATGCTGGCATTGAGATAGGCATAGAGATTTACCTTTTGTGAATCCTTTCCAAAAGCATCGAATGCAGACTGCACCTGAACAATTCCTTCGGTGATCGTTCCCGTTTTATCGGTGCAGAGAATATTCATGCTGCCGAAATTTTCGATGGAGACCAGCCGCTTCACGATCACTTTTTCATCGGCCATGCATTTGGCGCCATGCGAAAGATTGACGTTGATAATAGCGGGCAGGAGCTGAGGAGTCAGACCGACAGCAAGAGCAACTGCAAAGAGGAAAGAATCGAGCACCGGCTTATGAAGATAGACGTTGATAGCAAAGTTAGAGATGACCAGGAGCAGTGTAACTTCCATCAGAAAATAGCCGAACTGCCTGATTCCACGTTCGAAATCTGTTTCGGGCGGCCGTAATTTTAGTTTTGAAGAGACGTCTCCAAATTCTGTATCCGTACCAATCTGCACTGCGATCGCTGTCCCGGAGCCGTTAGATACATTTGAACCCATAAACAGGCTGTTCGTTCGCTTATTGAGCGGAGTCTCCAGTGGAAGTACTCCCACAATCTTTTCCACGGGAAATGTTTCACCGGTCAACGAGGCCTCATTGATATAGAGATTTTTGGATTCCACCAGGAGGCAGTCGCAGGGAATTACATCTCCTGCGTTCAGCAGTACCACATCTCCGGCAACCACTTCGTCTGCCGGAATATCGACTTCTATTCCCCCTCTGCGAACCGTCGCTTTGATCTGCACCAGAGCAAGCAAGCTCTCGACTGCGTTGGCCGCTCCCCGTTCCTGTTTATATCCGAGCATACCGCTGATTATCACGATTGTTAGAATAATTCCAGCGTCGGTATGCGCACCTAGCGAGAGAGAAATGGAAGCTGCAAAAAGCAGAATCAGAATAATGGGACTTTTGAACTGGGAAAGGAAGAGAACAACATCAGAATTTTTTTTACGTCCGGTCAGCCTGCTCGATCTAGACGTCGAGAGTCGTTTAGTCGATTCATCTCGGCTCAGCCCAGTGGATGCCGTGGCAAGCTTTTCCATAAGCAGATCCGGGGATATATTCCAAAAAGGTATTTTTGTATCCTGATCAATTTGGCTGTGAATAGCAGCACCTCATGTACGGATTTTGAATCCCAACGAATCGATAAAAGCATTAACCTGAGGTTGAAAACCACCGTCTGGAAAAGAAACGATCCGGAGGTTGAAAACCCCCGTCTGGAAAAAGCGGCCGTCTTCCAGACGGAATGCCCGTCTTCAGGACGGTTGGCCGCAGGCTTCCCAGACAGGTCGTTCAAGGCGTAGAACTAACGGATGATCAAAACCGGGCAGTGCGCATGATGCAAAACGCCGTCAGAGATGCTGCCAATCAAAAATCTTTTGAAATCACCCATTCCCCTGCTGCCCAATACGATGAGATTCACGTCCTGTGCTTCCGCGGCGCTGACTATCTCATCAACAGGGTGCCCAAATCCTTGTTTTGTCTGGTATTTAAGATTGCTATTATTAAGCAGTTCGACGGCCGCTTTTTCAGTTGCCATATGAAACTCATCACAAATTTCCTGTATAACTCCGGCATCCACATAAGGAACCAGCCCTGGCCCTCCAGTAACCGGAATAGCTAGAGCTGGCGCTGGATTGAACACAGAAATGAGAGTTATGTGCGAATGAAATTTCTGTGCGATATCGATGGCTGCTGCCGCGGCGCGCAGTGCATTCTCGGATCCATCCGTGCATAGCAGTATGTGATCAAACATCATAATCTCCTTCCGAAAAATATTTCTGGGAATACTCTTACCGGGCTCTAAGGGCGTTAAGGATGGTGATGAGGTCGAGACCTTCCTGCAGTAATGCTCCCGGAGCAGGCCGAATATATCCCAGGCCAGCCAGTGTCATAAGTAACAAGCTCGCCCCGATTCCAAAAAATATCCCCTGCTTGGCCACTTTCAGCATTCGACGCCCAATTTCTATTATATCCGCAACTCGTTCGACATTTTCTACGGTGATAACAATGTCCGCTGCGTCCGTAGCAATTCCAGCGCCATAACCTCCCATCGCGACTCCCACATCCGCTGCTGCCAGCGCAGGCGCATCGTTGATGCCATCCCCCACCATCATAACAGACCCTTGTAATGCAAAAGTGTTCATCGCCTTGAGTTTATCTTCCGGCTTCAAACGGGACCGCACTTCGGTAATACCGATTTGAGAGGCCACAGATTCTGCTGTCTCAGCTGAATCTCCAGTCAGCATAACGGGCACACTCAAACCCAGCCGTTTGAGTCGATCCATTAGCTTTCTGGATTCAGGCCGGATTCTATCTTCAAAGATCAGCATTCCTACTAAATCTTGATCTACCGCGAAAAAAGCAACTGTTTTACCCTGCTCACTGAGAGAAGCTCGTTCCAAGTTTGCTTCTTCAGGAATTGGAATCTCAAGTGAGCGCAGAAATGTTCCTGATCCGATCGCTATCCGTCTTCCATTGACAACGCCGCTCACTCCGGAGCCGGGCAGCTCGTGCACTTCCGAAGCTGCGGTCGTCACAAGATTTTTACTTCGTGCTGATTTCAGCACCGCGTCTGCCAGAACATGCACCGAAAGAAGCTCCACACAGGAAACGTTTTGGAGCAGAACATCCCTATCGGGATACTTGAGCTTCTGATCTGGAAATATCGTCAGACTTGCAAGTGTGGGCTGACCGCTAGTGAGAGTACCTGTTTTATCAAATACCACGGTTTTCACGGTGCCTGCCTGTTCAATTGCAGCCCCGCTTTTGACAATAATATTCAGGAAAGCGGCACGATTGATTGCTGAGATAACCGCAAGTGGAGTAGCGATTATCAGGGGGCAGGGAGTGGCTACCACCAGTACCGCCAATGCGCGATGGTAGTCTTTTGCAACGATGGCTGTGAGTACAGTCATTAAGATGGTTAGGACTGTAAAAAACGGAGTGTACTGGTTTGCCAGGCGATTAATAGGCGCACGATTGCCCTGTGCCGCTTGTACCATTTTAACAATCAGCTCATATTTACTCTCAGCTGCGGTACTGGTGGTTCGCACCAGAAAGCTTCCCGAGAGATTAATCGTTCCGCTGAACACTTTGTCTCCAGGAAGCTTGGTCAGAGGAACAGGTTCGCCTGTCAATGCAGATTCATCCACACCACCCTGGCCTTCAATCACAGTTCCATCCGCCGCTATAATATCGCCCGGCCGGATAAGAATTGAATCACCGATATGCAGAGAGGAGGCTGCCACATCTTCAAATTCACCATCTCGTTTTCGATGTGCCTTGCTTGGAGCTCTGCGAAGCAGATTATCGAGGCTCTTATTCGCCTGCCGGAGGCCATAGTCCTCAATCGCTTCTCCGCCAGACTGCATCAAAACAACTAAAGCGCCTGCTAGATACTCCCCAAGTGCGATAGATCCTATAATTGCCATCGCAGCAACGGTATCTACCACGAACTGTCCTCGCAGCATGTTACGAAAAGTACTCAGGACTATCGGCATTCCGCATCCAATAGCCACAGCAGCAAAAATGAGATTGGCTGCTGACTGAGATACGAAATAGACACAAACTCCTAAGGCAATGCCTGCCGCAACAAAAGCTGCAAAGGCATATTCCCTGAAAACCGTGGACCATCTCACCGTACTATCAGCACAGGGCAGTGTGCATGGTGCAGCACGCCGTCCGATACGCTGCCCAGTAAAAATCGCTGAAAGCCGCCCATTCCTCGGGAACCTAACACAATCAGATCTGCGTTGATCTCCTTCGCAGCGTCGACAATTTTATCAACTGGATGGCCAAGCTCGCGCCGGGTCTCATATTTTAATCCCGCATCAGCAAAGATCTTGCCGCTTTTAAATTCTGCAGATCTATGCATTTTCTCTTCGATGTTCGGGTCAAACTCTTCATAAGCAGGTGACATCTCCACCGCTGCGATATGTGAAGAGTAGGTAGGCACCGGTGTAAAGACATCGATCAAGGTAATTTTTGATCCATATTTTGCAGCCAGCTCACAGGCCGCCTGCGCAGCTTTCTCAGAATTTTCAGACCCATCGATACAGACAAGGATATTACCAAACATGATTAACTTCCTTTCTTTACCCTCATGATAAACCAAAATATCTCCGTTATTCATGTAAAGATTATACTCATTCCTCGCATAAAATGCCATTATTTAGGAAGAGTAATGGATTCCACTTCCTAATTCTATTATAACTACAAACATTTCTCACTTTCATCCGCACTATGGCGGATTATGTTTACCTCTCAGGAGCTGTAACGCATGCCACAAGCCGATTCTACTAATATTGATCCATCACATCATCTATTGAACAACCCTTTTGAGAACTTGAACAACTTCTTTTCTCCGGCGAGCGTCGCTGTTATTGGAGCTAGTGAAACACCAGGCAGCGTTGGAAGATCACTGCTGTGGAATCTGATTAGCAGCCCATTTGGCGGTGTTGTTTACCCCGTCAATCCCAAACGAAGCAGTGTTCTTGGAATCAAAGCGTACTCGAGTATCGCTAATGTTCCAGATAAAGTGGATCTCGCCGTAATTGCGACTGCCGCTCCGAGCGTACCAGGAATTATTGAGGAGTGCATACAGTGCGGCATCAAATCTGCAGTAATAATATCTGCTGGATTTAAGGAAGCGGGCAGTTCAGGGATCGAACTTGAACGCAGGATTCTTGACACGGCTACAAAAGGGAATATGAGGCTCATCGGGCCGAACTGCCTTGGGGTAATGAGCCCGATCTCCGGCCTGAACGCCACCTTTGCGAGTAAAATGGCGCTGCCTGGCAGTGTCGCTTTTATCAGCCAGAGCGGCGCCCTATGTACCGCTATTCTCGATTGGAGTGTAAAAGAGATGG
>JBBRDM010000036.1:0-35235 GCA_038203935.1 Chthonomonadales bacterium
GCATCGATAGTAGTAGTGCCTTCCGAAGTGAAGCTTGAATTGAGTTCTGCCAGCAAGGTATGTCCCTGAATCGTGCCGGAGAAATCTATGGAGGTTATCTGATAGTCAAATGTACCCGTGCTGAATGGATTGGTTCGTCCAAATAGCACTGCCTCGAATGTTCCGTTCAGTGTTACTTGCGCAGATACGGTCGTGAGCGCTGGAGTAGTGTAAAAAGTAGCATTTAAGACCGCTGTGTAGTCTATAATATCGTTCCCGCCAACTATAGAGTTGTTCGATTCGGTAATATTCGTGAGAGTGAATGTCTTCCCGAAACCCAACGGTGGATAAGGAGTGGCTGTGGCAGCTTGAAGCGTTACCACGCTGCCCTGAAATGGATATGGTGAGGTGGATACGAACTGTGCGTGCGCCGTCGAAGGCAGCATTAAAGAAACAGCAAGGCATAGCAGTCCAGCAGATGAAAGAGATCCGCACTTCGAAGAAACCATGAAGCTCGACATAACATTCTCCTTAGGAATAAAATTCTGGAAATTAACATCGGGGTGTTCAATCCAGATAGTACATTGAATCCCGTTTAAAACAACGGGCGGCCAACTTTTGCCCGGTTAGAAACAGGTGCAAGAATCGTGCCACTACAGGTAAAATTACCAGTTTTTACAGGCCTTTTTTGTTAATTGATCAGTCACCTTTAACCTGTATCATTTCATGGAAAACAACGGATCATAATGTCTTGCTAATTTCGCTGCTGCAAACAACAAAACATCAGCGCAGCCGCATTCACTCGAAGGAATCATTCGTTTCATTGGTGAACCAGAATTTCAATAGTGATAGTTGAGATTTGATGTTTAAGCTGGTAAAAATATCAAGCAAAGTTTTGCAAATGGCTTACATGCGTTTCTTCGCGGTTAAACATAAGGATATGGAATTTTGCCCAACATGTTTCCGGGTCATGAAAGAACCGAATGGGAGACTTGGAGCTCGATCATTCCATCTGAAAGATGACCGTTATTTCCAGACGTTTACACTCCGGGTTAAAAAGACGCGGCACTAAAGTACCGGTCTGGAATTGCAAAGCCCATCTCCAGTCGCAAGCTCCCTGCATGGGCTGAGATTCTTAAATGAAATTTCCCCCTTCTCCTGTTTTTGGAAGAGAGTTCTGGCAGGGTGAATCCACTCCCTCTCCCGCAAGGAACGAGCATCTGGGAGAGGACCGGGGTAAGGTTTAATTTCCCCCTTCTCCTGTTTTTGGGAGAAGGGGGGCAGGGGGAATGAGGGCACAAATTTTTTCCAGACGGGGGTTTTCAACCTCCGGATATTTTTCCAGCCGGGGGTTTTCAACCTCCGGATATTTGATTTACTTAAATGCCAATTTTAACCTAGGCATCGCAGTTTTGGTGAAACAGATTGAAGGAGAATTTACACCATGGATGGGGGACACGGAGGCGGCCATGGAGGCGGAGACGGCGGATCGAACGGAAGTGGAAGAGCGAGACCACCCGCTGCTAAATTGGTGCGCTGTGACTCACAATTCATTATATTAAAACGCAATGATCATGGCGCGAATTTAATTGGCCTGATGTTTATCATCATAGGATTATTCTATGGTATTTGCATGTATTATGCAAATCTGGAGAAAACCCACTCCGCCTGGGATCTGGTACCCTCTGCTTTCGGTTTGGTATTTGCGGCGATAGGCTGCGTGATTCTCAAACAGGTGTCGGTGCATATCGACATTGCAAAGCAGACATATAAGATTATCACTGGTTGGCCCCCGATAGCTCGAACGAAACAAGGCTCTTGTGAAGAGTTTAGCCAGCTTTCACTCGGCCCGTACGGCGCTCATGGCATAGATAGCTCCCTCAGCCTGCATTGGCACCGTGCGCCTGAACAGACCGTTGTCCTGCATACGTCTTCCGGGCCAGAAGCACAACTTTACGGAATCAAGATCTCATCCCAGTTGAATCTACTTTTCGTGGATGAGAAAAACCGTCCTATAACGGATAGTTTAATAACAACTTATTCCGATGAGAAATTGACCACCAGCCTGAATACAGTGGATTCGAGCATAGAATGCAAATAGTAATGTACTGGCTGGCTGCGATATTTCCATAACCGCCCTGGAACCAGTCAAATTATTTACGTGATCCGTCTGCTTATTCTGCTCCTGAAAATGTGCTGCAAGGCTGGAGATGATTGGACGTTAATACTGCCCCGGCAATTATATGGAATATTACTGGACTGGTGCGCCTGCGCTAACCCAATGCAGATTAAATATTTAGACTTTGGCCTCTGCTTTCACACGAAGATCCTTCAGATACTCCAGGGCCAGCACAGTCTGACGGTGGATATAGTCGATACCAGCGGGTTTGCCGTTCTCAATTGCAGGATGGCAGAACTCCCAGTCTATATACCCCTCGAAACCGGATGCCACCAGCGCATCGATATAAGCCGGATAGGCCACTCGCCGATCCCAAAACCGTTCATCGAAATAGCCTCCCGCAACCAGTTCCACACTGCCATCCCGGCTGCGCTGGAACTCCGCATTGCAGTGTGAGTGGACCTGCAGCTTTCCGGTCGCACGAACAATCTCGCGGGCTCGCTCCTCGGATTCGGCTTCCGGTTCGATGTTGATATCCATACATGCCTTGAACATCGGCGAGGGAACTTCCTCGATCAATGTCAGCACGTCGGTATAGCTATTCACGATGTCCGGCCCGTGGTTTTGCAGCGCCAGAATGATCCCATATTCCTCTGCCATCTTCGTGAGTTCGCGCAGTGCGTCTACCACAAATCCTCGGCGATCGCCTTTCCAGAAGCCGTACTGATCGTATCCATATGTCTCAGCATAAGTCGCGATGCCGTTATGCAGCGTAATGCCCCGCCAGGCAGCAAAAATCTTACAGATCGGCGCCCCGACATCGTATGCCAACCGAATGCAGTCACGTACATAACTGATCATAGTTTCTCGCTGGACGGGCACAGGACTGGAGAGATCACAATTTGGCGAAACCGCAGATATCGGCAGTTCCAGCTCAGCAGAAAGATCGCGGAGGCGTTTGCGATCATCGGCAGAGAGGTCCATCGGGGCAGCATGGGGACGCTCTGCATCGAATTCGATTCCC
The DNA here is from genome assembly GCA_038203935.1 of Chthonomonadales bacterium. GTDB lineage: Bacteria > Armatimonadota > Chthonomonadetes > Chthonomonadales > Chthonomonadaceae > JANXSG01. The sequence continues at coordinate 3,123 of JBBRDM010000036.1, forward strand.
TCCCAACCCTGCTTTTTCGCAAGGTGCATGAGCGAGAAAAGATCCAGTGCTTCTCCAGCATACCAAATTCCACGATAAGTGACGCTATAGATACCTATCTTCATCGAAAATACTCCTTTATGCGCATTTTACTTGCTAACTGCTTGCATCAGCGGCTGCATTTCGGTATTTTCACCTATTCTGTGATGTACTGGCTGATTCCTACCAATCGAAGTAATTCTAAACTATATCGCTTGAAGGAAATACTCAGTTTCGTCTTTACCGCTGCTCCTCCGCCCTGAGCAGACGAGCGAATCAAGGAGCGTTAAACCTCCATCACAATGTTCCCCCAATTTTCCGCAACCACACGCGCATCGCCGGGCACTCGATTACAGGTGCCTGATTTGATTAGTTGAGACCAAAAATAGTACGCTTCCACTGCATAAATCAATGGATATTGACAATAAAGAGCAGAATTGCTATACTGTGGCGGTTCTCCCATGTTCGATGTAATTTAATTTAGGAGTTTCTGAAAAGCTTCTCCGAAAGCCTTCGTCTGCAGCCACGACTCCTGCAAAAGCCTGGCGATGTCTGGTCGTTACAGACTGCTGCGGCTGCGTTATCGGCTGTCAATCACAGAATGGAGCAGAAAATGAATTCAAGTCGGGTCGTGGGAACGACCCTCAGTATCGGAAGCCTGTTTATTCTTGCCATGTATGGGCTGTATTTCGCACTGGCCCGGCACCCTGCACATAGGAAACATCCTCCTAAACCTCCACACTTCGTTCGACCAACAGCTGCAGAACTGTTTGCCGCTCACGTTAACGAGCTTGGCAGTATACCGATTTTGGAATACCACTCTATCGATAACCATCACAACAAAATGAGCCGCAGTCCGGATTTCTTTCGCCATGACCTCCAGCGGTTGTATGAGGAGGGTTATCGCCCTATTTCTATCCACGACTTTCTGAACAATCGCATTTCAGTCCCGCTCGGAACCACGCCTGTTGTGCTCACTTTCGATGATGCACGCAAAAGCCAGTTCTGTTATCTGAAAGATGGTTCGACCGACCCGGACTGCGCCGTTGGAATCCTGCAGGATTTCCAGATCAAACATCCAGATTTCCCTTTACGTGCCTGTTTTTATATACTTCCCTGGCGCGGATTCGACCAGCCGAAATATAAAATGCAGAAAATCCTGGCGCTCACAGCCATGGGATGTGAAATTGGGAACCATACGGTAAAACATCCGATACTCAGCAAAGTAACGGATGAACGCGTTCGGCAGGAGCTGGCTACGTGTTCCGCTATTCTTCAGCATATCGTACCTCAGGCCCAGGTCGATACTCTGGCGCTTCCCTACGGTGTGATGCCGCACAACCGCGCACTGCTTCCTGAAGGAGAATTTGATGGAATGAGTTACAAAAACCGGGCTGTTCTGCTGGCAGGAGGTAACCCTGCGCGTTCGCCCGTTTCGAAGAGGTTCAAGCCGATGTTTGTGCCGCGGATTGAGGCAACTGAGGATGAAGACGGGATAACAGCCTGGCTGGATAAGCTGAAAGGCTTTCCATATCTGCGCTATGTCAGTGATGGAGATCCTGATACCGTGACCATTCCCAAAGCAAAGGAAGACGAGGTCGATCGAGACAGACTGAATGGGGCGGTACTGGCGACCTATTGAAATAGAGGGGCCTTTCGTATTGCAAACTCCCACCCATCTCCCGAAGTGAGGGGTGGGAGTTTGATAGTTTTAAAATTTATACAATGCCTGCACGTAGGAGTAGTTCGCCTCGTTGCCTGTGAACGTTGCCGCCTGCACATCGCCCCCATTGGAATATCCAAAAAACAGACTTAATGTAAGGCTGCGATTTATATTATAATCGGCGGTGATATCGTACATTGTCCCCAAATTCACATGTCCGCCACTGGTCCTTCCGGAATAGCCAAAATTTTGCTGCTCGAAAGCGCCGCTTCCCGTATACCAGAGATCGTGCGAATTAGCCAGTTTTAGACTGTGGACTTCTCCCTTCAAACTCAATTTCCGTACGGGTTTGATAATCAACTGTCCAAAAAGGTCTTTCAGGTTAACCTGCGTGTAGAAAGGAAACGGAGCATATTTCAGCGCTGTGGTGAGGATCGGTATATAGGTACCATGCATGGAATCACTGGCATTGCCATCTCCGCTGTAGAAAGAGTAGCCGGCGCGAATCCAGGGTTTCCATGAGGAGTGCGTGAACTGATAGCCAAGCTCTCCATCGTACGCATACGCTGCATTGGTGAGATGCCCCCAGGAGCCGATCTCACCTACTCCCCATAAGAGGCCATCGAATCGCCCGGGGCCAGCCTCAAAGGATCGGACATAGTTGCCGCCAAATGCGCCGAGATGAATTCCTTTTGTATCTGCAGTGCGGGCAGGAGTGGAGCGATTATCCAGCTTTATGTCTTTTTGCCGTTCATCTCCATAGTAGATGCTGAAAATTCTGCCTTCGGAAGCATCGTGTTTGCTGGTTTGCGTAAAAGTCGAGGCGATATATCCTACCTGGATGTTGGAAAGGCTGTCCCAGCCATTGAGGTCGTAGGCGCCGCGAGTTGGTGTTGCTCCAAGAATAGTGATATTTCGAAGCCGGGTATCGCTGGAATATCGGAATCCATCGAAGCTGCGCCCCAGGTTAGAATAAAAAGCCTCTGAGATCAGCCTGTCATTAATACGGGTCTGCTTGAGATAGGCGATAGTGGGATCGGCAGGGGTTGTTTCACCGCCATCAGAAAAAGTAAATCGCCCGATCTGCAGAGTTGAATCGGGTCTGTTCCCCAGCATTTTATAGCGCACATAGGCCTGTTTGATAAAGAAGCTCGCGCTCTGGTTATGGTTGGCAGTAAAGTAACTGGCGCCATATCCCAGACTGCCTATCGAACCTGAGCCAGAGGCATTATGAGGAACTGAAATAATAGATGGCTGTTCGAATTCGATACTGAGGTCGTTTAATCGGGTGGAACTGATGACGCCATATTTCAGTACAGAGGTCTCGAATGTATATGCTCCGTTCGCTTTTGGTGTCGGATACCAGTTCCAATCTTCTACTCGGAAGCGATAAATTCCATAAGTTGTTATTTTTGGTTTGGCAGCTTTGACCGATTTTTTAGGAGCGATTGCTTCCGGCGATGCCAGCGAATTGATGGCAGCGGCACCGGTGATTTCTAAATTTTGAGCGGCTATTCTCTCCGTCTTAAAGCTCAAAAGTGAGAGCGCAGCAAGAGCAGCACATCCTATTTTAATATACACGTACTATCCTCCAGTTTTTAGTAAGCAGAGCGAATGATGCACTCAGAATTCCTATTCATTACATAATTGATATATTAAGTAGATTATAGCGCATAAATTATCAAATCAATGTGGACAAAAATATTTTTTAATGCAGATGGTGGTAAAAATAGTTAGATTTACCGAAGCGGCATCACAATACATTGGGATTTTTGCCGCCAGGCTCGGGGAGAATTTTTGAACTTGCTTCGGAAAAGGTGGTAGAAATTCGAGAGGTTGTTGAAACCGCAATCGAGGGCGACATCGGTGATTTCCATAGGGGTGGATGCAAGCAGCATCGCTGCCCGGCGTATGCGCTCTTCATTCAGAAATTCGGTTGGGGTTTGGCCGCAATAGGCTTTGAGTGTTCGGGATAGGTGCGCCTGACTGACACCGCTTACTTCCACAAATCTGGTCAGTCCGGCTCTCAGATTCTCTTCTTCCTGCATGGCCCTGCAGGCATGCGAAAGCCATACTGGAAACTGCTCGATCTTATCCGTCGCAGCTTCTGCGCTGGGAAGCAGATACTCGATCAGCTCCATCCAGAACTTACAAATTTCGAGCTGGTCTGCATTCCGGGCGCGTGGAGTAAGATTTGCGCTCAGCATCCTTCCAAAAAGAGCGGCGCATTTCTGCCGATTTTCGCTGGAGACGCTCAAAATGGGCGGAGGCTGCTCAGAGGCATTAAACAAGCCTGTCTCTTCCAATCCTGCCAGCATGCAAAAACACTCCCAGGCTGCTGCAGGGAAAGCGACATTAATAAGCTGAAATGTCTTTCCAATAATGGCATGTCGATCTTCCGGATAGATGAAAACAAGGTCCCCTGCGCGCAAACGATATCTGCGGTCATTCAGAATATGTGTCGCGGCACCGTCCAGCACATAAAACACTTCGTAAAAATCGTGGGTATGCATGGGCGTGGACGGTCGCGCCTGGCCTGATACGAATGCCGCATGATAGACAGCATTCGGCGTCGCCATATCGAAGACCAGCCTGCCAATAGTGTTCATTCCGTTTCCTTCAGCGTGATGATCTGATCCGCGGGCACATCCTTATGAATATCGATTTTGCCAGACGGCCAGTGCACTGTTAAGGTAGCTTTCGTCTCATTTCCAATTCCAAAATGAACGCGCCTGTCGGAAGCCGACATGTAAGAGCCATCCGTATGGCAGTAACGATAGATATTCACGCCATGCACTTCTGCAGTGACCTTTGCCCCGATTCCATCTCGATTACTTCGAATGCCTATCAATCTGCAGGAGATCCAGTGTGCGGCTTTTGCAGATTCATTGTGCAGCAGCATCGGCGCGCCATCACTGTCTACTAACAAAATATCCTGCCGGCCGTCGTTATCGAAATCTCCAATGGCAAGACCGCGTCCCATAATAGGAACCTGCAGGGCAGGGCCTCCATCCGAACTTCTATCGGTAAAAGACTTTCCGTTTTCATTATGATAGAGCTGCGTTGTTTGTTTGAACGGAGTGGTTTTCTCAATCGCGCTGATGTTATCCTGGACATGCCCGCTCACCAGAATGAGGTCAAGAAATCCATCGTTATCATAATCTATCCATTTAACGCCGAAGGAGACAAATGGCTTGCTGGCATCCGATAGTCCGAGTATCGCCGAGTTGTCGGAGAATGTGCCATTCCCATCGTTGTGATAAATATTCTTGGCTTCACGCTGGAAAGTAGATACCACCAGATCGATTTTGCCGTCATTATCGAAATCTCCCCAGTCCAGCCCCATGCCCCCATGAACGCTGCCATCGTTATCGTAAGCCGTTCCAGCAGCAGCCCCGATATTCTTAAATTTGCCATGCACATTTTGGAGAAGATCTCCCGCCACTTCATCATTCGAGAGCGAAATACTCTGCCATCCGCTGTTATCCATGTCGGCAATCGCGACACCGAGGCATTTACCCGTCACATTGGAGTCTTTTGCGGCGGTGCCTGAAGCAGCATCCAGCACCCCGTTTGCATGCATTGCCCTGCTGGCATCTTCGAACCTGCATCGGCCAATATTTTTGTAGAGCGCTCCGAATTCCGGCTTATAAAATCGTGGCCCACAGGAACTATCTATTCCTACATATTTGCATAGCTGCGGCTGAACATTGGGGCCAAAAACAACATAGTTTCCTATATACAGGTCCAGCTTGCCATCGTTATCGACATCCGCAAAAGAAGCAGATGTTCCCCATGGCTGAGGTCTAATTCCAGACTGCACCGTTATATCTTTGAAAGTTTTACCGGCTTCATTGTGGAGCAATGCGCCGCCTCGAAACGCGGTAAGGTAGATATCTTCAAAACCATCATTGTCGATATCACCGACGGCACATCCAAGAAAATTTCCTTTAATGCGATCCAGGCCGGTACTGCTGGTAACGTCTTTAAAATGGCCTTTTCCATCCCCCTGGTAGAGTGCCAGCTTTGGCCCTGCCAGCAGTATATCCAGATTTCCATCTCCATCGTAATCCAGAAATGCGGCTCCATTTCCGATAGTTTGCAGGATATTCAGGGGTCTTTTCCCGGGTGTTTTCCATACATAGTTTATGCCGGAAGATTTTGCAATATCAGTAAAAATCGATTTACCTTTTATGTCATTCGAAATCGTATCTATTTTTCCTGAATGTTCGTTCCTTCTCGGATTGGCTGGAGCATTCATGTTTTTTGAGCAGCCTGTGCAAAAAATTAGAGCGAGCATTGAGGCAGTTCCGCAAAGCCAGATTTTTCGATAAAAGAGCATAAATCCTCATCCACCTTATCCGCAAAGATAGTCCACTAATTGCGCTAGTTAACTCTATTATTACATATCTTATTTCGAGAGAGCGACAGTTTCACCTGCTGGGCCATGACTCCTATTACACAGAAGAGCTATTCAATAAAGTAAAGCTAGATTATTTTTAACCTCACCCCCGCCCTGCCCTGCCCATGCAAACGATAACGCAGTTTGCAAAAGGAAGCGGAGAGTCAAAAAAGCATTTACTCCCTCTCCCGCGAGGAACGAGCATCTGGGAGAGGGCCGGAGTGAGGTGCATTTGCTCCCTCTCCCGCGAGGAACGAGCATCTGGGAGAGGGCCGGGGTGAGGTGCATTAACTCCCTCTCCCGCGAGGCACTAGCATCTGGGAGAGGGCCGGGGTGAGGTTGAATCTCTCCCCTTCTCCTGTTTTTGGGAGAAGGGGTTGGGGATGAGGGCAGCCGCAGCCGATATGAGGTGCATTTGCTTCCTCTATAAATCGTATTACTCTTTTAAATACTAATGGCTGGCTGTTCGAAAGAAGTTAAGTTTAGTCAGTATTTTGCCATAATAGGTAACTGTCTACATTGTTAATCCCGCTGTTATCAATTTAGGATAAGCCCTATTGTTGTCGGACAGCGTAAGCCAGACCGAATCTCTTTTATTCACAAATGAAACTGCGTACTCGAATACTGATCTTCAAAGGTCTTACCTTATTAATAATCATGCCTGTAGTCTATGGAGTATCTTCACGGCTGCTGATGCAGAGTTATATCAAGCTGGAGCATCAGGAGACAGTAAAGAATACGGAGCGTGCCGCACGGGCATTTAATGAGCTGGATGATTCCCTGCATGATAAATCAGTGGACTGGGCATCCTGGGACGATACGTACCAGTTCATGGCAGACCACAATAAAGCCTACATCAAATCAAATCTCGTCCCCGATTCCGTGGTTTCCATGAAGCTTGATCTGATTATGTATGTCGACATTCATGGGAAGCTCTTTCATCAGTTTACTTTGAAACGTTTTCCGGACCTGCCCGCTCCGGATCCATCCCTATTGCTGCACGGTCTAAAGCTGGACGGTCCCAACTCTCCTGCATTTGATGGTAAAGCAGATTTTTCCGGAGTAATCCTGCATCCCGAAAGTCCCTTATTAGTCTCTGTTCGGCCTATATTGACCAGTAAGGGAAATGGCCCAAATCGAGGATGGCTTGTATTCGCGAGATATTTCGACAGCAGGCAGCTGGAACATTTAGCTCAGCAGACTCAGCTCAATGTTCAAATCGCTCGCGCAGATTCGCCAGTTTTACCGACGAATGAGAAGCGGCTGCTGAAAACATTATCCGATAAATCCCCATATTTTATCAAGCCAATCTCTCCTTATAATATCGTCAGCTCGACCCGTATCCTCGACGTGCTCGATCGGCCGATTTTACTCATGACGATAAAACTGCCGCGAAACATCTATCAGCAGGGATTAACCAGCACCAAAAATCTTTTAAAATTTATATTTTGCGCACTTTTTGTTTTTACTGGTGTAACCCTTATCGTTATTGAACTCTCCTTTTTAGTACGGCTGTCCAGTCTTACAAAACAGGTTGAAAAAATCGGCGGCAAAGGCGCTGCCGATCTGCGTGTCTTAATGCCTGGCAAAGATGAACTCTCCACCCTTGCGAGCCAGATTAATGATATGCTTGCAACATTAGAGTCGGCGGCAGAATCGCTGAAGGAAAGCAGGGAAGCGCTGCGGCTCCAAAATGAAAACCTGGAAACCACGGTCACCGAGCGCACACAGGAACTTTTCCATCAGGCATTTCACGATCCTCTCACCGGGCTTGCCAACCGGGCACAGGTTCAATATCATCTTAAGCAGCTCGCCAACCGGGCCGATGAAGGCGGAAAAGCGATTCTCTTCCTGGATCTGGATAATTTCAAATTTATCAACGATAGTCTGGGGCACAAAGCCGGAGACGAGCTGCTGATAGCAGTCGCCGATCGACTGAGAGAATGCGTACCAGCGGACGATATGGTAGCAAGGCTCGGCGGTGATGAGTTTTTGATAATTCTAGGAAAAGCCAATTCTTTGCAAACGGTCGTTGGCCTTGCTGAAAAAGTGAGTGAAGTTATTAATGTTGCTTTCTCATTAAACGCCGGGGAGGGCTTTACTACGGCCAGTATCGGAGTTGCTTACACAGAAGACGCTGTTATCAATCCTGACGTGCTGATTCGAGACGCAGATACCGCGATGTACCATGGAAAATCGAACGAAAAGGGGGTCGTCACCGTCTTTGAGCCGGGCATGAATGATCGCCTCTCCGAGCGGGTAGAGATGGAAGTCGGGCTGCGCACTGCACTCGAGCAGGATCAGCTGCTGGTCTACTATCAGCCGCTTATCGATTTGAAGACCGGTCATCTCTGCGGAGCGGAGGCGCTGGTACGCTGGCTTCATCCTGAGAAGGGATTGATATCTCCCGGCAAATTTATTCCCATCGCAGAAGAGACGGGAATGATTCTCCCTATGGGTTACTGGGTGCTGGAAGAGGCATGCCGCCAGACAGTGGAATGGAAGGCAAAATATCCAGAACATGGTGATTTTACTATCAGTGTGAATCTTTCGGGTAAACAGCTGCAAAAGCCGGATGTGGTGCAGCGAGTCAGTGAAATTCTGGCCAAGACTTTGCTTCCTCCGGAACAGTTAAAGATAGAGATTACAGAAAGTGTTATGCTCGCAGATGAAGAAGGCACGATTGAAAATTTAACCCAGCTGAGAGCGCTGGGGCTGAAACTGGCAATGGACGATTTTGGTACCGGATACTCCTCAATGATGCGCTTGAGTGCCTATCCATTGGATAATGTTAAAATAGACCAGTCTTTTCTACGCCGCCTCGACACGCATCCCGATTCCGATTCGGTAATAGCCGCCATTATCATGCTGGCAAAATCACTGAATATGAGCGTTACCGCAGAAGGAATAGAAATTCAGGAACACGTGGCGGTGCTTCAGGGGCTGGGCTGCGATATTGGGCAGGGTTATTTCTTCGGCAAACCATTGTCAGCAGTCGACTTGGAGATCAAAATTAGAGAAGGCACGAACTCATTTGCCAAAAGCAGTACAGAAATGGATAAAGCCATGATCGAAGCGCTCCTGGCCCAGTTTGATCAAGAGCAGGGAGAAAATCTGCCAAAAGCCGCCTAGCAGCTATCCTAATCCATTTTGTTGCTGAAAATAGAAATACTCGCCTTCGGATTCCAGCATCCATTCAAACTTGACATCCACCTCCAATATACAATTAATGGAACACTTTTCAGGGTTTGACGGTAAATAGTATGGTGTTTGCATGTGCTGATATTTGTTGTACAGGGGGTTGTTTTGAAGGACAATCGTAACATCGTTCAGGCTTTTCTCAATATGCAATCTTCAACAACTGCTTCCTACCTCGACCTCACCAGCCTGTTAATTCAGCTTGCAGCCACGGCCCCAACTGTCATGTATCTGCTCGATGTCCGAGACTACCAGTGTGTATTTATAAATAAAAGAATTTATGATATGCTCGGCCACTCACTTCCAAATGACACTGAGGTACATACCGACCTTCTGATTCGCCTTATCCATCCGGATGATGTATCCAGTTTATATGACCTCGATAAGCGGTTCGAAAATGCTTCCAATGAAGATATTATTACGTCTGAATTCCGCCTGCGCCATTTAAACGGGCAGTGGCGCTGGTTTTCCAGCAGAAGTGTTGTCTTTCAGCGCAATGAAGAGGGAAAGCCATACCAGATACTTTCTACTGCGGAAGATTTTACTGATCGGAGGCAGGCTGAAATTGAACTGCGCGATAAGGCTTCGCAGCTTCAGACAATTCTGGACACCGCTGTCGATGCGATATTAACCATAAACGACCAGGGAATAGTAGAATCCTTCAACATAGCGGCGGAAAAAATTTTTGGATATCAGGCCATTGAAGTGATTGGTCAGAACGTAAAAATGCTCATGCCGTACCCCTATCATTCCGAGCACGATATCTATCTTCAAAACTACCGTCAAACTGGTGTCAAGCAGATTATAGGCATTGGCCGTGAAGTTACCGGAAAGCGAAAAGATGGTTCACTAGTTCCGCTCGATTTGGCTGTGAGCGAAGCCTGGGTGGGCCGCCGGGTCTTTACGGGAATACTTCGGGATCTGACGGCACAGAGAGCGGCAGAGGCGGCTATGCAGCAGCAGGCCTATCTGCTGGAGCATGCGCAAAATGCCATCATAGTACGGGATATCGATGGAACCATCCGCTAATGGAATAAAGGGGCTGTTGAAATGTATGGGTGGTCCAAAGAAGATGCTATTGGACGGATAACCCATGAGCTTCTCCAAACGCAGCTTCCTGTTTCCTTAGCCCAGTTTTTGGATGACCTGGAAACCGAAGAGCTCTGGGAAGGGGAACTGACACATACCCGGTTTGATGGAGAAAAAACAGTCGTTACTAGCCGCCAGATGATGCCGCGTGATGAGGAGGGTAATACGCACGGAATTCTGGAGATCAATACGGATGTGACTGCGCAAAAACATTCTGAAGCGATGCTCAAAGAGAGTGATACACGCCTCAATCTAGCGCTTGGCAATGCAGGGCTGGGAACATGGGATTGGGATCTCACCACTAATAAAATAATTTACGACAGCCACTGGTATGAGCTGCTTGGATATACTCCTGATGAACTCGCCGAGCGTATAAAACAGCGGGAACACCTGACACATCCGGACGATCTTGACCGATTAAATCGTTCACTCAATGCTTTCCTCGAAAATCAAACTCCTAATTACATCATAGAATTCCGTACCCTGCATAAAAATGGGGAATGGATTTGGATTGATACACGAGGTAAAGTACACAGTCGAGACGAAGCGGGCAAGCCGCTTCGCATCATAGGCACGATACAGGATATTACTGCGAGAAAGAAAGCGGAACAGATACTCCACGAGAGCGAAGCCAGGTTCCGGCATCTGGCCGATTCTACACCGGTGTTTATCTGGACATCCGGACTGGACACCACCTACGATTATTTTAACAAGCCCTGGCTCGATTTCACAGGAAGAACGATGCAGGAGGAGATTGCACAAAGCTGGCAATCCTGTGTGCATGAAGAGGATGTAGAACGCAGCCTGAATACCTATCTCACCGCATTCGAAGCACGAACTCGGTTTCGCCTGGACTATCGCCTTCTGCGCCACGATGGCGAGTATCGCTGGTTTTTGAATATAGGCACGCCGCGTTTTTCACCGGACGGCACTTTTTTGGGCTATATTGGCTCCTGCATCGATACTACCGATCAGAAAATACTGCAAGAGCAGCTTTTCGAATCGCAAAAACTCGAGAGTATGGGCAGACTGGCCGGCGGAATCTCTCACGATTTCAACAACCTGCTGACAGCTATTTTAGGATACACCGAACTCTCCATTAAGTGCCTGCCTGAGGATACAGAAGTTCGGCCGTTTTTGGATAATGTGAACTCGGCAGCAATGCGCGCCGCCGAACTTACCAAACAGCTTTTGATGTATGCCCGAAGGCAGATGGTGGAATTTTCGGTAGTAGATATCAACCAGGTCATCATGAATATGCATCCTCTTCTGCGAAGGACGATTGGGGAACAGTATGAACTGATCACCTCAATCTCTTCAAAACCTTGCTGCGTAAGAGCAAACGTTTCCCAGATGGAACAGGTTTTAACAAATCTGGTCGTCAACGCCCGTGATGCAATGCCGCATGGAGGAAGAATACTTATTGAAACGTCCTGCATCACCTTAGACGAGGAGTATGCAGAGGAACATCTTGGAACTATTCCCGGCGAGTATGTCATGTACTCCGTGAGCGATACGGGAATTGGAATGTCCACGGAAGTACGAAACCGTATATTTGAACCATTCTACACCACGAAAGAGATTGGAAAGGGCACTGGCCTGGGACTTGCCACCTGTTATGGAATAGTCAAACAGACCAAAGGAAACATCTGGGTCTACAGCGAGCCGGGTTCAGGAACAACTTTCAAGGTTTATATTCCCAGAATTCATGATGAAGTATTCATCGAATCAACCCGTCTCCCGGAGAGCGTCGCGCACGGCACCGAAACTATCCTGCTGGTGGATGATGAACCGATGGTTCGGGATATCGCAGCGCGTACGCTGCGCTCGCACGGCTATCGTGTTTTGGAGGCTGGTAATGGGGCCGAAGCGCTCCAACGCCATAGTGAGTGGTCTGGTGAGGTGCATCTCCTGATATCCGATGTAGTGATGCCTATCATGGGAGGAAAAGAACTGGCGCAGAGGCTGACCAAACTGAATCCAAAACTCAAAGTCATGTATCTGTCTGGCTACACACAGAATATTGTATTGAATCAAGATTCTTTAAAACCCGAATTCGTACTTCTCACCAAGCCCTTTACAAGTTCGGCGCTGCTCACCATGGTAAGCCAGGTGCTGAAGGAGGAGCAGCAAGGCACTGCACCCATCGTTTAATTTTTAAATCGTCTTATAATAATTTATTAGCTTAAGCTAAAAATATATTAAATAACTATTGACTCTCAGTTTCGTGCATGCTATACTTCCTTTCGTAAGACGCTGTCATATTTACTTAAGCGTATACTAAAGGAGCTGGACATGTAAAAGTTACTGAAAAAAGGATTCACATTGATAGAGCTGTTAGTGGTCATTGCAATTATTGCAATACTTGCCGCTATCCTCTTTCCCATCTTCGCTCAGGCGCGCGATAAAGCCAGGTCGACCGCCTGCCTATCCAATATGAAACAGATTGGCACCTCAGTCCAGATGTATGTACAGGACTATGATGAAAAAATCTTCTTCCGCTCCACCTCGAATGTCAATTCAACACGTATACACACTGCTACCACCGGTAATCCACTGAAATGGTGGAATATGCTGATGCCGTATATCAAAAATAACCAGGTGTTCAAATGCCCCAGTGATGATCCTAAACTGGCGGCAGATAATAGTGGCAGGCTGGTCATACCCCGGTCTTACGCAGCCTCTGCATCTGCCGAAGCTTTAGGCCTTGCGCAGGTTGATAAGCCAGTCGATACCATCTTGATAACGGAAGCCTGGAGCAGAGATGCTAAAGGGACTTTAATGAACACGGAAACCTGGCTGGAAGCCTTCGATGGCGATATGGCCGCCGACCCCTTGCGTCCCGGTTCGATGCTCAAATATGCCAACAGGCACCAGGGTGGCATGAACTGCACTTTCTTCGACGGCCATGCGAAGTGGCTGAAACCGGATGCCATCTGGAACAGCCGTGATCTCAGTGGATGCTCGCTCGTCCATAAATACCCCACCAGCATGTGCGACAACTCTTTCTCAGGCTGCACGAGTACTTCTCTGGCAAATATTTGTAATACTCCTAGTTTCTTTCCTTACCCGGCGGACTGAAATGCTTTGAATCAAGTGCATTTCACGCTCTGTTAAAGCATAGCGATACTCATTGTGACCTGTCGCCACTGTCTCCAATTCGATTTAGCGGTGGCATTATTCCCCATATTAAGAAGAATTTTAAAAATTTAACATGCCTTGTTACAGGATATATAGGATCACATAGCGTACAATAGATCAAGTTTAATCCTTTGCGCCTTTCCGTAAGGAGATAGAAATGCTTGTCCGAACCAACCGTGCATTCACCCTGATTGAGCTGCTCGTCGTTATTGCTATCATCGCCATTCTCGCGGCAATTCTTTTTCCCGTCTTCGCTCAGGCACGAGAAAAGGCGCGTTCCATCTCCTGCTTGTCGAACATGAGGCAGATCGCAACCGCAGCGCAGATGTATGTTCAAGATTATGATGAGCGGCTGTTCTTCCGTGTCAGCGGCCCCAACCGTGCCACTGCTTCGCGCACAGGTGCAGTCACTCCAGCCGGCGACGCGGTGGACTACTGGCATGAAATATGGTGGAATGCGCTTATGCCGTACATCAAAAATAGCCAGGTGTACGCCTGCCCCAGTGATGCAGGTCCAACCACCAATGCAGATGCGACGTGCACTGCCTATCCAGCATCAGCATGCCCGCCCTCTTCGATGACTATCAAGCGCTCCTATATTGCACTTTCTACCTCGGAATCGCTTTCTCTGGCGCAGGTGGACTATACGGTAGACACGATTGTAATTACTGAGAAATGGGACAAAGACTATAAAGGCGCAGTTACAGATACCTGGCTGGAACCGTACAACGGTGATTTCACTCCAGATGCACAGGTACCTTCGCGGTTGTGGACAGCGGGCAATCGCCACTCAGATCATCTCAATTCCACCTTTCTCGATGGCCATGCCAAAGCATTGGGATCCGCTCAGATATGGACCAGTAAATATGTGACAGGCTGTTCTCTGCTCTATCAATATCCGGTACCCGGAGCAACTATCACCAGCCCGACCAAGGCTGCAAATCAGCCTAACATCTGCGATCCGTCCAGCTTCCCGCATTTCTCCTATCCGTAGCGATCATTTGTGCACCATGTATGCTAGTTTGCACGCCATGTTCGTATGTCTGCACCTTATGGACGAGAGCAGTAAAATAATTTACTGATGACACCGCAATTATCGGATGTTTGGTGCTCCAGCAGATACGATGGAGAAAGACAATGCTTCCAAAAAAATCTGGTTTTACGCTTATTGAGCTGCTCGTCGTCATAGCAATTATCGCGATTCTCGCGGCAATCATATTTCCTGTTTTTGCATCTGCCCGAGAGAAAGCCAGACAGACTGTTTGCGCAAGCAACACCAAACAGCTCTCCCTCGGTGTGCTGATGTACGCTCAAGACTATGATGAAATACTTCCCCCAACTGCTATTCCTTCCGAAGAGAGCGACGGTACTCTATGGCCTATGCTGGTTCAGCCTTACATTAAAAATGACCAGGTGCGCCGATGTCCCAGTGACTCGAAAGGCCAGTTTAACTCTTACGGACTCAATGAAATTATCTTTTCTGATCTGACCGACCCCGTATCTATAAGGCGTCCTATCCAGTCTTTAGCAGCTATACAAACTCCGACAGAAACCGTGATGATGGCAGAGCTCGGCACTGAGGATGATCTGGTCACTCCTCGCGGTGATGCTTTTAAATCCACTGCTCCCAGCTATCCCCTCAACGACGAAGAAGACGGTCGCCCGGCGGCACGTCACTCTGGTCGAGCCAATCTTGGCTTGATGGACGGCCACCAGAAGGCTTTTCGAATGGATCAATTCTACTTGAATCAGACTCCGCCGGATAAATGGTATCTGCCTGAGGGCCAGCAATAGTGATTTAATTTAAATAGGTGGTAAGGAGAACTGTTAATGCAGTCATTACTCAGAATGACGATGGTGTTTTCTGCTTTCATGTTCTGCTCTGTTCCGACTATTGCGGAAGTCCCATCCGCACATAAAACAGAAAACGTAATCTTTGTAATGACGGACGGCCTGCGCTGGCAGGAGGTGTTTGGGGGCGCTGATGAAGCGCTGCTTAACCTGAAGAATGGCGGCGTCAAGAATGTGGATGCCCTGAAGAAAGCCTACTGGCGCGATTCACCCGAAGCCCGGCGCCAGACTCTGATGCCATTTCTCTGGTCGGTATTGGCGAAAGAGGGTCAGCTCTATGGGAATCGAAATATAGGAAGTGAAGCGCACGTCACGAATGGGAAAAACTTCTCCTATCCAGGATATAGTGAATCGCTGTGTGGTTTTCAAGATTCGCGCATAAACAGCAACGCCAAAATTCCCAATCCAAATTCCACGGTGCTTGAATGGCTGAATAAAAAGCAAAAATTTCAGGGCAAAGTGGCGGCTTTTGGATCCTGGGATGTGATACCCTCTATTATCAATTCGGAGCGCTGTGGATTCCTGGTGAATGCCGGATACGATCCGCTGACTGCTATTCCGCCTACACCTGCGATCACACTGCTAAATCATATAAAGGCAGAAACACCGCAGTACTGGGAAGAACAGCCTTTCGATGCCATTCCCTTCTACACAGCACTGGAATACTTCAAAGTTAAAAAGCCGAATATACTCTACATAATGTTCGGCGAGACCGACGACTGGGCGCACGAGGGCAACTATAAAGCCTACCTCGATGCAGCGCATCGCGCGGACTACTATATCAAAACTCTCTGGGAGACGGTTCAGTCTTTACAAAAATACCGCAATAAGACCACCATTATCTTCTCCCCGGATCATGGCAGAGGGAATGCGCCGCACGGATGGAAAGATCACGGAGTAACTACAGAAGGATCAGGCAATATCTGGATGGCGTTTCTCGGCCCCGATACTCCTCCGCTCGGCGAACGGTCGAACATTGCTCCCGTAACTCAGAACCAGATTGCTGCAACACTTGCTGCTCTGCTCGGCGAAGACTATTGCGCTGACGTACCGAAAGCGGGCAGGCCGATTGCCGATGTCCTACCATCAGCCGCAAAGTAAAATCTATCAGGCAGCCTCAACTCCAAGTAGAAATTTCCCAACTTTGTATTTACTAACTGATGTTACGCAGGCGAGCAGTTTCCCACGATCAAAACTCACTTAGCTATTATAAGTGTTCTTAGGAATGAACGTTACCGAAAGGAAATTTCAACTCCATCGTCTGAGAATAAAAATCATTAATCTTGCATCGGTAATCTGTGCTAATCTGAGTAATCTGTGGATAAAATGCTTTTTGAATCCTTCGCATATTAACTATCTTAATCGCTAACACCTCAGATTTTTTATCCTTAAATTACTTAGATTTGCGCAGATTACATTGTTCTTATAATGCAAGCGGCAGCATTCCGAATAATTTCAAATAATCGTACTGAACTGATTGGCTGCGTAACATGAGTTACTATATACAGTGCGGACAGACTCTGATTGCTTTCAATCTGGTTAATCTTAGTTCAGACACTCTGGAATTTTCTGTTTTAGACTTGTTTCCGAAAAGTTTATAATGCATCACTTTACACGCAGGAGTGCACTCTGCGCACTCCTGCTGACTGCTTTGAGTTTCGCATCTGCAATTCCTGCAACGGCCTCTCCACGGGTGAAACATGTATTTATCGTGAGATTTGATGGCGGCAAGCCCGCAGTCATGCAGCAAAGCCGGATGCCTGCCTTAATGCAGATGAAGCAGACTTTCGCCACAAATTGAAGCGGCCAGAAAAGTAGTGTTCAACAAGCTGCATACTTCCCTCATACCGCGGGATGTTCAGGTTCCAATACGAATTATCGGCACTGGCTTCTTCGGGCAGTATAATCCTGAAGAAAATCCATCCAGAGTGGGTTTTCATCTGCATCCCGTAATTCACGTTCACTTCTCAAAATCTAATCAATAAACGCAAAACTTCGCAGTTTATAAAACTTGAGGATTACAATCAGACTTTGAAATAATCTGTGACAATCTCGGGACAGACCGGTAATAGTATTAGGAATGCCAGCACTTTAATTGCACCACCATCATTTCTCACCCCACTTTAAGGAGACCAGACATGAACTCAAATCGCCTCTTATGCTCAGCCCTGCTGCTCTTTGCTTGTGCTATCGTCCCTGTTCAGAGCAGAGCCACAGATTACCTCGAATCCACATCTGGAGATTTTTCAAATGATGGATTGCATCCTACTTCCATCGGCGCTGTTACGGCTGGATCAAACAGTATATTTGGATCCACAGGACGCGGTACGAGCGGCCTTGACCGCGACTATTTTACGCTGACGGTTCCAGCCGGCTTTGAAATAACTTTGCTCACAGAACTGCCAGGGACTTCCGTTGGCGGTTCATTTTCATTCATAGGGCTGGAAAGCGGCACCCAAGTCACACTGCCGACAAACACTGCAACTGCTGCAGGACTGCTGGGATGGACGCACTACGGAGTCGGCGACATCAATACAGATATTCTTCCAAGAATGGGCATTTCATCGAATGGCTCCACGGGATTTACGCCCCCTCTGGGAGCAGGTTCCTACTCTTTCTGGATTCAGGACTTCAACGCAGGGGTATTTAACTACGGCTTCAACATCGGAGTGCAGTCTATTCCGGAACCAGGCAGCGCCGGCCTGCTTTTGGGATCAGGATGTGGAATTGGGTTGTTCGCATTTTCAGGATTGAAGCGAAAACGACGTTCACATTAATCTGTTTTTCTCTGCATGGTCTCTGGTATGGGCTTTGCTGCCTATATCATTGACTGTCTATATTCCTGCTGTCTTCTCGTTCCGGCCCAATAATCAAGATTGATTTGCAATGTCTGATCTTGATGCAGTTTCAAAAGACCATGCAGTTCTTGGGATAGAAGTTCAACATGCCTGAAACCAATTCTTTGAAGAAAGATGCTTGCATTGTATCGCCCTGCGTGAATATATGCAGGCTAAATTCACGGCAGGAATGTATTGGGTGTGGTAGAAAAGTGGAGGAGATTGCGAACTGGATAAACTATTCCGATGAAGAACGAAGGGCAATTATGAATGATCTGGATAGTGAGACGAACAAAGATACGTCGCTGAAATAGATTAGGATAGTCACGACTTTCTGCCGCAATCCTAATAAAAACTCCCATCCCGAAGATTCAGGATGGGAGTTTTTTGTTAGGATAGGCAGCTATTTCTTTAGTGAAAACATCAGGAGCCGCCCGAATTGACTCCACTCGGATACAACCACATTGCCGGAATGGTCGAAAGTTATTCCGTGTGGTGAGTTGCAGATGCCTTCGACCCACTGTGCCGGTTCCAGCCCGTAGTTAGCGCGGTGTGATTCATTCGGGTTATCCCCGATCTGAGCGACGATGCTGTTATCTTTTCCCAGAATCGTAACCCGTCCCTGAAGTTCCGCTATCGCAATATAGTCGCCTGATACATTGACGGCGGCTGGCATACGCAGATTTCGCTGCAACACCTTTACCAGATTGCCATCGGTATCCCACATTTCAACACGGCCGCTCTCGCGGTTGCAAACTATGAGCATGGGTTTTGGGCCGCGCCGATCTACTGTCAGGCCGTGGCAGCGGTTAAATTTTCCATCTTCTGCGGGCATTCCACCCGGGCCGCCAAACGATTTTATATATTTACGGCTTTTGTCGTATTTGTGAATCCAGTTCTTTCCATAACCATCCGCCACGAAGATGGTTCCATCCGGCAGTGCGACTACGTTGGTAGGATTAAACTCTTCTGATTTCGCATAGATATTAGATTCGGCAGGATATCCCATCGTCCACATATTGGTTCCATCAGTCTTGATTTTGAGTACTTCATGAAAGTTCGGGCGCGCCGCATAGAGATATTCGCCATCGCGTTCTCGCTGCAGGAACAGGCCATGAATCTGTTCCGGTCCGAAATTGCGCTCGAATTTGCCGTCGGGCCCGAAGACCAGAATTCCACGCGGCGTATCGGTGCTGACATAGATATTTCCGGCGCGGTCTACCGCTGCTCCGCCATGTGCCGGCCCAATCTGCCGGCTGTCTGGTTTATCTGGAAAATGATTCGGCACATAGGAGACTTTCACGTCTCGGGGAGAGAAACCCATCAGAGGAATGATCACACAGGCCGTGATCAGGGACAGAAATCGATTCCGACTGCAAAGCATCGCTTGCTCACCTCGCTGAGAGTTAGATAGAGATCATTACTCCTATACAGTACCCGAAAACGTGGTTTATTCCTTTTGCGGCACATCCAATAGCCTGTTCAAAATCTCATTCATATCAGAAGCGGGAATCAGTTTCAAATTGTTCTGCCTCTGGCGCTCACTAAGATAGTTTTTGCTGGAGACAACCTTCTGGCCGGTTGCAGATTCAATCTGTTTTCTGGCCAGTCCCGCAATATTGCCACCGCGCGCCGCTGCGGTCATATTCTGGTCATAATCTACCGGGTTCGTCGCTTTGATTATTTCTGAGGTTACCTGTTCTCCAAGCGTTGTTAGAGTGAGCTCGATGGGGGTCATATTATCTCTTAAACTCTGGCTTCTCGAAAGACCTTTGATCTCCTTATGCGAGGCAGTGTCGATACCGAATGTTTCCACTGCGATGGCATCCGTCAGCACACCGATATATTCTGCCATCCCCTTTCTATCCCACTGAGAAGTGAGAATCTCCCGGCTTGCCTTATTTCGAATGCGTGCATCAATCCACTCGTCATCATAACCCTTTGCTCTATAGAGGGTAATCGCCCTCTTGATAGCGAGTTCAGGATTCTGGAGTTCCTGCAGCCGCTCGAATGCTACTTTGGCAAGCCACTTCTTGAACGGCTCCGATTTAGAAGTGGGGATAGACTGCATGATCCTGAAAATTCCTTCGATATTTACAAAATTTGTCTGCTGCCTCCCGCTGCCGGACATAAATGGCAGTACAGCCACATTTTGCTCCCACCAAGCTTGCAGATCTGTATCACGGCTGCGTATCCCAGCAATGTAGTGTGATCCATCCTGCACCTCAGTCAGCGATTCGATCACATCTTTTATGGAAAACCACCATTCACCGGAATGGAGAGTTTTACGTATCGGTTTTTTTCGAAACAACTCGACTCTGCTTTCGCCTTCTGCAGGCACTGTGATTTTCCCAGAAGCCATTGCATTTACCTCTTTGCGCGCAGATCTATCTATCCTATATTCTCGACGATGCTTATTTCCTTTCAGTTCCTCCTACAAGGCGTTCGAAAATGCCGCGGGAGGAACCTAATCATACAGAGTCGAACAAATTCTTTAACAGTTTGAATCAGGGTGTTGAAATATCTTCCCAGTAAGAACAGACATCTTACCATCACACTATAACCAACCTGATTTGAACTCGTCCGAAGCTTTGTTGCAGGTGTTTTCAACCCGCGGAATTATATCGAAAATACGGGTATGAAACTATATTTCGAGGTTTCGCAGAAGTTTGAATTTACCATTCTTACGCTCGTTCACAGGATACAGCCAAGCAGTTCATTTAGGATATTTGAAAACTTTACAGCATTTAGTCGCTAGCATAAAATATCTAATGTAAACTGTGCTAATCTGGGTAATCTCCCTATGTGCCAATATCTAGGTGAGTCACTTTTGCATTTAAAATTTGGAAGGATTCAAAAAAAACTGAAAAATACCCTCACAAATAACCAGAAAGATGTCTTCAAAGAAATGTTAGAAGATGCCAAAACTGGGGAGCAATATCTCTTTCAGTATGATGTTTAGGAAATTTTCGAATATGTAAAGGAATTTGTTAGATGATGAATGAGTTAGCTATTGCTGAAATATTCAACCAAGTTATTGGTTTATCATGCCGACGAATACTATTTGCCGAACCTGGCATCCTTGTCATTTTCATTGGAGATATAATTCAGAGTGATCCAATTAAAACGGTTTGGAGTTTACATATTGATTGCACGTGGAAAATTTCTGAGGAGGGAAAATTACTTGTAGGTTCATTCGATCCGCCTTCAGAAGCAAATTCTAATGCTCAAAAGCTGAAGGCATTGACTATATCAAAAATTGAATTTGATTCTACACTTGGTGATATTTGCATCACATTTGAAGAAATCTACAAATTATATATATTTACTTATTCACGCCAAGATGAACATTGGCAACTCAGGAAATCTGATGGATTCAGACTTACATTTGGTCCCGATGCTGAGTGGACTGCACAATATCACAAAGCCGAGCGAGGTTTCACCGGTCAGCGCTATGACGTCCAATTTTCTGCAGGTAAAGACTGTTGATATGCAGGTCGACATCAATCGCATCTACTGCTCAGATAAAATGAGAAAGCTTGCGGGTAATTGGCACTTGAAGGATAGTTTATAAATAAGAGATGAGAGAGACTGAAAACGATTCCAATAATCGGATACAATGTGCATATGCGGTTCCTTTGGTTTTTGTGTGATAACAAAAGATTCCACAAGGAGCTGTATATTCCCTCTTATCCCTACATTTGCAATTACCTCTGAAGACATTATAATTGAACTAAGGCTGTGGTTGTAAATTAAGAATTCTACTTTGTGATAAGGAGGGGATATGATTGAAATTCGGTGCCGTAAAAATATTAAGGTGAGTTTTGAAGAGAAAGAAAAAAAATATATTACAAAGGATGATGTTATCTTGACATTAGAGTTAGAAACGCTGAAAGGTGCAGATTTGAGTCATATAAAATTGGAATGTGCAAATTTATCTGACATGGATTTATCAAATATAAATTTATCTAGTTCCAATCTAACCTCTGCAGATTTAAGTAATAGTATTTTAAGATCAGCTAATTTTCATAGAGAAACCCTCATGGGAGCGAAATTGCAAAATACTTGTTTGATAGGGGCGGATTTGAGTGGTGCATTATTATCTGGGGCAAAGTTACATGGATCTGATTTAAGTTGCGCGAATCTAGAGAACGCAATTCTAAAGTATTCTCGTTACAATTACAATACTATTTGGCCAATTGGGTATAATCCTGTAGAGTATGGAGCTAAGCTTAGTGAATAATCAGCAAGTGTAACGAAATGTTGAATCTAATGTTTTCAATTTATTCAAAATACTTATCATGACATGGGAAACCCACTCATCATCCTATCCTTTTAACTAACCGTCGACACAGCCGCCCTTGCATCGGGCTCACAATGAAATACCAAACAAATACAGACAGCCTTTATAGCCCCCATACTTTCCTCTTTGATGAATTGAACAATTCTTATCCTCCCCCGTTTTTAAAGACATTAGATTAAGGGGTATTCAAGCTAGCTAAATGTTGTTTGTATGTTTGTTCAAATACTTCAGGATTGA
This sequence comes from Chthonomonadales bacterium, assembly GCA_038203935.1. GTDB lineage: Bacteria > Armatimonadota > Chthonomonadetes > Chthonomonadales > Chthonomonadaceae > JANXSG01. The sequence goes on from JBBRDM010000036.1 coordinate 25,862, forward strand.
GATAGTCTAATTACTAGTGCCTGATTTTTCAGTTGTGTCAGTTTACTTTTCAATAGATATTCCATTCCTGCGGGTACGCTTCCCTGGCAGAAGTCGCTGCGGGACGCCAATCTCTGTACCGGTAACCTGTTCAAGAGCTTTACAGATATTCAGGTCTCTCCGGCGAAGGGTGCTGGCCTGGCGATTCAGCGAACGTACAACTCCAGCGACGATAACAACGGCCCGTTCGGTATAGGCTGGCAGCACGCGTACGATATCCGGATGGAGGAGGCACAGGGTGCCGATGAGACGGACTATGATCCCATTGCTGCGGCCGCCGATGGCAACTTTACCAATCACACCGATTACTTCGGGGGCAAGATGAAATGCTATCGGGATACGGACGGTCTGTATAGCCCGCCTGCCTTTATGTTCGACTAGCTGAATAACAATTATAATGCTATCCTGGTGAACGGCCCTATCTCTGCTAGCGATGATATCGACAAGGGCATGGAAGGCACCATAAAGCATTTCACAGGCTTTTGCAATTACCTCATGAAACAAAGAAATCAATTAATTTTATACTTATTATTGCCATTTACATTCATAACACTGGTGATAACTAACATTTTTCTCTATATCCAACTTCATAACAGCTATATTTGGGTATTAGCAGGTGAATGCTATGTTGCAATATCTCTAATTTACCCAATGTATCAGAAATATTCTAAACAGAAATGAAAATTTAACTTGCGTTGTGCTCAAGCAGGCAGTTTCGAATAAGCCCACTCTGGCACTGTGGGAAGCAGTTGACGTCAAGCTCGTGAATGAATCTGCGAGGTGAACGGCAGTCCGACTGATCGGTGCAAAAAAGAGGACTTTCATTCAGGGAAAGACGGGGAGGGAGAGCTGATCGGCCTGTTCCTTGAGAGACACATCCGATTGGGCTCTCTCGACCATAGCCAGCCGCTCGTCTCTACTGAGGGTTGAGGCCAGATTTTTTTTTCAACCACGCGACCTGCGTGGTGAGCCTTCCGATCTGAGCATAGAGTTTTTCGGTCTGTGCATCGCGTTCGAGCTGATCCGCCAGGGTTTTATTCTGCCTCTCGAATAGGTTAGGCAGCCCTGCCAGCGCGAGTGATTTCCACTGGCTGATCTGGTTGGGATGGATTGCATTTTCGGAAGCGATCTGTGCGATGGTCTTTTCTTCCTTGATGGCTTCCTGTACAATTTTGGCTTTGAATGCAGATGTGTATTGTTTTCTCATGGGTCTTTGAGTCTAACTTATTTCTGCCGTTTTGCGTATCCGAATTCTTAGGGCTATTATGGTCAATAAAATTAGGTCAGAATATCGTTAATTACTTTCGAAGGTTCCACGCCGGTTAGCCTTGCATCCAGCCCCTGGAACTTGTACGTGAATGAGTCGTGGCGAATGCCGAGCTGCTGTAACATAGTCGCGTGCAGATCGTGTACAGTTGTGACATTCTCGACAGCGGCGTATCCTAAATCGTCGGAGGAGCCGTAAACCATGCCGCCTCGAACACCAGCGCCGGCGAGCCAAACAGACATCGATTTATTATGGTGGTCACGCCCGTCGCCACCCTGTGACATGGGTGTCCTGCCGAATTCACCCGCCCAAACCACAAGTGTATCTTCCAGCATACCGCGCTGCTTCAGGTCGGTAAGCAATGCCATACACGCACGGTCTATCTCCAGCGCTTTAAGCCGAATCCCTTCTTTAATGTCTCCATGATGATCCCAATCCTTGTGGTAGAGTTGTATGAACCGAACTCCCTTCTCCGCCAGCCGTCGCGCCAGAAGGCAGTTGGATGCGAAAGAACCGTCGCCGGGTTTGCAGCCGTAGAGTTCCAGAGTCTCTTTCTTCTCCTGGGTAATGTCCATTAGGGACGGAACGCTTGCCTGCATCTGGAATGCCAGCTCATACTGCGCGATGCGAGTGGCGATCTCCGGATCGTCTGCAATCGAATTATACTGCCTATTAAGAGCATTGATCGCCTGAATGTCCGTATCCTGCCTCTCGCGAGTAACTCCCCTGGGATTGGCAAGGTACAGAACCGTATCTCCCTTACTTCGGAGCTGGACACCCTGATATTTGCTGGGCAAAAATCCACTGCTCCACTGGCGCGCCGCAATCGGTTGATTCTGTCCGCCCTGCCCCAACGAAGTCAGCACAACGAACCCCGGCAGGTCTTTTGCCAGGCTTCCTAACCCATAGGTTACCCATGCGCCCATGCTGGGCCGACCGGCTATCTGTGATCCGGTATTCATAAACATGTGGGCCGGATCGTGATTGATGGCGTCGGTCGTCATGGAGCGAACCAGGCAGATATCATCAATGACGGATCCAATATGCGGGAAAAGGGAGCAGATTTCGATCTTGTTTTTGCCAAACGCGGTAAAAGGATGCTGAGGTCCGAAGCAGATGAGTTTCTGCCCTTGCAGCTGTGCGATCTGCTGTCCCTTTGTCATACTTTCAGGCATTGGCTGACCATGCATCTGAGTCAGCTTTGGTTTGGGATCGAAGGTCTCGAGATGCGAGGGACCTCCCGCCATCGTCAGCCATATAACTCGTTTCGCTTTTTGCGGGAGCTTTGCAGCGCTCTGAGCATGGAGGGATGTCTCCAGGGAGGAGAGCGCAAGCGTTCCCAGCCCCTGAACGGCCCGCCCAAACAGCGCCCTTCGGGTCATCTGCTGTTCGCGAGATTGAAATATTTCCTCTTCTATCTTCATAACTTATCCTTATATTCCAGATGCTGAATCGATCGCCTGTTACGAATCCGCAGCATATCTTCTCAAATTTTCATACAGAAAACATTTCCTAACTACAGAACCTGTATCATTGACGGGTAATCGTTTCATGCAGGTTAAGAAGCACTCTGGCGACATGTGTCCAGGCGGCAAGACTGTTACGGTCTTGATTTTGAGGCATGGGATTGTCTCCGACCTGGAGCAGCGAGTCTGCCGCACCTGGATCAGTGCGGTATGAGTCTAGCTGTTTCATGTAGACGTTATTCAGAGCGTCCAGTTCGGCAGAGGTCGGTGCGCGCTGCAGCGCCTGGTGCCAGGCCCAGTCCAATCCCAGTTTCGGATTTCCTCCCGCCTGTGTCATTATACGAAGACCAAAGGCATGTGCCGCTTCGACGTAAGTCGGGTCATTCAGCAAAACGAGCGCCTGCTGCGGGATATTCGAGCGATTACGATCTGCAGTACACTCTTCTCGACTTGGAGCATCGAATGCGAGCAGGGACGGGTGCAGAAATGAGCGCTGCCACCACGTATAAAGACCGCGTCGATACTGATTTTCACCTTTGTCCGCCTTGTATTCGCGTACGGGGAAATTCAGGTTTTCCCAGTAGCCGTCGGGCTGATAGGGCTTAACGCTGGGGCCGCCTATTCTAAATGAGAGCAACCCCGAGATGGTGAGAGCATTGTCTCGAATCTCTTCCGCCTCTAAGCGGAACCGACTCTGCCGTGCGCATTCCCGGTTATAGGGATCAAGTGCCAGCTGCGCCTTATCAGCGGTCGAAACTTGCTTGTAAGTCGTGCTGTTCACAATAATACGAACCATATGTTTGATGTCCCACCCACTGTCCATAAACTCGCAGGCGAGCCAATCGAGCAATGCCGGGTTGGATGGCGGCTCTCCCTGCGCTCCGAGATCTTCCAGGATTTTGCATAGGCCTACACCGAAGAACTGTTTCCACAGCCGATTCATGACTGTGCGTGCCGTAAGTGGATTCTGCCGACTGACAATCCAGTTCGCCAGGTCGAGACGTGTCCCGCCGGTCTGCCCCGGAAGGAATGCGGGAGTAGCTGGCTGCATCACAGGCCCGTTCTCATCGAGGAAATTTCCCCTTGGAAGAACTCGCACTGTACGGGGTTTGGCATTGCGCATAGTCACCAAACAATGAGGAATGGCCGCTTCATATTCGTCTCTATCTTTTTGAGCCGTGGCAAGCTGCTGCCGAAGATCAGCGAGTTCCGGCGCAATACTCTTGAAATAGTTATTCAGTTTCTCCGACTGTTCCAGAGTACGCTTTTCAGCCGCAACAGCCAGGACCTGTTTGATATTATCAGGGAGCGCTGGAGAGACAGGAGGCTTCTCTCGCACTCTCTTCTCCCAGTCCAACCTGGCCTGCGCCAGTTCCGGATGCGGCCCATTAAATTTCTGCTGAAGCTCGGCAAGCAGCGCCTTTCTGCGCTCAAGCTCAGTCGCCTGTTCGGGTGTAGAGAGCAGCATGCCAGGTTCTCGACCTCCAATTATTGCTTCATCTACATCGGCAAAAAACGCTCCAAGAGAATAGAAGTCTTTTGTGGTAATAGGATCGAACTTGTGGTCGTGGCACTGGGCGCATCCGGTGGTCTGTCCAAGCCAAACTGTCCCTACCGCCCGTACTCTATCGGTGAGATAGCGCGCTTCGTAATCCTTTGCCTGCGCTCCACCCTCCTCTGTAGTGAGTATTAATCGGTTGAAGGCGGAACCAACGCGTGTGTCCTGCTGGGCATCTGCCAGGAGGTCGCCTGCAAGCTGTTCTCGTGTGAAACGGTCAAAGCGCATATTGTGATTGAAGGAATTTATAACCCAATCCCGATAAGGCCAGATGTTGCGTGGATTGTCGCTGTGATAGCCAATCGTATCGGCAAACCGTACGATATCCAGCCAGCTCTGTGCCATCCTTTCTCCGTAATGAGGATTATCCAGGAGTTGATCCACCAGTTTTGAATAGGCTCTGGGATTGGTATCGGTGACGAATGCTGAAACTTCAGAGACGGCTGGCGGCAGTCCGATCATATCGAATGAGAGACGACGAATTAATGTTCTGCGGTCTGCTGTCGGAGAAGGTTTCATACCATGCTCCGAAAGCCGCTTCCGCACTAAAAAATCTATCGGGTTCAATCCTGATGGAATGGAAGTTTTGACAGGAGGCTCATAGGACCAGTGTTTCTGATATGCTCCTCCTTCGCTTATCCAGCGAGTAATAAGCTGTTTCTGTGCACCCGTTAACTTCTTGTGGAACGAAGCGGGGGGCATGTGACCACCCGCATCTTCCGGCAGATTAATCCTTCGCACCAGTTCACTTGCGGAGATTTTGCCGGGAACGACCGCACTGTTAGGCTGATCGAGGCGTAATCCAGCCTGCCGTTTGCTCTTGTCGGGACCGTGACAGGCGAAACAATTATCGGATAGAATAGGGCGAATGTCGAGGTTGAAGAGCGCCTTTTGAGGGAGCACATTCTTTTGAGGCTTCTGCGGCGATGCGAAACTTATGCCGACACATAAGACATTTAAAATCATACAAAGGCAAGGTTTGAGGCCGCTTATTATCGTTCTTTTCTCCATCAGAAATACAGTTCTTCCTTATTTTTTCGATCACAGTAGTTGTTTGTAATGAGTTGATTCATAATGTAGTGATTAGCCGGAGTGTTCAAAGATTCCTCGATATTGAATCAGTTTTACTCGATTCAACTGAGGATGCAGGCTGAAAATCTATTTGTGATACGTGCTGCGAAGCAGTTTTTTACCTTGCAGCTCCTAATATTCGGAATGTCGTGTATTCTGAACGTGCTTGTATTCTTTCCAGACGAATAGCCACAGACCATCCTCAATCAATCCATAATCTGTTATCGGAAACAAATAGTCCCATAGTGTAAATTCATATAGCTGGCAAAGGAAACTCTTCCTGGACCTGAACTACACGCTGCTCCGAAATGGAACGACGCAATGCTGCCTCAAACTGTAACTCTTCCAGGCCGGCAAGCCCAGGAACAGGGGGCGGTTCGTTTTGCCGAATGGAATCAAGATAAGCTGCGAGAGATTTTTCAAAAGAGAGGCGATATTGATCCCATCGTGAACGATTACCCTGAAGTGAATAAGTTTCGCTGTAGGGGGTACCGGGCTCGAGAACGTTCAGCGTTGTGTCCAGGTCGCTAAAGAACAAAGCGCCATTCTCAAAATTAAACTTCATCTCGTAAAGGGGAAATTCGATACGACTGCCGCTCGTCCCAAGAATTGTCCCCGTCGCACCATTCTCCAGGCGGAATGAGGCTGTTACATCGACCGCACCATTATAGACAGGTGTCGATGAGAGAGCTGTTATCTGAGAAGCGCCCAGCAAATACATGAAGCAGATCGATGCAGTGGCTCCAGCAGGCATAATTAACGAATAGTGTGGCTTGTGTCAGCTTTCCAAATCCCCGTTCTTCAATAATTTTTCGAGCTCGGACAGTTTGCTCGAAGAAACGATAATTGAATACCATGGCTGTCTCTGAGCCGATATTTTTGGCGCGCACAAGCAGATCTTTTGCTTTGAAAAAATCTTCCTCACTCACATTGGACTGCCCTTTCCGTGCCACTAGAGGCTTTTCAAAGAACAGGCGTTTCGGTCGTCCCTGGAGAAGTGCATCTATTGCATCATTTCGCTGAGCCTCCGTCGTCAGGACGAGTATTGCATCCGGTGAAGTCTCCAGAAGTTCTGCAGCGGAGTTCACCGCCTCTCCGCCGAAATCTCTTGCACAGGATTCCGACTTCTCCTGAGTACGTGAATAGTAGCTCAAGCGGACATCCGACTGTGCTGACAGATATGGCAGATAGTTTGAACGCGCTACATTTCCAGTTCCGACTATTGCTATTTTTAAATTTGCCATGAGTTTTCCCTGGGAACTGCGAACGAACGTTTTAAATGAAAGACAATAGAAATAAAGCAAAGCGCTAAACCACCAATTATTGTTCCAGCTAAATGCATAGAAGTTGTCTGTTGATCTTAAGAAATATTTAAAATTTAGGAATGAATCGATTAGCTATTTGGTTCACGACTGACGAGCTGAGCCGTCATTCCGGCATCTGCCATAAGATTTGCTCCCGTGATGGCGCTTCCTCGATCACTAAGGAGAAAGACAGCAAAATCGGCAATCTCTGAGGGCTGAATCCCTCTTCGGAGCGGGATATTGCTATGCCAATGCGCTATGTTGGCTTCTGAGTTTGGGGATGATGCCAGGATATCTTTGTATATCTGGGTCTCAACAAGGCCCGGTGAAAGTGCATTTAAGCGTATCCCAAACCCGCCTAACTCTACCGCCAAACTTCGGGTCATTCCAACTATGCCTGCTTTGGCTGCATCATAGGGTGCAGCTCCAGGATAACCAGCCACCGAGTGTACGCTGGCTATGTTGACAATGCTGCCGGCAGTAGGGTTCTGGCTCAGCAAAACCTTGCACACCTTTTGCGTGAGAAAGAAGACTGGCCTGAGATCAGTGTTTATCACCAGGTCCCACTCTTCCCGCGTGGTATCCATAAACGGTTTGACCCAGTTGATACCAGCATTATTGACCAGGCCATCAATGCGTCCAAAACTCTGTACGGCGCTTTCGACAAGAAGCTCGTGATCGATATCGTTGCGAACATCGCAACGGACTGCCACGGCCCGCTCTCCAAGACTGTCAGCAACGGCATGCGCTCTATCAAGATTCAAATCTCCGATCACAACATTTGCGCCCTGCTGATAGGAAGTGCGTGCAATCGCTTCACCAATTCCTGCAGCGCCTCCGGTAATAATTATTGTCTTTCCTGATAGCATGGCAATGGCTTTCTGGATTCTTAGAGAGGTGCTGCAGTTTAGTGATTCACTTAACAAGCTGGAAGACTTGTACTACGCAACTATTTTGTTCAGATTATGCTTCTTATTTCATTTCTCCTTTGTGGTCAAAGTTATGTTTTCCATTCATTCCTGTCGGACGGGCTGATTGGATCATACTGAGGGTCACGGTACAAAGCACCGGGTAATTTGATAGTAAATGGGATTTTATTAAGCGGACAGCGTAATGTGTTCTTGCGACTTCTTATTTGACAAGGAAGAGTTCTGGTGCGATTTCAAAATGGGAAATGAAAAGTTGCAGATGCCATTCTCCAAGAGTTTGATCAAAGGTCAACGGAATTTTCCGATTCCTGATGATCCACATTCAGGGCAGACTGAACCTTTTTCAGCTCATTTTCTATTCGCGGATCTGGATTCGTATACATTTTTTCAGCTTTCTGTAGAATTCTTAGCGCGTCTTCTGGCAGATCGCGTTCCAGCAGCACATCACCGAGCGCAACTGCTGTATTGATATTGCTTCTATCCATTTTATAACGCCCGAGAAGCGTCTCCTGCTGTTTGTTGCTGTCAGTTCGTTTTTAATCTTCTTGCTGTTTGGTCGTTGGCAGTTCAGTCTTGGTCGAGTTCCCAAGTCATCAATAACGGAAATCGCGATACGGAGAAGTCTCCACATGACTTTGATGGCATTTGTATTTGCATTGATCATTTGGTACAATGCACCTGGACATCAGCCTAAATGAGCGTAGAATAATTAGCGCTTTTCAGGCTTAGAGAGAGTCCATTAATCTAATTTATATTATTTGGAAGTGAATTCCCTATAATAAGTTCTTCATATCAGGTGAATTGAGTGTTTTCTAAGATTAAAGATACATTTAATATGGAAGTAATTGAGGATGCGGAACTACTCGACTTCTCAAACCAAGCCTATAACTGGTGCGTTACCTGGTTCGGCACACCTGATGACGAACTGTTACCCTACGAAATACTAAGAGCGCCGATGAATGGCTGCAGCAGACATAGGTTAGTGAAACTCTATTCTATCTATATTAACAAAAACTACAAGTTTCAAGAACAGATCTTGGCTACACTCGGTCATGAGGTGTATCATCGAGTTACAATGCAGAAAAATAGTCTGCGCCGCATAGTATGGGTAGATGAAATGGTTGCATTTCTGATTTCTGATCGTATTCTGATGATATCGGGATTGGCGGAATATGCAGAATATAGAAAACAAAAGATAGTAGAGAGAGAGATGTAACGCTAACTATACACGAGGCACGCAGATCACGGCGAAAACGCGGAATAGTCACGTTAATCTGGGGCGCATATCCTGAGGGCTTCGGCCCATTTACAGCAAAAATAGGTATGGAGATAGAAAAGCTGATTAGTTGGGAACTAATATGTCAGCTTATAATAGTTAATTCCTGGGAAGAGTGGATTGCCCTGCTTCCGGAAGAGGTACGCCCTTCGATCATCGAGATAATGCATTTGAAAGCATAACTGATGTTACACGGGCGAGCAGTTCTCAGGATCAAACCGTCAATGGTATTAATAAGCTCTCTCATTCATGAACCTTAACCAATCGGAATTTCAACCTATCGTCTGACCGCAATATGCTTTGATCTTGCAAAAGTAACCTGTGCTAATCTGAGTAATCTGGTGCGCCAGGATAAGCCTGGTATATCTAGCTGAGTGAAATGTCTCAGCCGTGCAATTGCTCATTCGGCACGTAGCCCACCAGCGATGTTCTCGGGTAACCGCAGCATCGAAGCCTGGGAAAGC
>JBBRDM010000037.1:0-34935 GCA_038203935.1 Chthonomonadales bacterium
TGCGCGCATTGGTCTGCGCGGATCCCACCAGGAAAATCAGCGAGGTGATGTCGACTAATCTCGTTACCGTTCGAGTGGATACGGACCAGCAGGAGGCAGCCCGAATACTCTCCAAATACGATTTCCTCGCGCTTCCCGTGCTGGATAGGCGTGGATATCTTGCGGGCATTATCACCGTTGACGATATCATCGATGTTCTCATTGAAGAGTTTACTGAGGACTACCTCAAACTCGTAGGAACGGATGCGGAGGAGATGGAGCGCCGAACTCCTGTTCAAGTAGCAGCGCTGCGACTGCCCTGGCTGATGGCAACCATGATGATCGAACTAATGGCGGGAGGCGTGATAGCCCGTTTCGATTGGGTGCTGCGCGAGGTAATTCTTCTTGCCTCATTTATGCCCGTGATCTCTGCAATCAGCGGCAACGTGGGACTTCAGGCGGCTGCTATTATTATTCGCGGGCTGGATACGGGACACGTAAGTATTGATAACCTTGGAAAAGCCGTTCGTAAAGAGGTGCTGACTGCATTTTTGATGGCGCTGGCCTGCGGACTTGTATTAGGCAGTATCGGCGCTATATGGTCTAAGCACCTCCCGTTCGGGCTGGTAATAGGCGGGGCGATGACTGCATCTATGCTAACCGCGAGTATGATGGGGACGGTGATCCCTATCATGTCGAAGCGGCTCGGATTTGACCCTGCAGCAACCGCAGGGCCGTTCGAAACGGCTTTTCAGGATGTAATTGGTTTTGCTGTATTCTTGTGGCTGGCTTCGATGCTGCTGCCCTGGCTAAAATAGTCCATTCTCATTCTTCGGGTAGAATAGTCTGGACTTTAAGCCGATAAAATATTAAAAGAAATCATCTGAAGGTACCGATCTTGATGTTGAAGAAAAAGTTAAAAGCATTTACTGGCAAGTTATGGAAAATAAAAGAGGTTTCGTGGGCGAGATACAGCCTGCGAAGGTGTAACTATGTTGGTGCGTTAACCAGGCTGGTGGGAAAAATCAAGGTCGATAATCTTGGCACAATACGATTGGGAGAAAAAGTAAAAATTTGGGGAACTCTGATACCCATCGAACTGGTTGCTTTGCCAAACGCCGAACTCATTATCGGGGACAATGTCTCCATCAACTTCGGGGTGTCGATCTGCGCACAAAAATCAATTACCATAGGCAATAACTGCGGCATTGGAAACTATTCGTTGATTATGGATACCGATTTCCATGAAATTGGAAATCATATGTCTACCAAGCGGCCAACTGCCGAACCTATTGTGATAGGTGATGATGTTTGGCTGGCTGCCAGAGTAATCGTAATGAAAGGTGTTACGATTGGACAGGGAGCAGTGGTATCAGCCGGATCTGTGGTGGCGACAAATGTCCCCCCGTATACTTTAGTTGGCGGAGTGCCTGCTCGTGTAATTAAAAAACTGACACCGCCTGATGAAATCACCGATATCGCTCAAGCCGATGTTTCCATCCCTGCTGAATCTCAGCCTGTCAAATGAACCTTTAGCTCCGCAGACTTACTTCTTCGCAGCAGCTTCCACCGTGAGCAGTATCGGCATAGAGCATTGCGGTGTGGGATGCAGCTCATCCACTCCCAACTGCCCAATAATGAGTATATTTACCTTCGCAGCAGCAGCTTTGTCGTCTGCTTTCAACGTCAGTTTGACTTCGGAAGCTTTCTCAGGAATATCCGCGCCTGCAGCAGATATTCCGGCTGGAAGTCCTATAAGTGAGATTGGAATCTTTGCTGTAAATCCTTCTCTGCGTATCACTTTGACAACCAAATCTATGCTTTTCCCTTGTGCCAGTGAAAGGGTAGTAACCGGCGCGGCGATTGTAAACTCGGGCGGCGCCGATACGCTGATGACGGGCAGCGCAGAGGGGCTGATAGAGCGATTCAACTTATCGCCATCCTTCGTGAACTGCACCGACTGAGGCAGGCCGTTGTGATGAATTGGTTTGTTTCCCACATTGGCTGTGCCTGCAAGTTTTAACTCGGCAGATTGAATGGCTGAATCAGCTTTTGCAGCAAGCGCCAGATTTATTACCGAAGCCCCTTTAGGAATAATCGGTGTTCCTATGATACTCAGTCCTGTCGGCAGATCTGTAAGTGTCAGAGATATATCTCCATCATACCCATTTAATCGTGTAGCGGTAATTTCAATCGGGATAGTCCCACCTTGCCCTACTACGGGATGATCGGGAATATACGAGATTGTAAAATCAGGTTTTCCTGGCCGTATACTAAACTGATAAGTATAATCTAATCCCTGTTTTTGAGTCATGTCTCTGATCTGCGCGATATAATCTCCCGTTTGAGGTGGAGTGAACTCCAGTCTTGAATCTTTTCCTACGGCATCATCGTTCGATACCAGCTCTTTTCCGTTAGCATCGAAAATTGTCAACATGGAATCTAAGCGCGAACCGAGACGCTGCGCCAGCACCTCCAGTATCAACTTTTGATTTTGCTCTCCATGAAATTTATAGTAGTCTAAATCAGACCCGGCTCCATCTTTAAGATAGATACGACCATAGACTATGGATCGAACCTGAAGCAGCTGTGCAGTTTTCAGACTATCATTTGGTTCGATTTCGAGCTGGGATGGCAAATCGTCCACAGATAACGGAACAGAGTTAGTCAGCCCATTCGAAAGGGACACCGGCATGGTAATCGGGTTATCATACTCCCCCATAGGCAGCTTCACGATTCCAGTAGGAGCGCTCAGATTGAATCCGTTTAAGGCAATATTCTGCGAAGAACCTGCTGGCCCTCCCGCAGGAAAACAACTGGTGACATAAGGGATTTCTCCCATTGTTAACCTATACGTATGCTGCGCGCTGCCCTGGTATCTCAGATCACGTAGCGAAATATAGAAGTCGTCCGTCTTTTGCGGGGTGAATGCAATCAGCGAATCCGATCCATTAAAGTCATCGTTGAACGCAAGTTCCCGACCATCTTTATCCTGTATGCTAAGCACTGAGTCGAGGGCAGAACCCTGCCGGGCAGCCATCACTTCAAAGATGAACTGATGTCCCTTTTCTGCATGAAATTTGAACCAGTCAACATCCTCTGCAGGATCGATCTTCCCAATAACAGTAGCCGGAAAGACGATTTCCTGGGCTTCCATTTTCGTGTTATTAGGTTCCTTTTCCTCAATTTCACTCCACTGTCCAACATCAAATAATCCAATATCCGAAGCACCGATGGGTGTTATTACACGCACTTTTCGCAGTCCGGGCACAGCGTTGGGCAAAATAGTTAGGTGCACAATGAGTTTGCTTGAAGCGTTTTTTACAGGAGCTAACTTAGGCGTCATTTTATCAACGGTTATATCGCTGCCCTCGATGATCAGCCGTGTTCCAAATCCAATATTGACACCTTCAAAGGTAACAATGACCTCTTTTCCGCGCTGCCCGCCATGCGGATGCAGCGAATCTATTCGAGGCTGTGCTGTCTGTGCAATCACCTGCCCATACCCGCCAAACACGAGAATGACCGTCGTCATGACGGCCATTTTACTCTGAATCCAATTCATGATTCCTCCCAGCGCTGGAGCTATAAGCTAATAATTGCAAATCTAATTTGAAACAGTGGAAGCCCGGTTAATAAGTGTCGAAAGGGACACGATAAGCTTTGAATTTGCGGTATTCCAAATCAGGATATGGCCATCAAACGTTCCTGCGGCCAGCAGTTTACCATCCGGACTGAATTTTATCGTATATACCCAGTCGTGCGCATCGGTAAGTGTACCAGTGTTGTTTCCGCTGGAAACATTCCATATTTTGATCGTTTTGTCTGCAGAGGCAGTAGCTGCTGTCAAACCATCTGGTGAAAATACCGATGCCAGCACGCCAGCTTTATGCCCGTTCAATACTTTTAATTGTGAACTGCTTTCGGAGCCGAACGACCAGATTTTTACGGATTTATCAAGACTGCTGGAAATAAGCTTTTTACCATCGGAACTAAACTCGGTATCTGTGATGATGTCATCATGGGAATTCATTGAATATATTCTTTTATAGGTAGACATATCCCACACCTTCATGCTCTTATCTACCCCGCAGGAAGTCAAATACTTTCCATCTTTGCTAAAGGCGATACTCAGTACGCTGTCGGAATGGTCTCGGAGAGTCGCTGCGAGTTTTCCAGCGGGCATCTGCCAAACTCGGATGCTCTTATCTCCACATCCAGATACAACGAATTTTCCATCAGGACTGAATGCAACGCTATTTACAACATCAGGATGCGCTTCTATAATTTGTGATTCTTTTCCAGCCGCAACGTCCCAAATCCTGATTTCTCCAGATACAGTTGGAAGTCCGCCGCCAGCAGCAAGCAGTTTTCCATCTTTTGAAAAAGAGAGCGATCGTACTGTATCGGTATGCCCGTTCCAGGTTTGTATAAGTTTATCTGTAAGCGGATCAAATAGCTGCACGTGCCTGTAAGATCCCACCGCGAGTATTTTGCCATCGGGGCTGAATGCCATCGAAGTGACGGGGGTAGGCACGGCAATGATCGCTCCAACTGCAGTATGATGTATAACTGCCGGATTTGAATCGCCCGGTTTTAATGCGGATTTAGATTTCACCAGCCCGCTGTCTGGTATGGCCGCATCCGTTTTGGCACCCTGATCGATCCATGATTTGATTCTGTCGATATCATTCTGCTTTAGAGATCCGCCAGGGGGCATTTTAGGAGACAAAGTGCCGAGCAGCAGTTTCACCAATTTGCTGTCTGCGCCCTTACCCGCCGTGAGATCAGGGCCGCTTTTGCCTCCTTTCATGAGATTTATGTAAGACGCGAGTGAGAGCCCGCCGGCAGGATTGTTCATTCCATGGCATCCCGTGCAGGCAGAGCGAAATATTGGTAAAATATCCTTGTGAAATGAAACGGATGCCGGCTTTTGATCTGCCAGTATTCCGCAGGGCAAAATCCATCCTGTCAGCAGAATGGTGAGGAAAGTCATAAATATTCGAAAGTAGTTAGATTTTAGGGTCAATGGATAGTAGTTTCAGTGCAGTTTAAATACTAAAACTCCTGGCTGAATAAAAACAGACAGGAGTCATACAAGATTAATGATTAAACATAAACTCTTTGCTGTTCAGCAGCGCCCATAGGATATCTTCCCCGGCCGCTGATCTGTTTTTCGCGGATGCCAGCACCTGAACACTTCTTCTGCTCTCTTCTGCAGTGGGATAGCGAGACAGCGTTCCGAGGTATATCTCCTCTACCAGCTGATGGTCGGGCATTTTTGTTTTTACCAGCGCGGCCACTCGTCCGGTGGGCGCAGAAATTCTCGTATTGATTCCTGAGTCGTTCATCAAGTGCAGCACCTGCCCTATATTGGGCGCATCCTGACGCTCACAGGCACACGAAGATAGTCGAGCCGGACGCCCGAAAAGGTCGAGAAAATAAGATGGGGCACTGCTGTCTGGGAGCTGTTCAGCACGAATGCCCGCAGGGAATCCAGCGAATTTTTCGGGCACTCCGGTCGCTTCTGTAAGTGCATCCTGAAGCTGTTCCGCACCCAATCGTTTAAAGAGAAAATGGGAATAGTATTTCGTGTCTCGCTCATTACCATGTACCGAGCGGGCTTCTCTCTGATAGGCTTGAGAAATCAGAATAGACCTCATCAGGTATTTCAGATCGAAGTGATGGGAGGAAAGGTCCGCTGCCAGCCAGTCGAAGAGTGCGGAGTTGGATGGCGGATTAGTTACTCGAAGGTCATCCACCGGTTCGACCAATCCTCTTCCCATGAACTGTTTCCAGATACGATTAACGATGCTTTTCGCAAAGAAGGGATTGTGAGCGGATGTCAGCCAGTCTGCGAGAGCGACGCGCCGATCCCCACTATAATTTTTATCAAGCGGAGCGGCATCCAGCGCTTCTGGAATCATTGCAAGCTGAGTTTTAGGATGCGTTACCTCTCCTGAATTGGAAACGTAGATGACCTCTTCCTTCTGCTTTTTGGTATGAACCCGTGCAAAAAAGGCAGCCATCTGGTAGTACTGATTTTGTGTCCACTTATCGTAGGGGTGATTATGGCATTTCGCACACTGGATTCGGACTCCCATAAATACCTGAGAGGTTGTCTCGGCAAGTTCCTGCGGAGAGGGAGCAGTGCGGTAGAAGTTGGAGGGTCCGTCTTCGTAGACATCGCCCTGCGCCAGAACTAGCTCTTTTGCAAATTTATCCCACGGTTTGTTATCCGCTACACTCTGCCGTATCCAGGTATTGAAGGCGTAGACACTTTTTTCAGATAGTTTGGCTCTGGAGCTCTGCAGTATATCGCCCCACTGCATCGCCCAGTGATCCACAAATTCGGGCCGCGCAAGAAGTGAATCTACCCATTTCACACGTTTGTCCGGACTCTTGTCTGCCAGGAATGCACGTGTCTCATCGGGAGTGGGAAGCAGCCCTATTGTATCGATAGCGGATCGCCGCATGAAATCACTATCACTGCAAAGACTGGAAGGCTGAAGTCCGAGCGCATCGAGTTTCGCCTGAATTAATTGATCTATTTTCGAGGGCTGCGATTTCGCAGTTGTCTTATTCGAACCACTTTTTGCTGCGGTTAACGGAGCGCCATAAGGCGAGATAAGTCTTGCAGTAGACACCACACTCTGATACCTAACCAGTACTGCGCCTTCTCCCTGCCCAACTACCTTAGCGTCGCCATCCATGGATACCGTTGCAACGGAGTCGTCACTGGAGGAAAATAGAGTTTGCGAAGTCACGTTTCTTTTCGAACCGTCGCTGTATACAGCCTGTACGGCAAATCTCTGCGCATCACCAATTTTAAGCGAACTTACCCCGGGTGAAACTTCGAGGCGTACAACATGGGGATCGGTAGATTTGGGGCCAGGCAGCCCGCTCATTATCCAGTCTCTAAGAAGGCGATAGGACGAAGAGTCTGTTTTAAATCTCAAACCGCCGCGATGCACCACTCCCATTGTTGGCTTTAGCAGAAAAAGGCTGTTCTCAGGCTGAGCACGTGCAATCCGCCTTGCTCCGCTTCCACGCGTAATAGCATCGTAATCCCAGTCCGGATCATAACCGAGCAGCGAAAGTTTAAAACCGCCTTTGCCTGCTGCCGCGCCATGGCATCCTCCCTGATTACAGCCCGCTTTGCTGAGTACTGGCATCACATCGGTAAGAAACGAAGGAGAGTTTTGTGTATAGCCGCTGACTGCGACGGGAACCTTCACTGTACTCCCGTGATATTTTACTACCAGCTCCGTTTTACCGTTTCCCACGGGACGAACAATTCCCTTATCATCCACCATTGCTATTTTAGGATTGGTAGTCGTCAGGACGGAGGAGGCGCCGATTTCATGTAAATGACCTGGCTTATATTCAGCCGACACCAGAATTCTAGATTCTGAATAGCGGCCGTTCAGATTAATCTTATGAGGGGTTATAAGGAGTTTACTTATTGCTGCCGGGCCTGCAAATGCAGGATTTATTCCAACATGCAGAAACCCTGCTGTCAGAATCATAAAGATCCCACTATTTCGAGTTAGAGCTGAAAATGGCATCGCACATAAATCTCCGATTGAGAAACTAGATTAGTTCAGGTATGGGATCAAATCCTGGAAGAAGGAAATGCGGGCGAACCTGTTCATCCATCACAGGAGTGCTGCTGATGTCTATTCCCATGTTGTGATATAGTGTTGCGAAAACTTCCTTGTAGTCCACAGGGCGGTCGTCCGGTTCTTCGCCAAATCGATTTGTAGAACCGATCACCTGACCGGTTCTCATTCCGCCGCCTGCCAGCAAGGCGCAGGAGACGCGCGGCCAGTGATCGCGGCCCGCATCTTTATTAATTCTTGGAGAACGCCCGAATTCACCCCAGACAACTACCGAAACATCTTTGTCCATGCCTCGATCGTGAATGTCCTGTACCAGTGCACTCACGGCCTGGTCGAGTTTTGGGAGGTAGGCTCTGCACTGCTTGAAGTTATCGTTATGATAGTCCCACCGGCCATATCCGAGAGTGACGCATCTTGCTCCGGCTTCCACGAGCCGCCGAGCAATGAGGAACTGATCGTTCCAGCAGGGGCCGCCGTCGTCGACATTTTTATTATCACCCTTGCCGTATCGCTCGCGCACTTTGGGGTCTTCTTTCGTAACATCCAGTGCATTTACAAGTTTTGAAGAGGTAAGCAGATCGAAGGCGCGCTGATTAAGGGCGTCCATCCCTTTAAGTTCATCTACGCCCCTGCGAAACCTGTCCAGGCTGGAAAGAAGCTGTCTGCGGTTCGAAAGTCGGTCAAGCGTGACTCCGTTCAAAGTCATATCGTTCATCAGCGGGCCATCCGGCTTAAGCGGATTGTACTCCAGCCCGAGAAAACCAGGGTTGCCAGAGTCTGCCCATTCCATGTGTCCCATCTTCACGGAGAGACCAACGAATGGAGGAACGGTTTTATCGACGGGGCCATACAGCTTCGACACTACGGAACCGAGGCATGGCGCGTGATTCTGGCGGGTCTCCTGCGCCGTGTAGCCGCCTAAACAGATCGTCGCATCGTGCTCATCACGAGCGCCGACCAGTGAACGGATAATAGCGAACTTATCCATCATTTTCGCGGTTCGGGGCATCAATTCACAAATCTCAATACCGGGCACATTGGTCTTAATCGGTTTGAACTCACCGCGAATATCGGAGGGGGCGTCCATCTTTAGGTCGAACATATCCTGGTGGGGCGGTCCGCCGGGCAGGAAAACCATGATAATAGCTTTATGCGAAGATCGAATTCCCGCCTGCGCCTCGGCAGCAAGGACATCCGTAAGACTCATTCCACCAAGAGCAAGCCCGCCGATTTGTAAGAACTCACGGCGCGATAAGTGGTCGCAATAGTGATTGTTGGCTTTCCCGCGAATAGTCAGCATATTTTCTTTCCCCTTCAACCTATCTGACAACGAAACAAGAACTTAGTGGCATAAAAATGTTCGCATATTCCACTCAATATATATTATACTTTGTTTATTCTCGCAATGCATTATATGCGCACTGGCAATTGTAATGATATTTCTAGATTCGTAAGAATATTCTATTGTGTGGATGAACTCTAGAATCTAAATTGGAATATTTAAGATCAAATTTGTTAGATTTAGCCTGATGCGATTCTTAACTGATTACGTTACAAAAATTAACCATATGATCTCCCATGAAAAAATTGATCTTCGCCGTATTTTTATCCCTAACATTTTTACAGCGTGCTCATACTCAACTATCCCTATGCAATGTGATACATGAAACCGTTATTAGCCCACGGGGGAGAAAAATAAAATGTCCGGAGTTTACAGTATGGGCCATATGGCCGTCCTCCCATTTACTGATGTGGACAGGAGTATTTGGAACCGATGGTTAAATCCAAATGGATTTGAACATTTAGACAAAATTGTCACATTGGACTCCGATATCCGCAAACGCGTACTGGATGTAGATGATCTGACGGCCGAAGACTGGCACCAAAATCTCAATGGAGATTTTGAGCAGACCTTCTTCTGGCATCTTGATTATCTTCTCGCTCGGATCTCGACGCAGCATATAGAGGTGTTCGCTCTAGCGTATGAGCCCTATTCCGAGTGCGCTGATGTTAATCCCGGTCCTAGGTTTTCATTCGCTGGATACGATATCATGGATCGTGATATCAGCACCAGCTTAGTTCTCAATTGTGGACCGCTCCCCGAAGCGTTTATACCATCTGATCTTAATAGCGTCGGTCTTTTCCAAACCCTTAGCGCAGCGACTACAGCAAAAGGAAAGTTCCTCCTTCATTACCAGAATCACGATCACGTTCCAGGATGCGGAATCTGGGCCATATGGACGATGAATATTCCTTAACTCAATTTCTAAAAACGATGGAGATTAAAATGGCATGGAAAGAACTAAATTTCCGTTTCAGATGAAAGCGTGTAATATTGTTGTTGTAATGATGTTAAATGGATTCACTATATATTGCTCAGTAGTTGTTTTTCGTACTTTGTATTTACGTTCTCTTCCACATCAACTCAACAATAGACAAATTATTAATTGGGAACAAGTTACCAAAGCTCAAGACGACAATCGTGCAGTAATAATTTCCTTTCGTCCACTGGATAGTGATTACACTGTCCAGTTGTACAACCGAAATGGAAGAGGATTGAGAAACGTTCTCACAATATTTAAGAATTCACCTGTTATACCTGGCAGTAAACCAGATTATTATAGCTATACGGACGGCCTGATTGTTGGAGAAGTCAATGCCTGGCATTCTCCCGAACGACACGGATCAGGCGTAGATGGATTAAAGATAACCCGACATTATGGAGCTGGTTCATCGGTTCGCCACACGATCCTTGCTAATATAAATGGGCATTTCCAACAGATACTCGATGATGAAACATCTGAAAGTTTAGAATGGGTAGACCTTGATGGAGATGGGACCCAGGAAATTATCGTGCCAGATGACTACCGAATAACTCCCCGTCGGGCGAGAATATGGCAGTGGTCAAGTAAACAACAAAAGTATAATGTGGTACGAGAATGCTCCTTTAAAGCGAGATTGCAACATATAGTAAAAAATCGGAAGCGTTGAATCTTCTAGACAATATGAAGAGATCATTCTAGGCATTCCTACTGAATATAATTGTATTAGAGGCGCAGAAGGAAAAATCTACCTTATAATTAAATGATTCAAAACAAAAAGCTCTGTATAACGTCAGACTTTGCAGAATTGAAACGGGATAGATCAAGATGGTATGCAGTAATTTTAAAGGAATCATGCGATGCCGAGAAAAATAGCAATGATTGGGGCGGGAAGCGTTGTCTTCTGCAAGACCCTTATGAGTGATATTATGGCGACTCCCTCTCTAGCTGACAGCGAGTTTGCCCTCATGAGCCCCACCGAATCGAAACTCAGAAATATGGAAGCATTCGCCTGCCGTATGCTGAAAGATAATCATCTTCCTGGAAGCGTGTGGGCAACCACAGACCGTCGTGAGGCGATCAAGGATGCCGATTTTGTAGTGGTTATGATTCAGGTGGGTGGTTTCCATGCCTATGGTGTCGACTACGAAATACCCATGAAATACGGCATAGACCAGTGCATCGGCGATACGCTCGGGCCGGGCGGCGTATTTCGAGGCCAGCGACACATACCCGTGCTGGTGGATATCGCGAAAGATATGGAGACGCTGGCAAAACCTGGAGCAATCATGCTGCAGTACGCCAACCCGATGGCTGCCAACTGCCTGGCTCTTGGAAGAGTTTCGAATGTGCCGTTTATCGGTCTATGCCACGGTGTTCAGACAACACTAGATCTTATCTCCGGATACTGCAATGTTCCGAAAGATGAAATTACCTACACCTGCGGCGGGATCAACCACATGGACTGGTTCCTCCGATTAGAACATAAAGGCCGCGATCTCTATCCGCAGCTGCGAGAATGTTTCGAGAAGCCGGAATACTATAAGAACGAAAAGGTACGAGGTGAGGTCTTCCGGCAGTTCGGATATTTCATGACAGAATCGACCGGCCATCTCTCGGAATATGTGCCGTGGTTCCGAAAGAGCAAATCCGCTCTCGAACTCTACTGCGACGAACCGGCATTCGGCGGCGAATCGGGCGCGTACTATAAATGGGGCAAAGCGATGGCGGAGAAATATGCCGAAATCGATCCTCTGCAGTTCGAGTCGACCAAGATTGAGAGTCGCAGCGTAGAGTACTGTTCCTATATTCTGGAAGCGATCACAACCGGCGTACCCTTCCGACTGATGGGTAATGTCAGAAACGACGGGTATATCACCAATCTTCCTAAGGGCTGCTGTGTGGAGGTTCCTACTTTTGCCGACGATACAGGACTTCATCCTACTGTCATTGGTGATCTGCCTCCTCAGTGTGCCGCCGCATGTATGACCAATATCAATGTTCAGTCGCTGTGCGCGGAGGCTGCACTCAGTGGTGATCCGGAGCATCTGGTGCATGCCCTTGCTCTCGATCCGCTGACAGGCGCAGTGCTCACGCTCAAAGAGATTCGTGAAATGACGATTGAGATGCTGCACGAGCTTCGGCCGTATCTGCCTCAATTCGAAGGCAAATCGATTCGACCTACGCCTACCATCAGCATCCCGCCGGACTGCAAAGGTGTTGATGTACCACTCGACCCGGCGCTGGCAATTGGAAAGCGGTTTGGAACACTGATAGAGCAGAAAACTGCTTAAAACATATTCATAGACACATTGGGTTTTTGCCGCAAAAAAGGCACAAATGGCGCAAAAAAACTTTAGTGGAAAATAAGTACTCCGCTCAACTGGCATGCTATGGTATTACAAGCACAGAATGTTAGATATTGATGTATCTTTTGTGTTTTTTGTGCCTCTTTGCGGCCAAATTGAAAAGTAACAGCATTCAGAAATGTTATACTATGAGTATCCGACAGTGTTTTCTACTGGTCAATATTAGATTTATGAATTCAAAACGCAAATTTCTGGTAAGTCTATTTACATATAGCCTGGCGGTGGCAACTCTCTTCGCAGTCAGGTGGGCGGCGTTAGCATCTCATACCGATCCTCCGAGTTCGAAGCCTATCGTAACTTCTGATTCCGATATATTTCAACGCGAAATCAAACCGCTGCTTCAGCAGTACTGCCTGGGATGCCACGGTATCGACACCAGGCTCTCCGGCCTGGACCTTCGATCAAGGGCTGCCGCCCTGCACGGGGGAAACCGAGGCGCGGCATTAGTTGCGGGCTCGGCTGAGAAAAGCCTGCTGTACAAACTTATAACCGGTGCTCGCGCTCCTGCTATGCCGCCCAGCCACAAATTGTCCACTGCGGAGATACAGTCGTTCAAACGCTGGCTGGATTCTGGGGCTTCGTGGGGAGGGCAGGATGTTAACTCCGGAAGCAAGCAGGTATGGTGGTCTTTTAAAGCGCCAGTAAAACCGAAAGTTCCAGTTTTCAAAGGAAACAGCTGGGTTCGCAATCCAATTGATTCGTTTGTTCTCAACAGTCTCAAAGAAGCGCATCTCGCTCCATCACCTCCAGCCTCGCGTAGAACTCTCATAAGACGAGTTTACCTCGATCTGATTGGGCTGCCGCCAACTCCGCAGCAGGTGATGGCTTTCGAGCAGGACCGCTCTGCGAATGCTTACGAGAAGATTGTGGATCAGCTTCTAGATTCGCCGGCCTACGGGGAGCGATGGGGCAGGCACTGGCTCGATCTGGTTCGCTATGCCGACAGCGGCGGTTTCGAAGGCGACAAAGACCGCCCGCTCATCTGGCGATACCGCGACTATGTTATTCACGCTTTCAATCAGGATAAACCATACAATGAGTTTCTGAAGCAGCAGATAGCCGGAGATGAGTTCGATCCAGAGAATGGAGAGGCGCTTCTGGCGACGGGATATTTGGCCTGCGGTCCCCTAGACGTTGTGGAATCAAATGCGCGTTCGCGATCCAACGAACTCGATGACCTTGTCTCGACAACCGGCTCCGTTGTGCTTGGGCTCACGATTGGGTGTGCCCGCTGCCATGATCATAAATACGACCCCATTAAACAGACCGATTACTACAGGCTCTCGGCGATTTTTGCGCCAACAGAACGGAGAGAGAACGACATTCCCGGAATAGCAGCTAAGTGCAGCATAAGCCGGAAGAACTCATCAAGGCCAAACTACGACGATCTTAATAAACTAATCGACAAAATACAAATCCGAAGAGAGGCTCCTGCCCTCACCGTTTCAGATAAGAGTAACCGTTTCCCCACAGCACATGTTCTGGTTCGTGGAGATGCCTATCATTTAGGCGCGGAAGTTCAGCCGGGTTTCATCTGTTCTCTGCCCGGTGGAACTCGGACTGTATCGTTAGGTGAATCGACTCCAGCTACGACTGGGCGTCGTAAAGCGCTCGCCGAATGGCTGGCCTCGGATGCAAATCCGCTTACTTCGCGGGTTTGGATGAATCGAGTTTGGCGACAGCATTTCGGCAGAGGCCTCGTAAATACTCCCAGTAATTTTGGAATTAGTGGCGAACTGCCATCGCATCCTGAACTGCTCGATTGGCTTGCGGTAGAGTTCCAGAATGAGGGCTGGCGTCTAAAACCCATGCACCGCATGATTCTGCTCTCATCGACATATCAACAGCAGTCGCATATCACCGATGCCGGACAGAAAACCGATCCTCAGAATCGACTTTATTGGCGCATGCCGGTCCGGAGATTAGAAGCGGAAGCCATTCGTGACAGTATTCTAGCCGTGGCGGGCACCTTGAATCCCGAAATGGGAGGTCCGCCGGTCTATCCGCCTATCGATCCTTCCCTGCGCGCCGATACATTCCAGGGACCGAACTGGCAGGATGGCAAAGACGACTCCTCAACCTGGCGGAGGAGTGTTTATGTAAAGGTGAAGCGATCTACTTTATTACCTGAACTGGAAGTCTTCGATTGCCCGGAGATAACCAACAGTGTCGCCCAG
Organism: Chthonomonadales bacterium; assembly: GCA_038203935.1. Lineage (GTDB taxonomy): Bacteria > Armatimonadota > Chthonomonadetes > Chthonomonadales > Chthonomonadaceae > JANXSG01. The sequence goes on from JBBRDM010000037.1 coordinate 14,469, forward strand.
AGAAATATAACGACAACGCCGCTCCAGGCTCTAACCCTGCTGAACGATCCCATCATTATTCATCAGGCGAAACTTTTTGCAGATCGGCTTCACAAAGAGTGCGGAAATGATCGTCTCAAACAGATAACACTTGGATACAGGCTCTGTTTATGCCGCCCTCCAACTGCACGAGAAATATCACTTTCCGAATCGTATATGGCAAGCAGAGGCACAACTGCTCTTCAGGATTTGTGTCAGGCTATTTTCAACCTGAACGAGTTCGTCTATGTGCCATAAAAATAATAAGTTTTTCTTTACTCATGGTAAAGATATATTATGCACACATAATGTGCGGTAAAATGTGGTTGAAGGATAACATGTCTACCATAAAACTTAACATCTCGCTCGAAAAAACTATCGCTGAGACTATGCGAAAAAGAGCTGCTGAGCTGCATAAGCCTGCTAGTCGATACCTTGCCGATCTAATAGAAGAAGATATTAAACGAAGCCGTGAAGAGTTGGCTGATGAAGGATATCGACTTCTTTCTGAAGATACAAAACAGTTTGCAGAACGTGCGTGGCCGATTGCAAATGAAACTTGGCCTGAATGGAACGTAGAGCAAAAAAGTGACATGAAGGCAAATAAACAGAATGGATGAAACCAGAAATGTAAGCTCGAATGTACTTCGAGGTGCAATTTTTTGGGTAGTATTCGAACTGGCGCGCGATGTTGAACAAATGGGAAGACGACCTGCATTAGTGGTGCAAAATAACCGAGGAAATCGAAATTCAAGCTACACTATTGTCGCGGCAATAAGTAGTGCGCATTTAAATCGGATATATCCTTTCGCAGTTCCATTAAAAGCAGGAGATGCTAATCTTACTCGCAATTGCCATGTGAATTGTGCGCAATTACTTACTATATATCAAAGTCGGCTTGATGGATATATTGGATTACTTTCACAAGATAAGATGAATGAAGTGGAAGCTGCGCTTCGTTTTGAATTTGATTTGTAGGATCACTAAATAACAGCGTGCACATAAATTATAGTATTAACAAAGAGTGAAACGAACTAAGATGCCAAATCGAGAAGATCATAAGAGTCCGCAATATATAGCGCGCAGAGTGTTTCTGGCAAGAGCAGGCGGCGGTATCGGCAGTCTGGCTTTTGCCTATATGCTTGGTTCTGACGGACTGCTCCAGCCTGCGTCAGCTTCTGCGATGGATCGATCCGTCGATCCGCTTGCACCGAAGGCGCCGATGTTTCCTGCGAAAGCGAAACGGGTCATTTCGTTATTCATGTTTGGCGGCATCAGCCATATCGATACTTTTGATCCCAAGATCGAACTTGAACGGCAGGATGGAGTTTCGGTGGCAGGCAGGACTGGGTTCGATACCGGCGGTAGAAGCGCTCCAGGAAAACTGATGAAGAGCCCGTGGAAGTTCAAGCCATACGGTAAATGCGGTATGCCTGTCTCAGACCTGCTGCCGCATATTGGCGGTTGTGCTGACGATATAGCTCTCGTAAGGTCGATGAAGTCCGACAGCAACAATCACGTTCCCGCAGTCTATCACATGCTCACAGGCTCAATCATTAGCGGCAGACCCGGACTGGGCAACTGGGTAACCTACGGTCTTGGCACGGAAAATCAAAATCTGCCTGCCTTCGTAGTGATGACAGATCCACGCGCGTTAGTTGGCGGCGGTGCAGGCAACTGGAGCTCCGGTTTTCTGCCTTCCAACTATCAGGGCGTTCAGTTTCGTAGTACAGACTTGCCAGTGCTCAATCTAAAACCTCCAGTCGGACTATCCCCTGAGAAACAGCGGCAGTCGATTGAGTTTATTGGCAAGCTAAACGAAGAGTTCCTGCGTGAACGTCCGGAAGAACAAGAGCTTGCAGCAAGGATTCGATCTTACGAATTGGCGTACCGCATGCAGTCGGAAGCAACCGAAGCAGTAGATATCAGCCGTGAAAGCGTCGCGACCAAAGAGCTCTACGGTTTGAATAAGCCTGAAACCGAGATAGTTGGACGCCAATGCCTGCTGGCACGAAGACTGGTAGAGCGTGGAGTCCGGTTTGTACAGATCTATAGCGGTGGAGGAGTGTTCGACCAGAGTTGGGATGCGCATAACGCCATCGTCCCAAATCATGAGATGCGCGCTCGTGAAGTCGATAAGCCGATAGCCGGACTCATCAAAGACCTGAAACAGCGCGGCCTGCTTGAAGATACCCTGCTGGTTTTCCACACCGAGTTTGGCAGAATGCCATTCACAGAAGGCAGCGTGGGGCGCGATCACAATCCCAAATCGTTCTCGGTCTGGCTGGCGGGCGCAGGTGTCAGGGGCGGGACGATTTACGGTTCCTCCGATGAGATAGGCTATCTGGCCGCCGACAATCCGCAGACAGTGTATGATTTGAACGCGACCATTCTGCACCTACTGGGCATCGAGCACACCAAACTTACTTACCCGTATAACGGACGAAACATGCGCCTGACAGACGTGAGCGGCGAAGTTATCAGACCGGTTCTTGCCTAGTATGAAGTGAGAATATCACTTCCAATGCATTGCATCGTCACCAAGCAAGGTCTGGATAAAGTTCAGCTGGCCGCTATGGTAGTTGATGTGCCAGGTAACAAATCGACATCTTTCCAGCCTTGTTGTTTCGCCGTCTTCAATCCGTATCGCAGCTTGGAGTTCTTCTGGCGAGAATGATTCTATAGTGCGGATCATTTTTCCAGACGATTTGCTGAAGGCATTCACAATATCGTCTTTTGTTCGGAAGCTTTCGGGAGCTTTGATCCAGAGTTCATCCGGCCACGTGAATGGCTCTTCGCCACGGATCACCATCCCTACATGATCATCGACCAGGTTCACTTCGTATACGATATCTGCAACTGTCCGGGTCGCCGAACCGAACCTCTGTGTGAAAACGCTTTCAGGAAGTGCATCGAGGTCCTGCAAAAATCGTTTGCTCGCGCTGCGCAGTTCTTTCGCAGCTATGGTTTTTACATCCATCTCATTTTTTGATTCAGCCATCGTTAGTTATCCTTATGCACCGGCGCTGCCTACTGTAGAGCTTAAGGAAATAGGCCTGCACAATATGGCAGGACACTATTTCCAACGTTCTCAAAAATCAATCAGAAGATAGATTTTTTCCCGTATGAGTACGCATTACATGGAATGGAGGCAGCCATTGAGGAGCCAGCTAACACCAAATTTATCTGTGACCATACCGAACTTCTCTGCCCAAAAGGTCGGCACGAATGGCATATTGATGGTTCCTCCCTCAGATAATTTATTAAAAATCTCCTCAGCTTCTTCAACTGTGTCGAAGTTCAGAGTGATGTTTACCCCTTTTATCCCTTCATAATTCATATGTGGTGGGGTATCACCGCCATAAAGAAAATATCCGCCTGGCAATTCAAGCTGGGCATTCAGAATGAGTGTGCCAAATGCTTCCGTCATTGGATCTTTAACCGGGGACTGTTCGCCGGACGTCATAGACTTGATGGTACCGCCCAGAACATTCTCATAAAAGTGCATTGCTTCGGCACAGTTTCCGTCAAATGCGAGGTACGGAATAGGTTGCAGCGCTTTGGTTTTATTCGATGGCATGTTTTTCCTCCAGAATATATTAGGCTTAAATCCCTGTTGATAAAAGCCGCTCATTAATTAGTCGAATACGCTCCTCATAAATCGACATTAAATTTGAATTCTTTTTCGTATGTTTCGTTTATTTCGTGGTTAAAAATCTGGAAACGGTGGACGAAATGAATTGAAGCAGCTTGCAAGGATAAAACTTTTGGCTGCGCGAATATCGTTACAGCCTTATCTATATGTGGTGTGAATGCATTTTAGACCACGAAATACACGAAACACACGAAAAAAATGAGCGATGAACTTACAATGAAATTACTAGTCAAACACAATTTCTTCATGAATCCGAATAGATTTTCCACATTACTAATGCAGGAGTTTTCGCACATAATTTTGAACCTTTAATAATAAATCTCTCGTAATTATTTCACTCAGGAGAATAACTCTTTGTCTTCCCTACCCCGAAAAGTTTCGAACATGGTCGCATCGGTCTTCGTGATGAGCGCCATCGCTGCAAGCGCGCAGGATACTCCCGGTGACATCGCGCCGAAATCACAGCCATCAAAGATTCACTTCAAGAAAATCGTTATCAATGCAGACTCGGACTTTGAAGCTGCAACCGCTGCCGACATCAATGGCGACGGCATTCTCGATATTGTGAGCGGCGATACCTGGTACGAAGCGCCCCACTGGACTCCGCATAAGTTCCGCGAGATCGGTGTATGGGGACGCGGACCCGGCTCCAGCGGATATCGAGCAGATTTCGCTGATCTGGCTATGGATGTAAATCTGGACAGCAAGATGGATATCGTCTCATCCGATTATGCGACTGGCGAAATCTTCTGGCATGAAAATCCTGGAAACACCACTCAGATGTGGACGAAACACATGATTGCCAAGCCGGGCAGCGCGGAGACGAGTGTTATTGCTCCGATAGTTAAAGGCCGCATATGTGTCTTACCGAACTGCGGCGGTCAGGTTGTCTGGTATGAACTCAGCAAAGCGGATACGACGCCTCAGTGGGTGGAACATCTGGTGGGAAAAGACGGTGCGGGACATGGCGTCGGTTTTGGTGATGTAAACGGCGACGGCAAAACGGATATTATTACACCCAACGGCTGGTACGAAAATGTGGACGCTCTGCACGATAAATGGATATGGCATCGGGACTTCCAGTGCAGCCCTGGCGATCTGGGGATAGGCACGCCGGTTATGGATGTGGATGGTGACGGCAAGAATGATATCATCTTCGGAAGCGGGCATCACTACGGCCTGTACTGGCTGCAGCAGATGCCGCCAAATAGCGCGACTAAATGGGTTCAAAGGCCCATCGATAACACCTGGTCGCAGGCGCATACCCTCATACTTGCGAGGCTGGAAGGCGGGCGTACACCAGTACTATTGACAGGCAAACGCTATCTGGCCCATGATCACGATCCCGGAGCGCAGGACCCTCTTGGTTTGTACTACTACAAATATAATCGCAAAGCAAAAGAGTGGGAAAAGTACGTCATCGATGAAGGAACGAAGGTCGGCACCGGCCTTCAACTTACCGTCGCGGATATGTTTCACACCGGTCGTCTCGACATCATCGCCCCGGGTAAGAGTGGACTGTATCTCTTCGTCAACCAACGTTAAAGTCTTCTAAAAATATTTGCCTTGAAATCCACATAAATGTAGTGCAATCACTCCGGTTACACTACATTTTGCTTTATAATGGCGAATAATTATCATGCTGATTATAAAATTCATGAGACCTGCAGACTGATCTTATCGTAATTTTTGTACATCTTGATTAAGTAACTTGAGAAAATAACATGGACAGTCTACGCTTTTACCTGATCTGTGCAGCGATTTCATTATTTGTGATATTCGCTTGCTTCTTATATCCTCAACTAAAGACAAAATTAATTACTATTACAGGATCATTATTGTTATTATTTGCCGTATACAGAAATGTGATGAACGGCAGTAGTGTAGCTGGAATCTTTGTTTTCATATTGACATTAGTTGTTTGTGGAATCCAGTCTGGACGTACAGGATCACAGTTTCTAATCAGGATTGGGATTGGCAGTGTAATATTTGGCTTCATAACTTTTATATTTGGAGGTTGGGCTGATGCTATGGATGCGCATACAGACGGAATAGCTTGTGAAAATTTTGGCGGAGCTACTTTTTTGGGAGGCATCGAGTGTTTATTGTCTAGCCTGATTTGTTTATCAGTGGAATTCTGGCGAGAAAAACATGATGCAGCAAAAATATCCACTCAAAAACTACTAGGCATTGATAATGGATGAAAACTTTCTCATATTCTGTGGTGCAGCATTCATCGTTATTTTCTTTGTTAATATGTACCACAAAAAAAAGGGATCAATCCTATTTATTATAGTTGGGATATGTGCTCTTCTAGTTGGCTTATGTGAATTCTACTATGGTATCTATCTTCGCATGGGAGGAGGTCCACATTACGGAAAGGAGTATATGCAAATTGGAGACATTACGGTTCTAACCGGTCTTACAATCACTTTTTTAGGACAGCTATGTATTGCATGTGCTAATTCTTTGTCAAAGCGAATAAAATCAATCGTATGTATACTATTAGGTTCGTGTACTATGATTAGTGGTATGCTTTTACTTTTAATTGGAATTATGTTAGCTGGTTTCGATTCACCAGAAGATGGAATCGCTATACAACTGCTAAGCATTATCCCAATAATTTTAGGAATATTCTGGATCGTAATCGGTAAGATGATACAAAAGAAGAAATCTTCATTGGAATAGTCCAGTCAGCATTCATCAATATTTGACCTACTACACCATTATCTTATCGGCGACATCACCGAAGACATCGGTCAGGCGGAAGTCGCGGCCACCGTATCGGTAGGTCAGTTTTTTGTGGTCCATGCCGAGTAAGGCGAGTACAGTTGCATGCATATCGTGGATATGCATCTTATCCTCAGTCGCATAGTAGCCGTAATCATCGGTAGCCCCGTATACCGTTCCCGGTTTCACTCCGCCGCCCGCCATCCACATTGTAAACCCGTGCGGGTTGTGGTCGCGTCCATCATCGCCTTGAGCCGTCGGAGTTCGCCCGAACTCACCACCCCAAATTACCAGCGTATCTTTCAGCAAACCGCGCGCCTTTAAATCTTTCAGCAGACCGGCGATCGGTTTATCTACCTCTTTCGCGTTATGGCTGTGTCCATTGCGCAGATCACCATGCTGATCCCACTTGTAACTGTGCGTCGCCTGAACAAACCGCACACCCTTCTCCGCAAACCTACGGGCAAGCAGACACTGCCTGCCAAAGTTATCCGTGGGCTTATCGTCGATACCGTACATATCAAGAGTAGCTTTACTCTCTTTCGAGATATCCATCAGTTCTGGAGCCTCTGTCTGCATACGGAACGCCAGCTCGAAGGACTGGATTCTTCCTTCCAGCTGCGGATCGTGCCCAAAGTGCTTCAGCTGCTCCGCATTCATCTGCTGTGCCATATCGAGCTGCATCCGCTGAAGAGACTGAGATATCTCCGGGTTTTTGATAAAGTCAATCGCCGCCTTGGAGGCAGGGATACTGGCGTTTCCAATGGGTGTCCCTTGAAATGGTGCCGGCAGGAATGCGCTCGACCAGTTCTGAACGCCTCCATGCCCAAGGGTCGGGCATATAGTCATGAATCCTGGCAGATTCTGATTTTCCGTTCCCAGGCCGTAAGTGATCCACGAACCCATAGATGGCCGGATCTGTGAATCCGAACCTGTATGCAGCTGCAGCAATGCACCGCCGTGCGCCGTGTTATCGGCGTAGATTCCGCGAAGCATGCAGATATCATCGACGCAGCCGCCAACGTTCGGGAAAAGGTCACTCACCTCGATACCGCTCTGGCCGTACTTTTTGAACTCCCAAGGCGATTTCAGCAGATTGCCAGTCTGAGCAAAAACGACTCTCGGCTTGGAAAACGGATATGGCTTTCCATGATCCCGAGTAAGCAGCGGTTTCGGATCAAAGGTGTCTACCTGCGAAGGGCCGCCATGCATAAATAGAAAGATTACCCGCTTGGCGCGAGGCGCAAACATTGGAGTCTTCGGTGAAAGCGGGCTGATAGGAGTTTTTGCAGCCGCTTCGGCAGCGTTCTCACCAAACAAGGCCGCTAGAGCCACCATACCGAATCCAGCGCTGCATTGATTCAGCATCTCGCGGCGAGTAGTCGGCTGTATGAAATGTTTGCTCATATCTATAACTCCCTTTCAAACTATCATCCACATATAAAAGGAATGTACTTTGGTATAAAACCGAAGAATTCTCATATAAAAACATTTAACCACGGAATACACGGATCACACGGAAAAAACTTTACAGGCAGAAAACCCATCTTGAAAAATTTTCGAATGAATATCCCGATTCATAATTTTAGAATGCTTTTTCCGTGTGATCCGTGTATTCCGTGGTTAAAAATCTTATAGGTTTTCACGCTAAATTGTTTAAAATGTTAATTTAAATAGATAAATTCGTTCGATGCAAGCAGTATCTGGCACAGGCTTTCCCAGGCCATTTGGCGCTGTTTTTTGGAATCCTTCTCGATGGATGTAAGTTGGGCCTGATATCTATTCAGATAGTTCAATGCTCGTTTTGTTTCGATCAGGCTGGGCGGACGAGCAAAAGCGCGTACATATCCCTGCTTAATTCTTTCAGTTTCATTTGTTGCAGACGATTCTAGCAGCTTAGCGAAACTCTTAGACTCCTGCAAGATGAACGGGCTGTTCATAACATAGAGCGCCTGCGGAGCGACTGTAGTCGAAGCGCGCAGCGCGTGGGGAGCGCTCGGGTCACCGAAATCGAACGCCTGGAACATATCGAACAGCGCGTTTCGAATCACCGGAAGATAGACACTCCGTCGTGGACTCGTATATTGGCCTGCGTTACCGGACTGATCGTTCGTCACATAATCATTGTCCCCTGAAGTCATCAGAGAACCGCCCATCTTCATGTCTAGCTGTCCCGCTACAGTCAGGATAGAATCTCTAAATGGCTCCGCATCCAGCCGAAGTCGATTCATTCGCCAGATTAATCGATTGTCCGGGTCAGCAAGCATCGCTTTAGGATCTTCGTCGCAGCTCATCTGGTAGGCGTTTGAGAGCATTATACGCCTATGCATCTTCTTTAGAGACCAGCCATCTTCAATAAACGTCGCTGCCAGCCAGTCAAGCAGTTCTGGCTGCTGCGGTCGATCTCCAAGCAGTCCCCAGTTATCGGGAGTTCGGACGATTCCCAAACCGAAATGAGTTTGCCAGATACGGTTTACTTCCACTCGGCTGGTTAATGGATGTTCCGGGCGGGTCAGCCACTGTGCGAACTCCAGACGTCCGCTGTGCTTATTGTCTACCGGCGGCAGCTTATCTCCGCCAAGCACCGCAAGGAACGTTCTCGGAGCGACCTCGCCCAGGGTAAGCGTGCTTCCACGAATATGTACTTTGACATCCTGAATATCGCCTTCAGCAACGACCAGCGCTTTCGGAATCTTAGGAGCGGCAGCTTCCTCTGCTTTTACAGCCGCATCTGCCTTGCTGACTTGAGTCTGTTCGGCGGCAGGATAGTATTTCGCTGGCTTTTCCGGCAGAACCAGCAGGCCTGTTTTGGGATCCGATAGCGCTGCCTTAGCGGCAGCAAAATCCTTTGCATTCTTGATAATATCAGCCGCTCGCAGCGCAATGATTGAATTTACTCCCGCTGCCTCTGCGATCTGTTCTGGATTGAGAGGTATTTTGCCATCAGGGCCGCCAATCGACTTATAAGGTATCAATAGAATTTTATCTATATGTGGGAAGTTGCCGTCTGCCTCAATCCGCAGTGTATTCTTGCCATTTGAAAGCAGGAAAACCCCCTGCGCTTCCCACTTCTGGCCGTCAGGATTAAAGCTGCCCGTGGACTGGTTTGCCGCTTCTCGAAGCAAGATTTTCCCGTTCAATAATACTCGCACAGGCCTCTGTTCGGCTGAAGCATATCTCAGTTCAACCTGATAGGCTGCTGCCTGCGGTATGGGAATATCCCATTCAGCGTATCCATTCGCACCCGCGCTGTTAACAACACCGATTCCCTTACCGTAAGTATCGAAATTTTTCACTACCGTTCCGCGAATGAAATTCTCCGCCTCGATAAGAATTCTGCCATCATCTGCTTTCGGTTTTGTTTCCGCTGCCGATTTTATAGCCGGCTGATGCGCGAGATCCCATCCAGCCTGAAGGTATTTATCGAAATCACGCTTTTCCAGAGCGATGAGTTCTGCATTTGCCTTGTCGGTAAGCGTTTTAACTTCGGCTTGCAGTGGTTTCAATCGCGCATTATGGGCGTCGACCTGCGTCTTAAGTTCCGAGGTCATCAACTCTCGTTCGTTGACTCGAGAAACGAAATCGAGATTCTCCATAGTCTTGGTGCTTTTGAAGATTCCCGCGAGCGCATAGTAGTCTTTAGTGGGAATTGGATCAAACTTATGGTTGTGGCAGCGAGCGCAGGCGATAGTTAGGCCAAGAAACGCTTTTGACGAAACCTCGATCTGTTCGTCCACGATATCCATGACCATCTTGGGCTTGTCCTGCTCCGCAAGGACTTTAGGCCCCATCGAGAGAAATCCAGTCGCGATAAAATGCTCATTGCGCTCCGCATCATTAGCGAAAGGTATGAGATCGCCGGCCAGCTGCTCCTTAATGAATTGATTGTACGGCTTGTCCTTGTTCATGGCATCGATCACATAGTCGCGATAACGGAAGGCATTACCAAAGGCAAGATTTTCATCCAGTCCATTGGAATCGGCATACCTTGCGACATCCAGCCAGTGTCTGCCCCACCGTTCGCCATAGTGTGGCGATGCCAGCAGATGATCTACCACTTTCGCAAAGGCCGAGGGAGACTTGTCCATGAGAAACGCCTGTACTTCATCCGGAGTTGGAGGCAGCCCGACGAGATCGAAGTAGGCTCTTCGAATAAGGCTTCTGCGATCCGCAGGAGGGGCAGGTTTCAGCCGTTTGGCTTCCAGCTTCGAAAGAATAAAACTGTCGATGGCAGATTTCACCCAGGCAGTATTTTTAACTTTTGGAGTCACCGGCTTGTGAATTGGTTTGAATGACCAGAAACCGCGCTGAGCATCTGTGATCACCATAGGTGCAGGGCCAGCGGCTGGAGCCGCTTTGTCGACCGGCCAGGGCGCACCCATCTGTACCCACTCCATCAAAGCGGCCATCTCAATCGGCTTCAGCTTCCCTGCGGGAGGCATCTTCACTTTGCCATCGTAATGGATCACAGCAATAAGCGGGCTTAGTTCTGGCTGCTTAAGATTGACTGTCGAACCATGATCATTGCCTTTTAATAAAAATGCGCGTGAATCAAGCCGCAGGCCGCCCATTTGCATCTTATCCGAATGGCAGGCAAAACATTTCTCGATTAAAAGCGGCCGTATGGATTTTTCAAAAAAAGCAGTCTGTGCGGGAGTAGGATTTGGATTGGCTTCGTCGGCCGCATACCCGCCTATAACGGATGTGGCAGCCAGAACGAGTGTACAAATTAGTGGGGAAAAACGAATTAAACGATGCAAATTCATTAAATATCTCGCAAGCAATGTATTTGAATTAGAAAGTTGGCTCGCCAATGAGGCATTTAATGTACGACGTAAATGCAATGAGAATGTTTCTCTTAGATTATACCTAGAATTGAATTCCCGTGACATGATTTCAAACTACATATCAAAAGAAAAGCTGCCCAATGCATTAATGTGGGCAGCTCTGCTTATTTTTTTATGAAACATTTTCTTGCGGCTTCAAAGCCCGCGGATAGAACCAGTCATCAGCACGCTTCCATTCATTGCGTGAACTGTCATCGAGGCTAATCCTGCCGTGATCGATACCGGGGTTGGATTATTCAAAGTCGAAAGCGCCCCTTTTCCGCCTTTAATAGTAATTGTACCCACTAAAACCGGTGACAAACTGGATGTTGGGACGTATTCGAGAGTGACATACACCTGAGTACCGTCCGGCGCATTTACATTCGATACGGTTAATGTACAGCCAACGGTAGGAGCCACATAGTATCCGCCCAGCGGCAAAACCTGGCCGCTTCCGCTGGATCGCTGTTTTCCACTGACAGTCTGATCTTTCAAAACCACAGTTCCTCTGCCGGGCCGGCCCTGAGCCTGAACCAATGCAGAAGAGTTTAAGAAGAGTACGCTCATAAGCAGGGCAGCCGCAACAGACCAAATTGAAATTCGCATATAGAATTCTCCAATATATATTTAAAGGTTATTACCACCTTCTGAAACCTCAGTCGGTGTAAACTACCGAATAGTTGGATTAAATGATAATTTTTTAAATCCTAACTTCGGCGTTGCGTTATAAGAAATTCTATTAATCAATAATAAAATCGATGGGAATAATTCGCAGCTAAGACTGGTTAGGTGGACCTGACTTCGCGAACTGAAAAAACGCAGCGAGTATATACAATTCGTGTGGATACACTGCTAATGAAAAAAGTAGAGTATTCTTAGCAATGTAAATGGAGGCAAAGATTAGCAATGACGCAAAATAATAACAAAATCAGTAAGAGTGGTTTCACTCTCATTGAGCTTCTCGTAGTTATAGCAATAATAGCGATTCTTGCAGCGATCATATTTCCTGTTTTTGCACAAGCACGACAAAAAGCGCACCAGACTGCCTGCCTTTCGAACGTTCGGCAGATCGGACTCGCGATCATGCAGTATATGTCTGACAGCGATGACCAGTTTCCACAGGGGCTTCAGACTATTAACGGAGATCGTGTATGGGCTGGGGAAGGCTGGGCGGGGCAGTGCCAGCCCTATATTAATAGTTTTGCCATGTTCAAATGCCCGACCGACAGCACATCCGCTTCGAAATTCCCCAACTATGTGGTCTCTTATGGATATAACAACAATCTATTCCCGCTTCCAAAAGGGGCTGACGAAGAGGAGGAGCACGATATAGCGCCCAGGCCTGTGACCATTGCTGAACTCAATTCACCACCACGTACCGTTTTTTTATTTGCGGTCAGCGGAGTGCTTGCCAACATCTCAGATATTCGTGAAGGAGCAGGAAAGAAGGGAAAACCTGGCAGGAACTATTCTGCATCCGGGAATGGGCTGGATAATCGATTGTATGCGCAGAAAGACTGGAATACTCGAGTTGAAAACCAGTATGCTACCGGATATCTTGGGGGCCGAATTCCACCCAACCACAGCGAGACTCAGTTCGAAGAACGCTATGGTCGACATACAGAAGGTTCAAACTATCTGCTCTGTGATGGCCATGCGAGATGGTACAGTGGTTCAAAAGTCTCCTCCGGTGTAAATGCGACAGCTCCCATTTGTTATCAGGATAACCAGCCTCGCATATCAGGATGTGATAGTAAATTTCGCGCGGAGGGTACGGAGGCTGCCTCTCATGCGGTTACCTTCAGCATTCGTTAAACCTTTTTCAATCCTCAACCTTCAGCTAGAATATTTAATTTCATGATATTCGTTCCAATCCCAACTTTTTCATGCCTTACGCCGACTGAAGTTTTGATGAGATCTAAACTCTTTTTCAAATGCGAGGAAGTTGTCTTTTGAGCATTTTTCAGGCATGGACGCCAAAGTGGAGTGGCAGCTCTGATATTGATTCAGCGGCAGTGCGTAAAGCGAAGCTTGGAGACAAGAGCGCTTTCGACAAGCTAAGAATTGCCCACGAAAATCAGCTCAGAGGTTATGTACTTCGCAGAAGCAGTGCAGAGGGTTTGGATGACCTGATGCAGGAGATCTGGATTGCATGCTGGCAGGCTTTGCCTCGTTATGCGGGGAAAGCAACGTTCAAAACCTGGCTCTACGGTATCGCGTCACATAAATGCACCGATTACCTAAGAGTAAAGATTCAAAATGATGGCCGTACTCAAGATCTGGATTGTGATGAGTTAATTCAGCCAGACGCCTATCATACTATAGATATGCAGGAGTCCCTGCGTACAGCTCTTGCGAAGGTGCCAGATTCGCAGCGAGAGATATTAGAACTCTACTACTATGCCGAGTTGACACTCGCGGAAATAGCGAAAGCATTGGATAAGAATCTAAACACGGTCAAATACCAGTTCTACCGGGCACATGATCTCGTAGCCCAGCAGCTGAAGGCCGAAGATAGTGATAAGAAATGAAATGTCAGGAACGTGATACGGAACTGCTCCTATATCAGCTTGGCGAACTTTCGTTCGCAAGGCATTGGGCCGTAAATGTACACCTTATAACTTGTGAACGATGCCGAAAGAGACAGCAGGAGTTAGCAGGCGTCTCCGGAAAAATCGCTTCGGCTTTAAGGAATCCGACCTCTTCGGGGGCAGCCAGCCGACCTATCTCGCCGCTGCGATCGCTCCCAATCGTCTCGATGCTGGCTATGCTGGTGGTACTGGTAGTGCTGGGGATATTTATAATTGGAAAAATAAGCTCACGGAACAATCCAGTATCAAATGCAGTGCAGAAAGAAGACGGATGCAGACCGGACATCACCAGTGATAAATGCAAATAGTTTGTGTTCTATCTCCCTGCCAGTGAACGCTTAGTTCGTAAAATCGGCAGGGAGTTTGATCCAAACTACTTTTTAGAAGCTTCGGGATTAACAAGTTTTTGAACTTCAGGCGTATGAAGATTTGCGGCGGTTACGACTGTCATTCCACTGTTCACGAACTTTTCAGCAATCGGCTCTTTCTTGATTGCTTTTATGCAGGTCATCACTCCTTTGTACCCCATCTGATAGGGATCCTGAACGATGGTGGCTTGAATTATTCCGTCTTCCAGATCTTTCAGCTCTTCCGGAGAAGAGTCATAAGCAATAAGTTTGATCTTGCCAATCAGCTTTTTCTGTTTGATGACGTTGGCAGCCCCAACCCCATTGAGTTCATTCGCTGCAAATATACCCACTATAGTAGGGTTTGCAGTGAGCATATTGGTGGTCGTGTCGATTGCCTTTTGTGGATCGTTCGATTCGAGCGTGGAAACCAGCTTAATATTGGGATATTTTTTGATGCCTTCGAGGAAACCATTTTCACGATCGTCCGATGAAGCAGAGCCTTTTTGGAAGATAAGCAGCCCGACATCTCCCTTTTCACCGATCTCTTTCGCGAGGGTATCTGCTGCCCGACGGCCACCTTCGACATTATCTGTCGCGATCAGAGCCACAGATGCATCTTTCTCGGTGAGGCCGGAATCGACGGTCACTACAGGAATATGTGCCGCCATAGCATCCTTCACCGGTTTCACCAGCGCTGTCGCATCAGAAGCAGCAATTACAATGCCGTCTACCTTATTAGTAACCTGACTCTGAACCAGGTTGATTTGATCTGTAATAGAACCCTCTTTATCCGGTCCCTGCCAGATAATATCGACACCTGAATCTTTGCCCGCCTGCTGAGCTCCTGAATCAACTGCCTGCCAGAAAAAGGCTGCTGTCCCCTTAGGAATTACTGCTATTTTCAATTTTTGACCGGCAGGCTTTGGCTCTCCGCCCGAAGCAGTATCCGCAGGTTTCTCTTTTGCGCAGCCGACAGCCGATGCGATGACTATAAGACTTAATATCGGCAGCGTGGATCTATTCAAAATTTTCAATGCACATAATCTCCTTTGAAGTAACTTACTGGAACTCTGTTTAAATCGATATGAACCTAACGATTGTACACTACTCAATCGTCTTTTCGCTGTCCGGCGCGTCGCTTAGCTGCCATCAAACGGGACATTCCCGATTCATCGAGCGATGGTTCCTCGTTTGATTTGTCCTGAATTTCGGTGTCTTGGGTCCCCGCCTCTGGAATTTCAAGCTCTTTCGTTAACGTCTTCGATCCTGACTCTGTCCTCGTTTGATCGCGAATTGCTTCGTTACGTGTTGAAGTTGCAGCCGGTGCTCGAAGCGGTATTCCTGCAGTCTCCGAATCTAAATTTTGTGGAACGGAATGCTCACCATTGCCAAAATTGCCCTGCATAGATTGATCGGCAGTACTTTTCCGATCCAAAAGACGTCCCAGTTCGGGCGTCGCTGATTTTGTCTTAGATTTATTTCGGCTGCTTCCAAATACCCAGTTCCATGCTTTCACCAGATCCGCTTTTTCAAGGGCAATCCGCCTGACTGCAATATCGAAAGGCAGCAGCAGCATGGAGAACATCAGCAGCCTATGAGTAAGGTCTTTCGCAGAAAACACATCAGGGCGATCTCCACCGAATACTGCGGACGGCTGAGGGTCGACCCTGCCGCCGCCTGCCTGAGCAAGCTGCGACATGAGATAGTGATTGGAAGCAGTCTCTCTGTACTCCGGCGAGTATGGCGTAGACATGCCGACCACGGTAGATTTCTGTGGAGATTTCGGGTCGGCCCCTGCCTGCAAGACGTTTACCAGATAGGTTCCAATCTGTGGAGCATCAAACCACGCCTCGTAGTGCCCCGGGCCTGTCTGCCGTATGGAGACTTGTTCGGCTGCTGTACCCTTTATCCCTCCTGTATTTGGAGCAGCGATGCGTGCTGTAAGAGGCAGCTTGTTCACGAAATGCCCCTGCTCGTCAATGGCATCCACCACTATATGGCCGCGATTTCCTTCCATATTGACTTGTGTCGAGTAGTCGCTGGGAGCAATCGGCCGGAGTGTCCATCGCACAGCCTGGGCCCAGAATTTGGCATAACCTGGCCAGCTCATCCATTGAGCAGCCCACTTTGCGCGGTCATCCGATAGAAATGCAACCGATCTCCCCAATCCGTATCGCCATCCTGCAAAGATGGGGTCGTTTCGATGCGATATTAGGGAAAGATCTGCATTGAGTTTCAAATTAGAGATGTTATAACCCAGCAGCAGCGGAGCGCTGCCCCAATCGATTCCTTTAAAGACCTCATCACCCTCCATCGCGCGAGGACGGAATGGCTCTTCGATAATAGGCGGCTGACTGATGGTCTGCTGGTCTTTCAAAAGCAGACGGGGCAGATCACGCGGCTGATCGGCTACGTAGGCTTGGCCGCCGCCCAGATAAGCCATCGTCGCCATAAATTTTACATCGCCGCCGCCACTCGTCCCACTGGCAATAGTCGAGATGGTAATTCCCATATCACGAATTTTTTTGATTATAGAAGCCGTTTCGTTCTGATTGTTCTCGAAAACCGCGTCCCCATCTCCCAGAAAGACGATGTGTTTCACTTTCGCATCCGTGCCATTCAATACTCGGGCAGCCTCCGCAAGGAATGGATTATAACTAGGCGGGTCTCCCATGCCCGTTAGATTCT
Organism: Chthonomonadales bacterium; assembly: GCA_038203935.1. Taxonomy (GTDB): domain Bacteria; phylum Armatimonadota; class Chthonomonadetes; order Chthonomonadales; family Chthonomonadaceae; genus JANXSG01. The sequence goes on from JBBRDM010000037.1 coordinate 31,327, forward strand.
GCATGGCTGCTTTTAGCGCTTCCCGGTCGGTGACGTGCTGCATCTGAATTCGCCAGGTGCCAGCCGGAGAGGTGCCGGAGTTTCCACCGCCGAAAACTCCCCCGAATCCACCGAACGGATTGCAGTCGAGCACCCCCACCATGTCTATTGGTTCCAGAAGATCCATCGTCGCTTTCGCCGCTTCTATCGACATGTTTACTGAGGATGGTATCTCCAGGTCTTCAATGACGAGCGCGACCGCTACCGATGGCATCCGCTTCTGTTTCTTGACATCCATCGTGACGGGAAGAGTCTCTTCTATAGGAGTTCCCCGATATCCGCCTGCTCCGAAACTGCTTTCGCCTCCCACCATTCCAAATCCAATTCCAAAATCTCGGCAGGAGACTTGAAGCGCGGTCATCTGGCTGAGCGAAAAATCACTGGCACGCACATTACTCACAAACACGCTGTCATAACGCTGAAGGGCGGCCGCAGAGGTCGGCATGGCGGCTGCAGGCGCATAGTCCACATCGATATTCTGACTTTTAAGCGCATTCCGCAGGAAGTTCGTGAGAGAAGGATCATCTGCAACATACAGTACCGTAGGCTTGCCGCGCACCCAGACAAATCCCTCGCCGCGGTTGTTTTCAGGGATAGTATCATCTGGGGATTCGAGCGATGTCGTATATCGAAAAAAGCCAGTCTTTTCGATATTCTGCTCGAACACGACCACATTTTTACCCGGATGCAGGGTAACGCTTTTGGCATCTCCTCTCGGGCTTCCATCGCGCTGAAGGCTTATTTTTGCTGTCTGCGCGCTTTGGCTCTGGATGACCACTCGTACAGGAAAGGGCTCCCCTATTTTGACGCGTGCGGGAATGATAGTCTTCTCAATAAGAGTCTCTTTTGGAAGATTTACCGGAACCGTGAGTGTATCGAGCTGAATATGCGCGGCGGCGAGATCAGGAACTTCCGAAAGGGAACGTCCGCTGTTCTCATTGCCGTCAGAGAGCAGTACAATACGCTTGCCGGAGTCTTTTGCGAAGGAGTCCAGTTCATTTCTTGCCTGCCTGAGTGCCTGAGAAATATCTGTTGCGGTCGTAATTCCCGTGTCTTTCAGTCGGGAAGGATCGATGGGCTGGCCGGGAGAAGACTGAGTGTGGGGATCCTGCGCGAATGTGATTACGCCTACACGGTCTACCTGCCTCATGCCCTTCGAGGCATCACTTAAATACTTTTCCATGGCAGATCGCTGATCTTCACGAACACTGCGCGATCCATCCACAACGAACACAACTGCGAGAGATTCCCCGCGTCGAATGAGTTTGGTTCCTGCGAGAGTCAGAATCAGAGCAGTTACCACCAAAAGGCGAAGCAGCAGTGAAAGCCGCTTGCGTTGCGGACTCATGTCTGTCACGGTTCTCCGATGCTGCCACCAGAAGTACCAGCAGGCAGCCGGAATCAGAATCAATATCAGTCCATTTGTGAACTGCAGGGGCAAATCAGTCCTCTTTCGGAGATGTTACTCTCATTACGCATCAAAGTGATTGAATGGCTGAAATTATTTTGTTCGTCATTTGAGATTACGGCCGCAGCAGCACTTTCAGGCAGTTTTTACCTTCGTGCACCAGATGAATTCCCTCAAGATATTTATCCAGCGGAAGTTCATGAGTCACCATTCCATCGACTTTCAGTAGTCCACGATGAAGATAGTCGATCACTTTGGGATAGCAGCCTGGCCCGAGATGAGCCCCGTAAATGTTGAGTTCTTTAGAATCGCCAATAATGGTCCAGTCTGTCGTGGTCGGCTCTTTCATCACCGAAAATTCTACAAAGTTTCCACCCTTTCGGATAGCTCGAAGACCCTGATTCACGGCATCTGGAAATCCAGTCGCTTCGATGTAGACATCACATCCATAGCCTTCCGTCATATCCTGAATGATTTGAACAACATCCACTTTAGCGGGATTGAGAGTAACATCTGCTCCGAGTGAACGAGCAAGCTCCAGCCGGTCATCGTGCATATCGATTACTACCAGTGAGCCTGGATTTTTCAATCTCGCACAGGCTACCATTCCCAGCCCCAGAGTCCCTGCGCCAGCGATGACACAGACATCCCCGAACTCGATCAGAGCACGTTCTACTGCATGCATAGAACAAGCAAGCGGCTCGATCAAAGCGGCTTTTGAAATTGGAAGATCGTTGGGCACTTTATAGTTCAGGGCGCGGGCAGGAAACAGCATGTAGTCTGCCATGCCGCCCTGTGTGTAGCGATGGAATCCATAGATGTCGTGTATAGCGCAGAGCCAGTAGCGCCCAGTCTGGCAATAGCGGCAGACCCCGCAGGGAACTATCTGTTCGGAAATAGCTCGATCACCGAGTTCCAATCCATATTTGGATCCAGATCCCTCCCCCAATGCCACCACAGTCCCTATGAGTTCATGGCCGGCAGTAACCGGCGCCTGTACATATCCGGTTCGATTCTCGTCACCCCAGAATAGCGGCGCGCCAATGAAACATTTGACATCTGAGGCACAAACCCCGCAGGCATCCAGCTTGATGACTACTTCGCCCTCCGCGGGATGCGGGGTGTGTATCTCTTCCAGCCGATAGTCTTCCGGGCCATGGCATCGCACAGCACGCATTGTTTTTGGGAGCGAATCTAAATAAGTTGCAGGCATCGTAGTCTCCAATTTTTAAGGGCGGAAATTATTTCTTCATGGCTGCTTTGTTCCACCAGCACACTGATATCTCCTGCTTGATGGATGGTTTGCCGGCAGGATATTATAGACTGCTTCAAGAACGAATCAACATGACAACAAATTTATTAGAAAACAAAATCAATTCCCTCACTCCCCTGTCTTCTCTTCCGAAATTAAACGAGTGGAAGAACCGGATCAAAGCTTCTGTGATTCAGCCAGGAGAATCAAAAAATGATAATTTATCGCAATACAGCTTAAAAACTACAAATGCGCTTCGAATGCTTCCTCTATTCCTAAGGTTCAGAAGAGAACAATGGCGATTCAGGAGATTCATCTCCTTCCCCTGTGTCACCGAGGTAAGATTGGCGAATACGAAAATAAAGCTGTGGTCTGTTCTCGCAATGGCGATGATTCTTATTCCACTCGTTGCATCGGCACAGAACACTCCTATCTCTGTAATACGCGTGCGCCCCGCAAATGCCGTACGGCTGGGCGGAATCTACACCATGGGATTGGGGGACAGCAGTACACCATACGAAGAATCCTCTAAACTGGGAATTAAAGTATCAGACAAGAATCGGGACTGGATCAGTGAGAATTGTGATGTGTCCGCGTTTGATCAGGTGACTCTCCAACCAAATTTTTATCTGCCGATAGTGAAGGATCATCCTCTTTTTACACCGCTGCTGCTTGTCAGCGCTTCCAAAATATACGAACAGTCCTCACATAGTGAAAGCGTTGGCGGCTGGAATCCAAAGCTGGCAGCATCCACGCTAAATATTTCCGCCCTGCAGAATCGACTGACTTCAAATCGTCAGATGCACTGGATGGACTGTAACTCTCCGGTTTGGGCTGCGCATTGGAGCAGTCAGATATTTCGCAGTATGAGGCTGACGGGAGCTCAGGGCGTTGTTGCACTCGATCTTCC
>JBBRDM010000038.1:0-34200 GCA_038203935.1 Chthonomonadales bacterium
ATGGTCTATACACGCTTTGTAACACCGTTGCGGAAGCTTTTAGCGTCCAGCCGATGGATGGACTACAAATCTGTGTGCAGGCAGGTGAGATGGCAGCCGTGATTACTGCATCGGGCCGATCGAACGAGCGCAGCGCAAGCATTTTGGACAGAGCTGCACGCCGCATTCTAGATTCTGGAAAATGCCTCGATTTTGATCTTCGCGGAGTAATCTATTCCGACGTACATTTAATTTCTGCTCTCTTCAAACTAACCAAAGACTATCCCTCAGAAAGCCTATCGAGCCAGAAAGGCTCCGGCAACCGAATACGCTTTTCTGCCAGCTCGGCGCTCAAAGAAGCGCTGGCACGAGAAAAATGTATTTCAAAACTTGTGCTCGTCGATCTTCCAGAACTGCCAGACGATGCACTTGAAGTGTCGCTGGCATTGCAGGAAAGACTCACTCTGCCTGCGCAGGATGAATCGCTCTCCATTCCTTCGGACATTGTGTTCGCTCCCCGAATATGAGTTAATTATTACTTTTAAATAGCTGGACTCGGGAGAAGACTAAAATCATCCGAAAATTGAAGTAATGCGTTTTTAAAAATTAGCTGGTATTATTGCCTTATTGAAATCGAATACACTGTCCGCTATTTCGGTTTGCAATCTATACTCCATGCGATAATAAGCCGATACTTAGCAGGTTCATCCCGATAAGTGCGCTCGCAGCGAATCTGCGGTTGAAGAAATAGAAGGTGTAGATTTGAGTGTAGAACCCATACGCGATGAGAACGATATCGAACCAGAAAAAAAGTCGCATCAGCTAAAAATCGATAACATTGAAACGACGGACATAATAAAAACTGAAGGCAGATTCTCCAGGATATCGAAAGTTATACGGCAGGATACCATCCGGCTTAAAATGCGTTTTCGTGCCGCAAGCCTGCTGCTATTCTTTATGCCGAGCGGTACTTTTTCACGTTTTCGAACAGCAATATATAAACTTTGCGGTATCAAAATCGGCGAACGCTCGCTCATATTCAGCAATATCGAAATATCTGGCAGCGGGCGATGCTGGGAAAAATTGACTATAGGCACAGACTGCCAGATCAATGCTCCGCTGTATCTGGATCTTGAGGATACCATAACGATCGGTGACCATGTCGGTATCGGACATCACGTCGTGTTTATTACTACCGATCATGAAATCCATCAGAGCCATCATCGATGCGGACCGGGAAAATCTGCTCCTATCGTAGTTGAAAATGGAGCGTGGATTGGAGCGCGAAGTACGATTCTGCCCGGTGTCACCATTGGGGCATCCAGTGTCGTCTCCGCAGGTTCCGTCGTATTTACCGATGTAGCACCAAATAAAGTGGTGGGCGGATCCCCCGCCCGTCCGATTAAATCATTGGAATAAGCATCTGTCAGGAACTGAAATCGAATGATAAGCAGTACGATAGAATCCATCGATTCCGCTATTGAACGCGGAGAATGGAGCGGAGCGAGAGCCTCGCTCCAGCAGCTTTTAGAATCTTCACCCACCCTGTCCAACGCCCAATATGTAATCACCAGGCTGCCTAAAATACAGGATGGAATATCTGCTGTCCCATTCAAAGTTTTTTTCATGCGCTCGTTCACTCTGGAACCTGTTCTGCCTCTATTCAAAGCCTTCGCCGGTCTGCATCGTCTTACGCTGGAAACCTCAATTGGAGAATTCAATACCTATTCACAGGAAATTCTCGATCCAAAGAGCGCGCTGTATCGCTGTGACCCTGGAATGGCAGTGCTTGCAGCTCAAACCCGCGACCTGCTCCCAAATATCTGGAATCGATTTACCGAGCTTTCCTCAGAAGACGTACATTCTGAAATCGGCCAGACAATAGCAAATCTTCGCAACCTCATTCAGATATTTAGATCCAGATCTCAGGCCTCTTTGTTAATGCACAATATGGAAATGCCGATAGTTCCGTCTGCAGGAATTCTAGACAGCCAGAATCCCGACGGCCAGATGGAGGCAATTCGTCGTTTCAATAGAGAATTATTAAGTATGGCAGCCGAGTATTCCGGAGTGTATATACTGGATTACGATAACCTGGCTGCTCGTACTGGCCGAGAGCGCTGGCATGATGAGCGCAAATGGCTCACGATGAGGATGCCGATTGCTGCAGACTGTCTGCATTTTCTTGCCCAGGAATATCTGAAATGTCTGCTTCCTATCACAGGTAAACTCTGCAAAGCTCTCGTCTGTGATCTCGATAACACACTCTGGGGCGGCGTCATCGGCGAAGATGGGATGGAAGGCATCCGGATTGGAAGCGAATATCCAGGCGCTGCCCATCTTGCACTGCAGAGAGTCATTTTAGATCTCTACAATCGCGGTGTCATTCTGGCAGTGAACAGCAAGAATAATTCAGCCGATGCTTTAGAGGCGTTGACCAATCATCCTGGAATGCTGCTTAAGCCGCATCACTTCGCTGCATTGCGTATCAACTGGCAGGATAAAGCTCAAAACATGCGGGAGATTGCAGCGGAGCTCAATATAGGTATCGATTCTCTTGCTTTTATCGACGATAATCCTGTAGAGCGGGAAAGAATCCGGCTTGAACTTCCGGAAGTGGCAGTACTCGAGATTCCAGCGGACCCTATCTATTATGCGCAAATCCTTCGCGACAGCCCGGTGTTTGCCCGGCTCAGCCTTTCACATGAAGATAAAGAGCGCGGCAAGATGTATGCAGAGCAGAGGCAGCGCCTGGAACTGCACCAGAACGCAGCCAGCATTGAAGACTACTATCGCTCGCTCAAAATGCAGATGGAAATCAATCCTTTAAGCCCGATGACGCTGGCACGCATAGCACAGCTCACACAGAAAACCAATCAGTTCAATCTTACCACTCGTCGTTATACCGAGCAGCAGCTGGAAGAGATGGACAAAGACCCGAACTGGGATATCTATTCTTTTTCTGTGCGTGATGTATTTGGTGATAACGGGCTTATCGCAGTGGCAATCCTCCACAATGAGGGAGATTCAGTTGAAATCGATACCTTGTTGATGAGCTGCAGGGTGATCGGACGCACTGTCGAGACTGCAATTATCTCCCTGCTCGCCGAAAAAGTGAAGCGCGCCGGCACAATCACGCTCCAGGGTTGGTTTCTTCCGACAAAAAAGAATGCGCCTGCAGAAACATTTTATCCGGACCATCGATTTACAAAAGTGAAGGATGAGGAAAGCGGTCAGCTTTGGAAATTCGACCTCACCAAAGACAACATCTCTTTCCCAGACTGGATTGAGCTTTGCTCAGCCTGATAAATTATTAGTGTTACAACGTTATTATTGGAGTTAATGCATGAATGAGACAACCGATCGCGTGTGTGAAATTGTATCCACTATCTTTAATGTGCCTAGAAATGAAGTGCACGCAGATTCTTCTTCAAAAACAATAGAAAACTGGGATTCTATGGGGCATCTCATGCTCATATTGGAGTTGGAACAGGAGTTTGACAAACAGTTTGCTCCGGAAGATGTTGAAAAAATGTACGATGTTAATACGATCGTAAAAGCGATCGGTGCTTGATTCTAACGGTGTAATTACCATGAAGTATCCTGATCAAAATTTTGTATCGAAATGGATTGCCGGCGCAATTGCCTTTGGCGGAATAGGTGTCATAGCGCTCTACAGCGGTGCGCCATCACACGCGGATGCTGCCGAAGGAAGCCTGGATATTTTTACACAGCAGCTGCAAAATGGATGGCAGGACTGGTCATGGGCTGTAAAAAAGATGCCCGATTCATCCCATCTTTACAAATCCCTTCCCAGCATTGAATTTGTACCTTCCAATTGGAAAGGCATCTATTTCCATCATGATTCTATCCCAGCCGATAGTTATCAAACGCTTTCCTTTCTGATCAACGGGGGAGATACTGGCGGCCAGAAGATTCAAGTATGTGTTGTGCGGGATGCGGGTGCGTTTGGGCGGAAACTGAATATTGCGGATATGATTGCCGGTAAGTCCATTCCAGCAGGGAAATTTGCTCAGGTTGAAATCCCGATGAATCAACTGGAAGATACAAACACCCCCATCACCGGAATCTGTTTTATGGATGCCAGCGGCAAAGAGCAGCTGCCGGTGTATCTGGCGAATATAAAATTAACAGGCGGTAAACAGGCAGATTTCCCTGCCAAAGTAGATCTGCGCGTAGATATTTCTGATCCCATCGGCCCTATCAGCCCTTATATTTATGGTATGTCCCATCCAGATACAGCTCTCTTTAGCGCCCTGCATCTGCCATTATGGCGATGGGGCGGAAACGAGAATACACGATACAACTGGAGCAAGGGAAACGCTTGGAATAAGGCACGTGACTGGTATTGGCATAACTACGGAAGCGACGCAAAAGAGGGCAGCGGGCCATCCAGCGCCGCAGACGCAGCCATACAAACTGCAAAATCTGCGGGCGCAGCATCCTTTATAACAATACCAACAATTGGATGGGTGGCATCAGATAATGTCTGGGATCATATGTCCCTGGGTGTGCCGGCGGAAGGCGGACCTCCGATTAGCGCGGGTTCTGAAGCTATTGCGGGATACGATCCTGCCGAGAATCGGAACAGAGTATCGCTCAAATCGCTGCCAAAAAAGCCCGGTCCATTCCAGGATCCGCCCGATATCAAGCAAAACACGGTATATCAGGACGAGTGGATATATCATCTCATTCATAAATTCGGCAAGGCATACAATGGCGGCGTGAAATTTTATGCGATGGATAATGAACCTGATTTATGGGATTCGACCCACACAGACATCCATCCGGTTCAGCCGGATTATGAAGAACTTCTGAATAAGTTTACAACGTATGCGGATGCAGTTAAAGATGTCGATTCCACTGCTCTCATCACAGGACCGGTATCCTGGGGATGGACGGGTTATTTCTTTTCGCCTCGGGATAAAGGAACAGATAAATTTGCTTCCCATGCAGATCGTAAAGCACATGGAGATATTCCTTTTATACCCTGGTTCTTGAAACAGACTGCGCTGCATGATAGAAAAACCGGAAGGCGTTCGCTGGATATTCTGGATGTACATTTTTATCCGCAGGGTTCTGGAGTATACGAAGGAAAAACTGATCCAGCTTCGAATGCATTGAGGCTGCGAAGTACGAGAGCGCTTTGGGATTCCACCTATAAAGATGAATCCTGGATCAATACGGAGGTACAACTCCTGCCGAGGCTGCACGCCTGGATAGATGAAAACTACCCTGGGACGAAGATTGGAATCAATGAATGGAACTGGGGAGCAGATAATACAATAAATGGTGCGCTCGCGACAGCCGAGGTTTTGGGTATAATGGGACGTGAGAAGGTATTTATGGCCTGCTACTGGACGGCGCCTAAAATAAACAGCCCGGGTTTCTATGCCTATAAAATGTATCTAAATGCGAACGACGCGGGCGGCGGGTTCGGGGACAGCGGCGTTAAAGCATCGTCATCAGACCAGGAACATGTCTCCTGCTTCGGCAGCATTGATAAATCCTCTGGGCAGCCCGCCATTATGATGCTGAACAAGATGGAATCACATTCCGTTTCTGCGAATCTGACAATTAGTGGCAGTTCCACTACCGCTATTGCGGAAGTGTTTCGATACAGTTCGGATGATCTTAACAAAATTGTTAAGGTGGGTGAAATGCCCGCAGCCCATGGGAATCTGCAAATTCAGCTTCCACCCTACTCGATCACTTTGCTGCGCATGAAATCAAAGTAGTCAGCCAGTGGTTATATTATGAAGGTAAATATTAGAGGAACTCATCGATGAAATATGATATCATACTGCTCTTCATAATGGTTGGTATCGGCGTGCTCACAAAAAAACTGTCCTGGAAAGGCTGGTATGGCCTGGGGATGGTAATATCGCTCTGGATGATGTATAGCTGGCTGAGAGCATAACTTAACACATGATTCTTTTAAGATTTTATAGAGGCATTCCCGTATGATCGATTCACTATACCCATCTACCGAGCAGCTGCTGACAGCACAAAGGAACCGCAAATCACGACTATTTTTAATGATGATTGCGGTAGTGCTGGTGATATTTGCTGTGGTGACTGTAGTCTCTTACCTTGCGCCCACACTGCCCGCTTACGCGCTGCTTGCTCTGGGTCTCGTGGTGCTCGTACTCATTTCCACACCGGTACTGGTCTGGAACAACCCGAGAGTTGGATTCTATATTCTGATTGGCGCGGTGATGCTGCTGGAGATGGATCCCCGTATCAGTGGCGCAGAAAAGCTTCCCACCAAATTTTTGCCATTCTTTCTGAATCTGAACAATGTGGGAGAGGCGTATGGGACTAGAATTCTCTCGCCGATTAAATTCAGCCTGGCAGAGCTGGTTATTGTCTCCACATTCCTTACCTGGATTGTACGCGGTATATCTACCCGCTCATTACGGTTTCAGACAGGAATATTTTTCAATAATATTGCCTTCTATATGCTGATAGTAACCTTCGGATTTGTGCACGGAATTACCAGCGGCGGCGACGTGACGATGGCGCTCTGGGAGATTAGATCGCAGTTTATGTTCTTCGCAGTCTATCTGCTCACCGCTAATTTCGTGACCGATAAAAAGATGATCTATCCATTGCTATGGTTTACGGTCATCGGAACATTTATTAGAAGCCTCTTTGGTATTTACATATTTGCAAGCCTCGGAGGAGTCGTATCCGATCAGGGAGTTTTGCAGCACGAAGACAGCCTCTTTTTTAATATGGTGTTCCTGATCTTTGTCGCTTCCGCGATGATAGGGAGCAATCCGAAACTGTTCTACGCTTCGCTGCTGGCCCTGCCGACCTGCCTTTTCTCTGATCTGGAGAATCAGCGGCGCGCCGGGATTGCGTCTTTTGTGATAGCTTTTGTTCCCCTGCTTCCCCTGCTCTATGTCATACTCCATAGGCGCAGAACGCAGATACTTACTTTCTCAATTGTTTTCCTTCTGTTCTCTGCGGTCTACGTTCCCATCGCCTGGAACGGAGCGGGAGCCTGGGCGCTTCCGGCGCGTTCCATCCGATCCCAGTTTGATCCCGATCTGCGCGATGCCGGGTCCGATAATTACCGAATGACCGAAGATCTGGATCTCAAATTCACGCGCGATTCTTCGCCATTAATTGGAATCGGTTATGGAAAGCCGTTCATACAGAAATATGCACTCCCGAAAGTAACCTCCTATTTCCAGAGTTACCTCCCTCATGACAGTATTTTGTGGGTCTGGATGCGCCTTGGCCATATCGGATTCTTTGCCTTTATAATGCTTTTTGCGACTATCCTGATAAAGGGAGTCCAGACGTTAAAAGAGACTAAAGATCCACTTTTGCAGCTGACGGGCATTCTTGCAGTGCTGCTTGCCCTGATGCTCTATACCTTTGGCAAGTACGATTTGCAGCTTGTAAACTCCCGTTCGATGGCTTTATTCGGGCTCTATCTGGGAGTACTTGGTGTGCTTAAAAAATTAGATAGACCTAAAAATTCCGAGGAGATTGAAATCGCCGGAGATGCTCCTATAAACGACCTAGAAAACAATCCGCTGCAAGAAGCGTTTTCTTTCTACGAATAAAAGAGTTTCTCGCCGATAATCAAGTGATCATATTTTAATCTCCATGGAAGGGATGCTCTGACGTGATATTCACCACCTGGCCGTTCGTAGTATTCATGTCGCTTGTATTTATACTGTACTGGTGGATAGTGCCATCCCGTTTTAGAAGAGAGTTCCTGTTATTTGCCAGCCTCGGGTATTTTGCCTACAACTTTCTGCCCTATGCACTGCTACTTGGTGTGTTGACTATCATCGTCTACTACATCGGCATTTTAATTTTCCGTTTTAAAGAGGGAATAAGCGGTGCATCCGCTGCAAAAGGCGCTCTGATTACTGGTCTGGTTTTGAGTACAGGAACACTGGCATTCTTTAAATACAGTCGAATGCTGGTAGAAACGTTCAACTCGGCGTCACGGTTCCTTGAGAGCAGTATCCGATATCCTCTTCCCCATATCATGGTGCCGCTCGGAATCTCTTTTTTCACTTTTGAATTCATCCACTATCTTACTGATCTCTATCATGGCCGAGTCGAACGCGTTCGCCTGCGAGATTTTGCACTATTCGCTTTCTTTTTCCCCAGCCTGGTCTCCGGGCCGATCAAGCGTTTTCAAATTTTCCAGGATCAGTCCGAGCACTTGGGGAATCTTCAGGCGAACTATGTGAAAGATGGTTTTATCCGTATTGTGTATGGCATCGCTAAAAAGCTGATAATTGCGGATACGGCAAGCCTATTCACCACTCCCCTGCTGGATCCTCATCTGTGTTCCCGGATGCAGCTTTGGGTAGCCATGTACGCTTATGCGGTGAAAATCTATTACGATTTCTCCGGCTACACCGACATCGCTATCGGGTGCGCGCAGCTTCTTGGTTATCGTCTGCCAGAGAACTTCAACAAGCCGTATAGAGCGCCGAATATCTCAATATTCTGGAATCACTGGCACATGTCGCTCTCCAGTTGGGTTCGAGATTATCTCTTTATTCCGTTGGGTGGCAGTCGGGTTCCACCGTGGCGGGTACTTTTCAACCTGACCGTAGTCATGGCGATCTGCGGCCTCTGGCACGGCGCCAACTGGACGTTTATTGTCTGGGGACTCTGGCACGGGCTCGGCCTGGCGCTGCTTCGAGTGTATCAGCTTTCTATTGGGAAAAAGGTGCCTGACAGCATGCCTGTGCGCTGGCTCAGTACCGCAATATGCCTGCAGTTCGTCTGTTTTGGCTGGGTATTTTTCGCATCTCCCAGTATGGCAGAGGCGATGTACACTTTCAGGCACTTGCTATAAATTCGAAAGCAGCCAATAAATCAACGCAATTGATCAAGAACGATAAAGGAATTTCGGTATGTTCTCACTCTGGGTTCGTGATATGTTAAAAGGATTGATGTGGGCAGCGATTATTATAGCCTGCATACTCTTTTATACAGGTGCGGCTTCTCGATTTATCTATGTAGATTTTTAGCGGACAGATTCTTAAGAGCGTATCTATTGGAGTGGGTAGTTTTATGGCAATACGAGCCTCGATAAATGAAGAGTTGGCCAGTGTAGTCGTTGCGGAAGAATCTCTTGATTCTCCTTCGGTACCATGGTATGTGACGCTGCGCCCGGTACTGTTCTGTGTTCTTTTTCTATTTTTGGCGGAGGGAGCAACCAGGCTCTGCTTCGATACGACGCTGTGCCTGCATAAAGAACGGTTCGACAATTTTCCTGCCGGCCCCATGCAGGATGTCTATGTTGATCAGATGAAGCGTGACAAAGCGTATAAAGTAGTTATCATTGGGGATTCGGTGGTGGTTGGCCCATCGCTTCTTGAAAAAGATCAAACCATTCCACAGTATTTAGAAAAATCATTAAAAGAATCTATCCCGGGTCACGAAATACATGTCTGGAACTATAGCCTGGCCGGCACGCGCTCAACGGATCAGCTGCTTCTGCTTCAAAAAGCGATAGACGCACATCCCGATCTCGTGGTGATTACCGGTAACTATATCACCTTCGCGAATGGGATAGAGGAAACTCCTATATTTCATCCGTGGCTCGCTTACAATCTTCCGGAGATTCCGTCTCCATTAAAATCTCTGCTTCCGGAACGAACTTTTAAGGAGAACGCGGAACAGAAAATAAACGATTTTTTCGAAAAAAATATCAGGCTGATTGGTATGCGACAGGCAGTTAATGCGGCCTTTTTCGGCGTGCAGCCGAGAGTTCCATTCGACAATCCGAACCCAGCAGTGATGATTGGAGTATCTATAGGTAAGCGTCTGCATAAGCTGGACATGCAGCCTTGGAGCAAGCGGGCGTCTTCACCGTCGATTTATACCAAAGTATACAATCGTAACATTCAAGCTGATGCATTTAACGGACAGTATTATAAATATATATGGCAGACTCTGGACAGTCATAAAATAGCCGCATTTACTTATATTACTCCACAGAATCCATCTGTCGTGGAAAGGGCGATGAGCCCCGCTGTTTACGAGCAAAACAGGGATGTTATTCACTCATTTTTCAATGACCCAAATATCCCTTTCAAAGATTACAGTGACCTGGTGCCAAATGAACTATTTTATGATAACGACCATATGCTCGCTGGCGGTAATAAGATGGTCGCCGAGCATCTGAGTGCTGAGCTTACACCTATTATCTCAGCGAGAACAGGATGGAAATCGCAGCCGTCCTCAACAAGGCTTCGAATGGCGGTACGCAGTATAAATGATCGAAAACAGCAGTAACCCGAGAAGGCACAATCTGCGTATGACCGCTGAACCTTCACATAAAATATTGGTGCTTACACCTTCGCTGCCCTACCCTCCTATCTGGGGATTTGGCATAAGAGTGTATCAAATAGTTAAAAATCTGGCTGCCCGGCATCAGGTGACACTGCTAACCTACGGCAAGCCGGATCAGGCTTCAAGCGTGGCCGTTGTGGAAAACGATGGGGTTCAAGTACACCTGGTTTCTCCGCCGCACGAGGAAGAGGGAAAGAGCAAACGTCTGGCTCAGATGACCTCGCTATTTTCACCGGTTTCGTTTCAGCGGCGCGGACTGCAGTCTCCCGAGATGCAGAATAAGCTCACCAGTCTGCTTGATGGAGAGCAGTACGATATTATTCAGGTAGAATCCAGCCAGATGAGCGGATTCGATTTTGGTAACCGGTCGAAAATATTAATCGATGAGCACAACATCGAGTATGAGCTGCTGCATCGGATGTACACAACGGAGAAATCTCCGGTACGCAAGCTTTACAACTGGCTTGAATATGAAAAATTTAAGCGTGAAGAGCAGGCATGCTGGCGATCTGCGGATGGAATCGTTTTCACTTCTGATCGTGAGGAAGCGATACTGCAAAGCATGCTGCCATCAGCTAAATCGACAGTTGCGCCGAATGGAGTGGATGTAGACTATTTCTGCCCGGTATCGGATCCGCCCGATCTAAATAGCATTGTATTGACAGGGCTGATGCGATATCGCCCCAACATCGACGCGGCCATATATTTTGTACGCGAAATACTGCCGCTCATAGTCGCAAAAAGGCCGCAAACTGTTTTCTCGATAGTGGGAGCCGGCCCGCCGGAAGAGGTGCTGCAGCTCGCCGGACCTAATGTGGTGGTAACCGGTACCGTTGACGATGTCCGCCCCTATCAGGAGAAAGCCGGCGTATTGGTGGTGCCGCTGAGAATGGGCAGCGGAACACGTTTGAAGGTGCTGGAAGGCCTTTCTATGAGTAAGGCGATGGTCTCTACCTCTTTGGGCTGCGAGGGCATTGGAGTTGAGCATAAAAAGCATCTCTTGATTGCAGATGAACCAAAAACTTTTGCAGACAGCGTTCTACAGTTGATTGGTGACCAGGAATTATCCCACCAGCTTGGAGCAGCAGGGCGAGATTTGGCGTTAGGCCAGTACAGCTGGAAATCCGTGGTAGCCGGCCTGGAAAAATTCTATGATAGATTACTCAGCTGAACGATTTTTTTTATTGAAGAGCTGATGTCAGCAGAAGACACCGCATCATGAATAGAGCAACTGCTTCAATATGGCAAAGATTATGTGGAATAAGCGAAGTGCATTATCGAAATAGATCAGGAAAATATGTCAGCTGAACTCAGTATCGAAGCGGTTCCTGCGGCGGGCCAGGGGAAAGTAGCAAAAAATGCCGTCATCTATCTATTCG
Source organism: Chthonomonadales bacterium (assembly GCA_038203935.1). Taxonomy (GTDB): domain Bacteria; phylum Armatimonadota; class Chthonomonadetes; order Chthonomonadales; family Chthonomonadaceae; genus JANXSG01. Next base: position 11,721 of record JBBRDM010000038.1, read on the forward strand.
CACAGCTGATCAGCTGGAGCGTCTCCTTTCTAGCAATCTCAATCATTCCCCGACGATTGGGTGAGATTGCTATGGGAGAATATACTCTGGCACAGACTCTCGTTGCGACTGTTTCAGGTACGCTCATGTTCAGCATCGATCCTTATCTGGTGGCAGAGGTCGGGCGGGACCACCGTGAAGCGCAGAGACTGCTCAATGCAACACTGGGGCTTCGCCTGCTTCTTATTCTTCCACTCATCGGCTTTTCGCTGCTTCTGCTGCATATCAACCACGCTTCTCATGTAACCTGGATTCTTGCTTATGTTATTATGACCTCTGCATCTTTAAATCTCCTGGCAGAGCCGATGAGATCCGTATTGGCAGGCTGGGAAGAAGCAAAACGAGTATCCACACTTGATTTTACATGGCAGTCTGCTGCACTATGGTGCATTCCGTTTCTTAAGTTCGGTCCGGTTGTTATGCCGTTTTCGAATCTCTGTATGCTTTTCATCACCATTGTGCTCCGAATGAAATGGCTATTATCCAGAATCTCGTTAAGGCCGACCTACGATTTTCATCTCTGGAGAACCATCATAATGGGTGGGTTTCCTTTTTTCATGAATACATTCGTTGTCCAGTTTTATACTCTGGGCTCGGTTCTTATACTTCGAAGATATGCAGGTGACGCGGAAGTTGGTGTGTTCTCACAGGCCCTTCGGCTGCAGGGAACATTTCTTTTTATACCGACTGCAATCGGAATGGCGCTGCTGCCCTCTCTCGCCAGGCTCACAGACGTCGACGAGGGTGAGTTCAAAAAGATGCAGACGAAAGTTCTGTCTCTCATGCTCGCGCTGAGCCTGCCGGTAACCACTATGATTATCATGCTGGCTGCGCCTTTCTCTCATCTTTTATATGGCACTTCCAAGTATAAAGATATGCCTCTCGCGCTTCAGGTAAGTGCATTCAATCTCATCCCATTGTATGTCACTACTATTATGTACCGCTTCCTGGTGGCGCAGCGTAAAAATGGAATATGGAGTATTTTCCTCATAGGAACGGTAGCTTTAAACGCCCTATTCTGCTGGATTCTGATTCCGCTCACAATTCGCTATTTTCACAATGGATCCTCCGGCGCCATGGCAGCATCGCTAATCGCAGAATCAGTGACCGTGGTATTTGCTTTCGTGCTTCTCGGAACGAATCCGCTCAGTACGCAGGCGGTAACTCAGGTGTTTCGAGGCATCGTTGCAGCAGCCTGTATGGCCTGTGTAATCTGGCTTACGCGAGGCATGATGATAATATTTCCTGCCACACTTGGAATGCTAACATTCTGCTATCTGGCGTACCACTTACATGTTTTCGGGCAGGAAGAGCAGCAGAAACTTGCAGTGATGGTGCAGCAAAAATTTTCCCGGAAGAAAAATGCGTAGCCGCATTTAAAAATTGTTTTCAATCATGCAATTGGAATGGATCTCTACAGGATGAATCAGATAGATGTGTCTAAAATCGAAGATGATAATGAAACATTAATATCTGTCGTAGTGTGCACCCGCAATCGTGGTAAAAGTATTGCAGAAACAATCGAATCACTCCTCACCAGCGATGCAAAAAGCTTTGAAATAGTGATAATAGACCAAAGCACGAATAGTGAAACTCGTTTCGCAGTCGAGCCGTTCCTGGATGATAAGCGAGTGCATTACTATGCAACCGATACGAAAGGATTAGGCCTGGCACGTAATCTCGGACTGGCGCATTCGTATGGGGAAGTCGTCTGTATGACGGATGACGACTGCGTGGTGCCCTCGGATTGGCTGTCGAAAATGGCGTTAGTCTTCCGGGATTATCCTGAAACCGCCGTAGTATTCTGCAATGTAGAAGCAGGAAGCCACAATCCTGATTTTGGTTTCATCCCTGCCTATGTCACGCATAAAACCAGAGTTATGAAATCTGTTATCCACTGGTGCGCTGATCATGGAATCGGTGCGGGGATGGCTGTAAGCAGGCGGGCTATGAATGCACTGGGTGGCTTCGATTCTATGCTGGGAGCAGGCGCCGTCTACCCCTCCCAGGAAGATGCTGATATCAGCCTGCGGGCACTGCTAAGAGGCTATACAGTGGTGCAGTCTGCATCTACCTCTGTAGTGCATAACGGATTTCGCACCTGGCAGCAGGGTCGCGATCTTGGGAAGCGAGACTGTGTGGGAGTGGGAGCAGGCTATGCCAAGCTCATCCGGTGCGGTGAGCCCTTAATTCTGTTTGTCTGGCTATTTGAGCTCTATCACTTTCTCATTCAGCCTGCCTTTTGGTATCTGGTTCGATTCCGCAAGCCGCCGGTTATCAGACGTGCGATCAGCCTATTTGAAGGATTCAAATTAGGATGGAAAGCGGATGTGGATAAAAAAAATATGCGATTTTCTGATGAGGAAGTACTTGTGAGTAAGGTGGCAGTATGAAAAAATTCGGATTCGTGATGGAGCAGACTCTTGGCCATGTTACTCATCATCGTAATTTAGAAAAGTGGGTTCAGCAGGATAAAGCGATTTCAGCTGTATGGATGCCCGTAATACCAGATCAAGAAGACATATGGCAGCGTATGCCCATTGTAAAAAACAACTGGTCGTTGAAATCCAGCCTGAGGGCAAAGGATTCTATTCATAAATCCATAAAGAGCGAAAAGCTGGATGCACTTTTTATTCATACACAAACAGTGGCGCTCTTCAGTGTCCCTGTAATGCGAAAAATTCCTTCCATCGTCTCCCTTGATGCTACTCCACTTAATTACGACAAAGTGGGAACGGCTTATGGGCACAAACCCGGTGGTGACAGCTGGTTGGAACATCAGAAATTCAAATGGAATCGTCAGACTTTCGAAGCAGCAGCGCACCTTATCACATGGTGCAAGTGGGCAAAGGATTCGCTCATAAACGATTATGGAATTCCCGCAGAAAAAATCACTGTCATTCCACCCGGCGTTGATCTCGACCAGTGGAGTTTTGATCGTGCAGCAGATATAACTTCGGGTGACGAATCCAAATTGAAACTGCTTTTCGTCGGCGGCGATTTTGTGCGTAAGGGCGGCAAATATCTCATTGAAGCCTATAGGAATGGGCTGCAGGGGAGCTGCACTCTGGATATCGTCACAAAAGAGGACGTAGTCGAAGCAGAAATTCACGGCCTCAATGGAATTAAAGTGCATCGGGGACTTACCCCTAACTGCGATGCACTCCGTAAGCTGTATTCGGAAGCAGATCTATTTGTGTTTCCCACGCTGGCGGACTGCCTGCCATTAGCGGTGATGGAAGCGATGGCTGCCGGCCTGGCAGTGATTACAACGAATGTGGGCGCCATGAGTGAAGAGGTGGAAAATAGTGTCAACGGGCTTGTAATTCCGCCCGCCGATTCCGGCGCTATTCTAGATGCTGTAAAAAAGCTGAACGAAGATAAAAATCTATCCGGGATTATGGGCAGGGCAGGAAGACAGCTTGCCGAACAGCGCTTCGATGCCTGCCGTAATTATAATGCTGTGCTTAAAATCATGAAAGATATATCTGGCTGAAAGCTGGTAAAGTTACCTGGCACATTTCTTGCATTAGTACATCTGTATTAAAATTATTCTTCGATGTGGAAGGATGAAGTAGTAGATCGAACATTGAATATAGTAACTTCAAAACCTAAAGTGCTGATGCTGATTCCCAGCAAGGCCAAATATGAGACGTTAGGGGAAGTATCTGCGGATACGCACCCAATGATGGACTACTTTGCCCTGCAGCAGCGATTGAATGCAGATATTCTCGACTACTCCTCATTAGAAAAAGAGGGAGGAGCACCGTTAGTAAAGTTAGCCATTCGCGCTGGCAAAGATACCGCGCTCGCTGCGCTCGGATATTCGAAACGTCATGACTACGATATAATATTTTCCAATGGCGAGAATGTAGGTATCCCTTTAGCCGCTTTGCTAAAGCGCCACCGTACGCGCCCAGGTCACGTACTCATCGGACATAGAATCTCTCCTCGCAAAAAGAGGCCATTTTTTCGCGCGCTCCAGGCGCAAATGGACGACATATTCGTCTACGCCTCCACGCAGCAGCGCTACGGGGTGCAGGAATTAGGGCTTAAATCCACGAAACTGCATCTGATTCCATTCCATGCGGATCATCATTTTTATCGTGAGATGCCCGCTGATACACAGGCTCCATCCCGAATGATATGCAGTGCCGGGCTGGAGTGGCGAGACTACCCTACGCTCATCGAAGCAGTGCGTAATATGGATGTGGAAGTTCGATTGGCAGCTGCCAGCCCGTGGAGTAAACATCAGAACGAAACAGAAAATCGTTCTCTGCCACCAAATGTTTCCGCGCGCAGATACGAATATAGTGAACTTCGGAAGCTCTACGCGGAATCACAATTTGTAGTGGTACCACTTTATGAAAATGACTTTCAGGCCGGTATAACGACTATATTGGAAGGAATGGCTATGGGCAAAGCTATTATCACTTCCAGCACGACCGGCCAGATCGATACTATCCGAGATGGAGAAAATGGCCTTTATACGGAGCCTGGGAACACCTCTGCACTGCGCCAGGCAATTGAACGTCTTTTAAGCAATCCTGGCGAGGCGGCTAAAATGGGCGCTCAAGGCAGAAAAGATATCGAACAGGATCTCTCGTTGGACCGGTGGGTGGAGCGAATTGCCTGTGTTATTGAATTACGCCACGTGGAACGTCTGAGTAAGACAGCGCCGTAGATATATAAGCGATTGAAACACGGAAGTACCGTTGATCTGAAGCCGCAATAGAACTTATGCAGGCGGCTCAGGGAAGGATGACTAATGCGTAGTCTTGGTAAATTTGTAATAGGGCTGATCCTCGTGGCATCAGTTCTTGCGAATTTTGTTGCTTTTAAAAAATATCGAAATACTCGACCCATTTTTTGGGTAAATGGGCAGGGATACACACAAAAAGAGTTTTACAGTTTTCTCGAGGGCCAGGCTGGCCCGGAGATCAAGGCAAAAATTGCCAGCCGCATGGCAATAGAGCAAGAGGCTAAGAAACAAGGGCTTGATCCTACAGATGCAGAAGTACAGCAGACTTTTGATGAACAAAAAGAGTTAAACTGGAAGTTTGCCCAGGAAATGCAGCGCAGTCCATGGAAAGCCGAAGAAGCAAAAAATGCAATCCGTGAAGCTCTCTGCAAGCAAAAATTGCTGGTAAAAGACATTACGACTACACCCGATGAACTAAAAGATGAGTACAATTTAAGAGCGGCTGCCTACGATATCCCCAATAAAGCGCATGCAGAATTTGCTGTCGTAATGGATGATTCACTTGTCGACCAGGTAAAGATTTTGATGAGTAAAGATAAGCCGCCCGTAAATCCTCGTGAAATAATGGCGCAGTTTCCAAACAAAGTCTATTTTCTGGGCGAAAACTACACTTATACCTTCGTTCAGCCATTTGGTCATCCGGAAATTCTCACCGAGCTGTTTTCTATGAAACCAGGGGATGTTAAGGTTACAAATCCTTCAGCTACAGATGCAAAAAGCGGAGTGAAGAAAATAGTTATTCGGATGAATGAAGTTATACCAGGCCATAAATCAGATCCGAACGATCCTAAGATCAAGGAAAAAATCAACACACAAGTGGCATTGCGCCGGGGCAAACCGTGGCAGGAAAAATTCACTGAAATTTGGGGCAACACAAAGTTTGTCAGTGAAAATCCTAACGATGAAAAGTATATCAACATGGTGTTATTTCCGAATCGAACGGCCGCTGGAAAGTAGACGATGGATAATGTAATGGCGCGTCTGGCAACAGAGCGTAATTCAAAAACTATCTGGTTCAGCCTCTCTATGCTGGCTGCCATCGCGCTGGGCTATATCCTTTATCAGGATACCTTTGCTATCTGGTGGTGGGTATGGACGGGTACGGGAAGTTTCTATGCGCATGCGGTATTCGTTCCATTTTTTGTGGCAGCGATGATCTGGCGAATGAAAGACAGATTGGAAGCCGCTCCCTGGAAACATGCCTGGAGCGGATCGATACTCATCGCGCTCGCGATGGTAATGCTGCTTATTGCGCGTGACTCGGAGATTAAGATAATCCAGTCCGTTTCCTTCGTCCTGACTATGTTCGGCGTGGTCATGCTTCTTTTCGGCGGTAAACGTACGAAACTAATGTTATTTCCATTGCTGTTTGTCCTGACAATGATTCCGATCGTTCCCGATCAGATTATAAATATAATAGCTTTTCCTGTGCAGCTGCTTTCGACAAAGGCTGCGGTCGTACTATTAAATGCACTGCAGCTCCATGCCGTGCGCCAGGGCACTGAAATTTCAACGGATAACTATCAGATGGCTGTAGAAGGCGCCTGCAGCGGCTTTCGAACACTGCTTTCACTGCTGACTTTTGCAGGTGCTTTCGCCTATCTCATCAAAGCTGAAACCTGGAAGAAATGGCTTTTATTTGCTGTTTCTGCACCACTCAGCTTGGTGGTCAACTCACTGAGAATCACATTTATCGGAATTGTGGGAGAACTGATTAGCAAGCAGGCGGCAGCCACTTTTCACGACTACAGTGGTTTTCTGGTGCTGATACTAGCTTTTCTGTTTCTATTCAATTTTGCACGAATCATCAAATGTGAAGATTTTCTGGGAGTACCTCTTCAGGATCCGCCTCCATCAATTCCTTCTGATTCCTTAAACAATGGACCTCGGCCAACTCTAATGGAAGATATTCAGGGGGAACTGAAAGTAGTTGGATCCTGGCTTAAAATGGCGCTTGATTGGCGGCCTGATCCACGTGTACTCGGGCGCCTGATTCCATATATCCTCGTCATAGATGGCTTATTTGGAACAGCATGGGCGATGCAGGGGCGTGTGTTCAAAAAAGCTCCCCCGGAATTTCCCATCGCCACTACGCAAGTGCCATTTACACTCAACTCTGGCACGACAACGTTCAAAGCGGAGAAGACTTTCTCAACACCCATTTTTGACCGTTTGCCGAAGAATATTCAGGATCAGTTAAAACCAACTCGGCTGATTAACAGGGACTACACAGGCAGTGATGGTTCTTTACTCAACCTTTTCATGACGGCCGGCAACGCTCGATGGACTTTTCATGATCCGCACAACTGCTCTCTGGGAAGTGATGCAGTCCTGAACGATGTGGGCATTCTTACTATCCCAACCGCGAAAGGCCCTGTAACCGTACTGGAGAGCCGGTTCCAGAAAAATGGATCGAAGGATATGTATGAAATGATGTATTTCTATGTAGTGGATGGAAGCCAGCTGCAGACTACACAAGCAATGCATAAGAGCCTGCTTTTCCAGACAATTCTAGGAACTTCAAATCATCCTTCGTACTTCCTGCGCTTCGACCAGAGAGTCCCAGGAACGGATGAGGAGAAGCGGCAGCAGTTGATGCATTTCATCGCTGCGACATGGGAAGCAATCAGCCCTGTCATACTGAATAAACAGCACGCTATCGAAGAACCGCCGCCTGTTCCTGCAGAATCGGATCATTAGATTTGTTTCATCAGATATTGATGATTGTGAAATATATCAAAATGTTTGAGATTTAACTCTGTCCAAATAATTTAAATTTCCGCTCTGAGAATCGATTTTGTTTTGAATAGGAAACATCGTACAGGATGAGTTCTACAAGGCGGTATAAGCGGCTGCTTCGAGACGACTTCGATGGCGCCTGGAAGAATATGCTGTGTGAGAAAAGGTTTGCAGCGTTTGCAGCATTCTTCTTGCCATCGGTGTACGATCAGATTGATTGGGTTCGTGGTGTCGAGTTTCTAGAGCAGGAACTTCGCGCCATTACTAGAAAGACAAAACACAGTCATCGCGCTGTAGACAGATTGGTTAAGGTTTGGCTTTTGAATGGTATGGAAAGATGGGTTCTTGTCCACATCGAAATTCAATCTTATGAGGACCAAACTTTTCCATTTCGTATGTTTCAGTATTATTTTCGCTCTCGAGATCTTTTTGTGGGACATTCTATCGCTTGCCTCGCAATACTCGGGGATGATAATCAGAACTGGAAACCGGATCGTTATGTCGATAGCTTGTGGGATACAGGCGTAGAGTGCACCTACCGTGTTGTTAAGCTCAAGGAGTTCGAAAGTAGGTTAGAAGAGTTGGAGCGCAGCTCCAATCCTTTCGCTCGTTTTGCGCTAGCTCATCTCAAGACGTAACAAACTCTGGGAGATTATGAAACTCGGCTGGAATGGAAACTCCGTATCATTAAAGGTCTGTATGATATAGGTGTCTCAGAGGATGAAATTGGACAATTGTATCACGATTTCGATTGGCTGCTGGCGCTGCCGGAAGCGTTGGCTTCCCGTTATCACAATGAAATGACACAGTTTGAGGAGGAGCGAACTATGCCACATCTCTCAACAGCGGAACGAATTGGACGTAAAATAGGAATAAAAGAGGGACGAGTTGAAGGTTGAGTAGAAGGACGAGTTGAAGGTCTTCGAGAATCTATCCTGGAACTTCTTGATGCGCGATTTGGCGATGTAACCAATGCGCTGAGCTCACAGATAGGACAGATAGATGATCTAAACCAATTGCGAATGCTGCTCAGGCTTTTGGGAGCAAATACAGCATTAACTGATTTCGAATTGGCGCTAAAAGATCAACTATCCCCTAATTAAGTGGATCCCTCATCCTGCGTGCAGTTTAGTTTAAGATTCGAGGCTGTCTCACCATATCTGTTTCGGGCAGGAAATGGATCGATCTTCACACTTTAAATCTCACGTGCAGGATATCTCCATCCTTCACAATGTACTCTTTGCCTTCCAGGCGCATTTTGCCTGCCGATTTCGCTTCGTCCCAGCATCCGCCCGCCTCACGAAAATCATCAAAGGAAATGAGCTCTGCTCGGATAAATCCTCTTGCGAGATCGCTGTGAATTTTTTCAGCGGCTCCAACTGCATTTGTACCCAGCGTAATAGTCCAGGCACGAACTTCATCCTCACCCACCGTAAAGAAGCTGATCAGGCCAAGCGCAGCATAAGCAGCCTGAATTAATCGATCTCTCGCGGCCTCTTTTATCCCCATCGCTTCCAGAAACTCTTTTTCCTCTTGCGGCTCCATCTGAGCGACTTCCATCTCAAGTTTTGCACAGAAGGAGATAAGCGGTATATTCTGCTGACTGGCAAATTCTGACAGCGATGCCAGCGCGGAAGCATCGTCATTTCCGACTTCGGATTCACCAATATTTGCTGCAAGAATGAGTGACTTGCCTGAGACGAAAGCGTAGCTTCGAACCGCTTTCAATTCCTCTTCCGTCAGATCAAGAGTTCGTACAGGCTGCAGATCCTCAAGATGCGCTTTAATTTTATCCAATATCTGATGTTCGACTGCTTCTGCAGTAGTCTGCCTTTTCTGCGAACGGGCTTTTTCCAGTTTTTCCAGACGAGATTCAATTACAGTCAAGTCGGCTAAGAGCAGCTCTTCCAGAATTTTCTCAGCTTCCCGCAGGGCATTCACTCCGCCTTCCGGCTCAGGAACCAAAGGGTCAATAAATGCACGGATTACTAGCAGCAGCGCATCAACACTGCGCACGTTTGCAAAAAAATCGGAGCCGAACTTATCTCCCTGGCCTTTGCGCTCTCCCCGCTCGATGCGTGCCCCACCCTCCGTCAGCTCAATAGTTGCTGGAGAGATCTTCTTTGGGGAGCACATCTCCACTGCGTGATCAAAGCGAGAATCCGGAACAGGAATCACTCCCATGTGTATCTCGGTATCGCCGAATTTGTTTAGTTCAACAGCGGAACGAGTCAGGGCATTATAAAGACTGGTTTTTCCAGTCTGCGGCAATCCGATAATTCCAACTTTCATCAGGAGGCTTCCTATTCTATATTTTCAGCAGAGGATATTATTAATTTTGTTCAAAACATCAAAGTGGTTTCGAGAACTTCCAATTATACCATAAGCGAATGATACTCTTCGGAAAACTTGTGAAGTATTAAGAAGAGGAAGGGTTCAGATGAGAATACACCTCATCAGAACGGTGTGAACCGAACTTATAAGGTGTATTTCTAGAAATTGAAAATCAGATAACTTCTAATCCATCTTTGTCTGGAAGCGTTGGGAAGGGAGCATGTGGTTCTGTCTGGTACCAGTAAGCCGTTGAGGATATGTCGTCCTGGAGTGGTAGATATCGCCCGCCGCTCCGCCAGCCGAGCGCCTGGATGTTGACTTTGAGGTCCTGTTCAAATCGGATCGGATCCTGGATATGCCATCGATACAGGCCGAAGCGCTGCTGCACCTGATACATACCTGCGGCCTGTGCGCTGATTACTTGCGGCATACCTAGATATGGTGTCGAAAACACTCCATACTGGCCCTGCGGATGTTCGAAATTCCAGGCTCCTCCGAAATAGTCTTCCGTTCCAGTGCCGCAAATTGTTGGGAATTTTGCATCGCCATCCATAAAGAACTTGATCTCACCCTCTCCCCACCATCCAGTATTGTTCACCTGCCATGCCAGATAGGTTCCCACATAGTGACCCTGCCCCTTCACTCCGTCCAGAAGTGTATGCACTTCCTTATATTTTAGAGGGTTGGATCGTCGGTACTGTGCGTGAAAATAGGCGGCGTCTTCAGGCACTTCCGTAAGGGCATAGGTGATCTGGTAGTAGTAACCTCTGCACTCCTCGTCCGCAAGGTTTTCGATGGTTATCCGGCAGGATTTACGGAAGGGCATTTCCCAATATGAGTTAAAACCGCCAGCAGGGTTCACGGCTACGGGCAGGGAGTTTACATTGCAGCGCTCTGTCCAGCCACTGCAAAAGAGATCACCAAGAGGAGTTTCTACGGACGGAGTCGCTTCCCCATCCCAGTAGAATCTGATAACAAGTCTTCGCCACCAGGTGGGATGTACCGTATTCCAGATATGCTGAATTGCGCCTGGACCTTTGATATCGGCGAGAGTTACTGTCTTCAACGGGGGAATAGTAATCGATGGAGAAATTTTCCACCCCTGCCCCAGATCACGTCCGGCACTGGCCCCATTGCCTTCTTTGGCCATTGCCGCCTTGCCTTTTTCTCCGTTGAAATTTTCAGCGCTGATAGAACGAGTCTGCGCGTGAGACAGGCGAGAGATATTGTGCAGACCCATTCCTAGGCCATTGAACTGATCCATGACAGGTGTTTTCCTCCACTTTTTAAATAGTTGCATTGGGATGAGAATTACTCGCAAACGAGGCAGTCTGAATTACTCCTGTGTAATAATCTAGGCATAGTTTAACGAATTGAGAGGAGTTTTCCTGCAGTGACTTCCAGAAGTCTATTCCGCTCCGATACCATTGCCGCCGTGGCAACACCGCCAGGCGAAGGCGGTATCGCTGTTATTCGCATTTCCGGGCCGGATGCAATCCAGATAGCAAGTCGGCTATTTGTGGCGCAATCTAAAAAAGCGATACAAGAGATGTGCGGTTATTCTGTTTGCTATGGCCATATTGTCAATCCGGAAACATGCGAATCGGAAGACGATGGTCTGCTTACAGTTTTTCGTGCACCTAGATCCTACACAGGCGAAGATACGGTGGAGCTATCCTGCCACGGGGGACGAGCAGGAACTGCAAGAATCCTCAGGCTGGTACTGGATACTGGAGCTCGTTCTGCTGATCCAGGTGAATTCACTATGCGTGCTTTCCTGAACGGGAGAATCGATCTGGCTCAGGCAGAGGCCGTCGCCGACCTTATTCGTGCCCGAAGTGAATCGGCACGAAGGGAGGCGCGAAGGCAGCTGGAAGGTTCGCTTTCGAAGGAGGTGGCTGATCTTCGAAACGAGCTGGAAGGTATTCTAGCGGCTATCGAAGTGACAATTGATTTTAGTGAGGAAGTTGGCGAACTGGACTACGATGCTATCACAATTCAGATTTCCAGAGCTCTGGGCAGAATGGATCAACTCATATCCACATCCCAGCAGGGACGTATTCTACGGGAGGGGCTTAGAGTAGCAATCGTAGGGCGGCCGAATGTCGGCAAATCGACCTTGATGAACGCCATTCTCCGATCCGACCGCGCCATCGTGACTGATATTGCCGGGACTACCCGCGATACTCTGGAAGATGAGGCGATGATTGGCGGTATTCCAATCGTTCTGATCGATACGGCGGGTATTCGAGAGACACAGGATACGGTGGAGCAGATTGGAGTCAGCAGGGCGAAGCTGGCCGCTGAATCGGCGGATCTCATACTGCTTGTAATAGATGGAGCTGCAGGTTATATCCCTGAAGATGAGGAGCTTGGAAAGTCGCTTCAAAACGAAGAATCAGGCAGAGTTATCGTTGCTGTGAACAAATCTGATCTCATAATCCCTGCTAGAAGCATAGAAATAGTCACTGAAATTTCAGAAAGTTTGAGTATTGGTATGGAGGCTATAGTACCCATCTCAGCGGTTACGCGGAGTGGTTTTGAACAGCTGGAATCTCAGGTATCAAACGCAGCGGCCCCTGGTCGCATTCAAGAGGACGTCGCCGTTTCGTCTGTAGTGGTGATGAATGTCCGCCATGCCAGAGCGCTTCACGAAGCGAGTGTAAGTCTGATAACAGCCTTGGAAACGGCGCAGCAACTCCTGCCGGGCGACTTTATCTCCATTGACATCCGAGGCGCGCTGGATTCTTTAGGCGCTATCACCGGAGAGACAGTTCAGGAAGATATTATCCACCGTATTTTCCACGACTTCTGCGTTGGGAAATAGCAAATTTAAATCCATGAATAATTCGTTATACCATAAGTTCAAAATGCTCATTGATGCAGGAAGAAAGGCGGAAGCGAAAATAGCAATCAATGATTTTATTGCTTCATTTTCTGCTTCGGATGACAGACGGCAATGGGTTCGTAAATTCCTTGAAGGGCGTTATTATGACTATAAAATTCGACACGAACTTTATGAGCAGATAATATTTCCTGTGCTGCTGGAAGGCTTCAACCAAGATGATTCCTGGAGTAAATTATGGCTCGCTAAAACTATGCTAAACTTAGCCGACTGCCGAGACTTGGTTTCCCAAATCGAAGGATATACCATTGCAGAGCTGCTGTTGGACGTATATGCAGTTGATCCGAGCGAAGAAGTCCGACAGCTGCTGATCACCGAATACATACGAGGTTTCGATTATAGCCAGCACGAGTGGCCAGCAGGAATTTTGAACGGTCCGAATGTAACAACAATCGCCGATTGTGAAGAGATGCTTCGAGATGTTGCCATTGTTCGATCGATAGATCGTGGTGAGCATGAAGCATATTTACAACAGTATAAAGCTCGAGTCAAAAAATATATTGTACGATTGCGGAATAGAATCTTGGAGGGAGATGAAAATGATTAAATCCTGTTACGCAACCAATCAATTCAGTAAGATTATGAGAAAATTTTTCGGAATGCTGTCACTTGCATAGTAGAAACAATGAAATCTGCGCTGATCTGTGTAATCTGTGGATAAAAAATCTGAGGTGGCAGCGATTAAGATATTTAAAATGCAAAGGATTTAAAAGCATTTTATCCACTGATTAATCAGATTGACAGATTATCGTTGCAAGATCAATGATTTTTATGCTCAGACGATGAATTTGAAAATCCATTTCAGGCTGAACCAATACATTATGATGAGTTATTTCCCGATGAGATGTAGAAATTTGAAAGACAGTATAACCACTTGATAAGTACCCTTCCAGGAACTTTTCAATAACGAATACGTCTAGTAGAATATGGGTCTTTCCTGGATGAAGGCTAAGGAGATAAAAAAATGAAAAGAAAATTACCTGTTATTAGTATGCTCAGTTTGCTTGCTTTGATGGTGGGAATGGTAGCGCCAGTTAACAGCGGCGCGCAGAGTAATCTGGATAAAGCTTCCTCGCATCGACAGAAAACCAAGAATGGGTGGCGTAACGCAGCCGCTGGTTCAGGCGCTCTCGGTGTCTTTGGAGTAGTCACAGGAAATAAAACTTTAGCGGCTGCAGGGCTGGCAGGTGCAGCGTATTCTGGACAGAGGTACGAGCACGACCGCCGCAGTCAGCGCAATATCGATGACCGGCGCCGAGTTCAAACAACCACTATTTGGCACAATCATCACCGTTATCGTCGTATAGTGAGCTGGCATAACGGAGCCAGACATGTGAGACTTGTTCGAATAAGATAAAGTATAAATTCTAAATATGCCCTGCGGAAATAGTTTCGCAGGGCATATTTTTATGAATCGGTAATAACATCAATATTCTAGCTGTACTCAAATTTGACTTCATTTTTTATTATAATGATAATGCCATGCTCATACTGCAACGCTGCTGGATTACGTTCGAAAGGTCAAAGCAAGAACAATTTCCATTCAGCTTGGGCTGCGGTGTAACAGCTTTCAGTCTTGAAGATGCACTGCAAATGATTCATGAGGCAGCTGCAGCTCCGGTAAAAGAGTTGATAGTACGCGAAGTGATCGAAAATATCGATATTTCGACCTTGGATGAATTACATATTATTCCAAATATAGGAACACCTGTTCTTCGAGGTATCTGGTTTCCCAATATCCAATAGGACCTTTAATATACAGCCACTAAATATTTGAGGTGAATCTCCTCGATAATAGTTCTTTCCAATCGGAAGTAACTATAATTGCCATGCACATATTGTAATGAGCCTGCCATGGAAAATGAAGAACTAATCGATAATGCCCATTGGTACGCTGCTCAGATTATTCAGTATTCTGAGCAGCTCGAAGGGCACCAGGACTCATATCAGGTTTGGCAAAATATCTATCTAATGAACGCAAACTCCACCGAGCAAGCATTTGATCTGGCAGTTCAAATAGGATTGAAAGAAGAGGAATTGGACTGCCATAGCGGACACACCATCGATGGAATTCCAGCATCTTGGAGATTTGCGGGTGTGCCCAAATTGGATGTTATTTCAGGAGATATTCGGAACGAATATGGGTGTGAAATTACCTATTTCGATTATACGCTCCTGAATAGACATACGCTGGACCAAGTACTCGAAGGACATGCAGGCCAAATAATGGTTGAATCGCACGTTCAAAACCTATCAAATTCTGATCCAGATCACTATGCTGCAAATATTTTCCAAACGCCTTCCTGGTCAAACGAAAAATCCGAAGCACACGAATCTCCAGATAAGATTTGGCATGCCGCGCATGTCCTGAACTACATCGAATTTATGGATGGTGTCCAGGACTCTTATCCCGTAAGAGAATACATTTTCCTGCTCGGAGCCGAGAGTGACGAGGATGGTTTTGATAAGGCAGATTTACTTGGCTTAACAGAAAATTTAGACAGTGCTTTTCAGCCATGTCTGTATAAAGATCGGCCAGCCAGATGGAAATATGCGGGATTATGGAAATTAGGCGAGTGTATTTTATCCACGCCGCAGCCAGAATATGGTGACGAGATTGCTTTCATATCGTATACAGTTCAAAGAAAAGAGTCCATTGCGAACATTATATATATGAAACCGGAAGCAGCTGCTTTAGATTCACTGGACTATTTTGAAAGATATCCTAAAGAGCAGCTTCAGGTACAATCAAAGCATTAGAGAGCTGATGTGCTTAAAATATGAATGCACCTGTATTATGAATATTTGATATTTCGATCGTATTATCAACTATACTCGAGATATTCTCAGTCGCTCAGCCTTTGGAAATACAATGGATCAAGACATCCTCGTTTTACCAGGGCAGAGTTCACTCGACGTGGAAATGAGATATATGAAATTAATATACTATCTGTACTCACCGTGGATCAAACGGGTATTTATGTCGCTATAGATATTGAAACTGGTGTACAGGAGCTAGAGGCTGAGGCTCTCGCTGCGTGCAATCGACTGATTGAACATTGGCCTGATTGTTAAACAGGATTGATTTATATTGAATCTCCATACTAGCAGCGGATAGGTAATTTTCAAGAATTGCATCACATAGTTTTTTAATCTGGCAGAGAGGATGACGCATGGCTTCGTTTGAGATTATATACGAGCAGGATGAGGATGTTTTAGAAGTGACGTTCGAAGTTTTTGATGAAAATTTTGCACGGGCAATTGCACTCAACGATAACATCATACTGCATACCGATACCGATGTTAAAACCGCCTGGGGAATCACTTTCTACAGCTACGCACGCCTTTTAGAAGTAAGCGAAACACACCTCGACAGCATCAAAGAGTTCGTGGATTCAGATGTACAGAGACTGCTTCGTGTACTCGAAAAACAGCCTATATGCAGCTTTATTGAAATTCTAGATACTTCCGATCTGAGAGCACTTGTTAAAGCGCCGCCGCTGCACGAGCTGCTCATTGCATAACGGCGATGACCGACTATATTCGGAGTGAGTTATCTCCACAATTACTTCAATCCAAAATATTCGTTGCAACTTACCAGGTTTCAAGCCATAATAACTATATCCCTGTTTATATTTTGAGAGACAGAAATGACTTTATACATCAACCGAAATTCGAACAGTATAATCAAATTTAAATACTTTTCAGTCCTGGCGATAATTTCCACTTTCGGCGCGCTGGTCAGTGGCTGCAGCAGCTCGAATCCGAATATGTCTCAGACCCCCGAAGATCTAACCGTCGAGCAGATGGTACGGCCGAGTGTGAAAGTCTCCGAGCGAACCGATATGGTGGTGATGCAAGGCACGGATTCCGCTACCGGTGCGAAAACTTCGATGACGAGTGTCAGCAATAGAACAAATGATCTCGGCGAGAAGGTACCGCATTATGGATCGCTTACAGGCGGGACAGGTTCGGTCGATGTGGCTACAAGTTCAACTGGGGACGGCGAAGACTATGTCGATAAGTGCGATGTCTACTGGAAGCTGAACTGGATTAGAAAAGATCTTCTCGCCGGCAGAGCGCCATATAATTTGAGCGAAGTGATCAAGAAAACAAGGCAGGAGTTGAATCAGACTCGCCCGGATGGAAATCTCGATCTGGCATCGGAGGCTCTTGACCATCTTGAAAAGGGGCTGGTTCATCTGGCCGCCGATCAGGATATTCAGGCAGCGCATATCCCCCGTGCTTCCATTCCGTGGAGTTCCGGGGCTGTGGGAATGCAGCGATATATCGATTCGGTCATCCCTGGGGCAAAATCTCAGTCGGGAAGTTTTATTCGCCGCGGTTCAAGCGGATTTATTGATGATGACAGCCTGGCCTCGCCCACCTCGGCAACGCTTCATTTACCCCTGGATTGGCATCAACAGCGCGCTATCGATGTTCTTGAAAGCTACGCTGCAGTACAGCACGCATCACCGGAGTCGCTTATGCGGAATGAGTTCCGAATTGCCATACAAAAAACCAATCGATTACGAGACAATCTGCATCTCGAGCGCCGAAAAGAGAATAACGACGGCGATGCGACTGAAGTTGGCGCAGGCATCAGTGAACGATACAATATAGGTACGTCACGTTCCGGAACCTCTTCATTGACCGGACACGGTATCGTGGTTCAGGGGCTGAGCTCGTCCGGCAGCCCGGCAGATCCCTTCGAATCGAATGTACCGCCCAGCAAGCGAACTCCATAAATTGGTTCTTCAAGAGGTATATTTGATTGTTGAATGATGCCTCCGGTTTGAACCCTGCTCAGCGAGCTGCTATATCTCACGTTGATGGCCCATCTGCTGTATATGCCGGGCCGGGCAGCGGCAAGACAAGAGTAGTCGCACTTCGCACCATCCGTCTTGCACAGCTTGGTAAACGCCTCCTCGTGACTACATTCACCAACGATGCTACGGAGGAGATGCGTGCTCGCATACTCCCCTCGCTTCCCAAAGAGATTCAGCCTGCAGTCCAAATCACTACTCTCCATGCGCTTTGCCTCCGTATTCTCCGAAGCCAGGGAGTCAGTTTCCAGCTTCTCACCGATGCAGTCTTGAGGCGCGGGCTGGCGGAAACAGCTCAGGCAGGCGAGATTGACGGAGGAATAAATGCATTTCTTCAGCAGATTTCCTACCAGAAAAACACCGGAATATCAGCAGACCGTTACAAACCAGATGGTTCGTATGAGGATATGGTTTTTATTAAAGTATGGCGTGCCTATGAAAAACTAAAAACCCAGAAAAATCTTAAAGAATTTGATGATATGATTCTGGAAGTCAGCGATAGGCTTGGCAGGGACAATGTGTTCCGAACTCAGCTTGCTTCCACTTACACCCATATTATTGTCGATGAGTGCCAGGATATGAACCTGCCTCAGTTTTTAGTGGTATTTGCGCTCGGGCAGGATCATAAAAATGTGATGCTGGTCGGCGACCCGGACCAGTCTCTCTACTCATTCCGGGGCGCTGATTCCGGCACTTTCCAAAAGTTCGCCGCCCATCGAAGTTCTACAGTCTTTGAGTTATCCATCAACTATCGCAGTACAGAGACCATATTTTCGCTTGCCGACAGCTTGATTCGCCAGGATGAGGAGCGCAGGGTGATTCCGCTCGCGCCGGCCAGGCCGGTCGGCGAACCCGTTACATGGCAGGTATTTCCAGACCCCGATTTCGAAGCGCTCGCCATTGGTGAAGAGATTTTACATCTTACGAAAAGAGGAGTTGATTTTAAAGATATTGCGGTTCTTTATAGAATGAATGCGCAAAGCGAAGCTTTCGAGCGGCATTTTGCTGCGCTTGGCATCCCCTTTAATATCCGCGAAGATGGCGATTTCTACTCTCGCAAAGAGGTGCGAGGAATTCTATCGTACCTGCAGTTTTTCGCTGGGGATATGGCGCGGGCGGGCAAGAAAGCAGCCGCAAACCAGGAAAAAGCAGTGCATCAAGATGAGTGGCTGCTGGCGCTGGTGAATACTCCCAATCGCAAACTTCCCAGAACAATCGGATCTCTGCTTCGTACTCATGCGGAATTCAAAAACAAGCGCATATGGGATATCATGGGGGAGTTTCATGGCCCGGATTTCAGATCCCACCAAACTGTGCAACTGCTGCAAAAGGAACTTCAGCGTATCGAAGAGAAACTGAAGTCTATTAATACGGCAGGAGATGCCATACACGTAGTTCGAACGGTTACCCAATTCGATGACTGGCTGCGTAAAGAAGAAAAGGATGATAAAGAGAACGATCGAATACAGAACATTCAGAGAATGCAGGCAGCGGCAGCACACTATTCCACAGTAGATGCATATCTTGAAGCGGTGCAGCGTGTGCGGGAAGAAGCGGAACGTAGAAAATCTGAGCGGGCAAAAAAAAAGCGTGAGCTGAACGAGGTAACGCTGGGAACGGGGCATTCCGCTAAGGGTCTGGAGTGGAGATGCGTTTTCGCGGCAGGCTGGTCGGAAGAAATACTGCCGCACCGAAAGGCGGAGAATATCGCAGAAGAACGTCGAATAGCCTATGTAATCGCCACTCGTGCCCGGGATATCCTGCATATTTCGTCTCTTCAGAGCTGGAATGATGCCATCGCCGCTCCGTCTCGGTTTCTCTCCGGTTTATCTCTTACTCCGAGACAGGCTGAGATGAAATCTGAAACTGGGGAAGATACCTTGAAAGTAAATTATTCTGAACCAGAAGAGATGTTCGGCGGTTTGTTTATGGAGTAGCATTTAGCTTCCCTGTAAGTATTTATGTTACAATAAATAAGCAAAATGAGAGGAAACTCAATATGGCAGCAATATCTATAGAAGAAAGAATATCCAAGTTAGAAGAGAAAATGGATCGCATACTAAACGATAAATCAGAAAAGAATGATATGGCTCCATGGTGGGAGAAGTGGTTTGGAGCATTCAAAGACAACCCTGATTTCGACTCCGCAATGGAAAAGGGTGCAGAATACCGGCGCTCCCAGCCTAAGAGTTCAGATGATTTTGAAAGTAATAAAGATGTACATTCTTGATACTGATCACATCTCTTTGATCGCCAGAGGTGGAGATGAAGGCCGGTGCATCATTCAAAAAATTGCTGTGAATTTGAACGAAATGATTGCTGTCAGCATAATTAGTTATGAAGAGCAGATGCGTGGTTGGCTTGCAGAGATAGCAGCTACAGGAATAATAGACCGTCAGAAATTAAATTATAATCAACTGGAACGAATGCTGAAATATTACTGCGGAACTCCTATCTTACCTTTAGACGAGGGATCAATATCCATTTTTCATAATTTATGGATCCAAAGATTGCGTATTGGAACAATGGACCTAAAAATAGCTTCCATAGCCCTGTCAAACGATGCGATTCTGCTAACTCGAAATATCTCCGACTTTTCGAAAGTTCCTGGATTGAAATTTGAAGATTGGTCTGCATAATAAGGCAAGTTCCGAGATGTACATAGATAACTATTTCGTGCAGCCACCATGCCGGCTCTTCTTCTGCAGTTTATCGAACATCCCGAGCGGTTTTCCGCAGAGTTCGCAGAGTCCGGCAGAACGACGCCTTGCTTCCACAGTCGTCCGTTCCTGTTCCCATTCCTTTTCCCAGTCCGTGACTACTGCTTTCGAGGAAACTCCATCCATTTTCGTATCCAGATCGTTCGATTTCACAGCGCCGAGTTTTTTCTGTTCATCATGCATACGAACTGCACAGATTCGATGGAAATAGGTGGTTCGGGCAGCGGAATGGCCTGTGTAGACATGCGAGGTTTCGGTGTGCCAGGTATACTCATGTGTATTCAGCGGCAGTTCACAGACTCCGCAGGCTTCGCATCGTGAACATCCAAAAGTATCCTGCAAGCGGGAATTGAACAGAGTTAGCCTCACAGGCACATCCATCGCACTGTTGGCATAGGCAGCCTCTACACAAAACACGCCGCATGCGCACCTCTGCAGGCCTGTATCCGATTTGGCTTCACAACTAGGGCATTGCCAACTGACAATATCATCAAACAGGTTGAGATCTTTCGCACCAGGAGGAACTGGGCGCTTGATGTGGAACTCCACGACTTTCATTTCCGTGCTGCAGTAGGAGCACATCATCCGGCCATGGTGAGGCTCAGGATTGCTTTCCACACGAAACCAACTGGTGCTGTATCTTGCCATACACTTCTCCTCGAGTATTATAAGCGGCAATGCAATATATTGGCATCATACTACACAACGCATAATGAGCAGATATTCGGATGAAGAGTTAACAGATTTTTCTGGTATTATCGTGACATGATATCGTAGCACGATTTTTGTCTAGTGTCAAGATTATGGAGAGGAAGTATCTATGATAGAACCTGGCGGAGCGATAAAAGACCTGCTTAAAGCCTCGGCTGGTCTGCAGGTAAAGGCATACGGATGGGTAAAAACCAGGCGCGACAGCAAAGAGGTCCATTTTGTCCAGCTAAATGATGGAAGCTGTTTTGCTGATCTGCAGGTAGTTATCGAACAAGGTACCATTCCCGAAGAAGTTCTCAAACTTGTGACTACCGGAGCCTGTGTTCGAATCGAAGGAGAGCTGACGGCATCACCTGCTGCCGGCCAGGCAGTCGAGCTGAAAGCCCATATTATCCATGTCTATGGTGCCGCCGATGCCGCGACCTATCCCCTTCAAAAAAAAGGCCATACTATGGAGTTCCTGCGGGATATCGCACACCTTCGCACACGCTCGAATACATTCGGAGCGGTTTTCCGAGTTCGCAACGCCCTCGCGCGTGCTATCCATAATTTCTTCCAGCAGCGAGGATTTCTCTATGTGCATACTCCGATTATTACAGCCTCAGATGCGGAAGGCGCCGGAGCAATGTTTGGCGTGACTACATTGGACTTGCAGAATGTACCGAGGTACAAAGAAGGTGACCATAAAGGAAAACCAGATTATTCGGAAGATTTCTTTGGCAAACCGGCTTATCTCACGGTCAGCGGACAGCTCGAGGCCGAAATTTTTGCTCTGGCATTTTCAAACGTCTATACTTTCGGCCCTACATTTCGAGCAGAAAACTCGAACACTCCCCGCCACCTTGCCGAATTCTGGATGATCGAGCCGGAAATGGCCTTCTGTGATCTCGATGGCGACCGTGCTTTGGCAGAGAGTTTCCTAAAATCGGTTATCAAAGAGGTGATGGAAGCATGTCCGGACGATCTTGAATTCTTTAACAAGCGAATCGACAACACCGTTTTAGAAACGCTTGAAAATGTGGTCAACAGCGATTTTGAGCATATCACTTATACCGAGGCAATAGCGATTCTAGAGAAGAGCGGGCAGTCATGGGAATTCCCGGTTCAGTGGGGAATAGATCTGCAAAGCGAACATGAGCGCTATCTCACCGAGCAGGTTTTCAAAAAACCGGTGGCAGTGACCGACTATCCCAAAGAAATCAAAGCCTTCTATATGCGGGCGAACGATGATGGTAAAACGGTCCGGGCAATGGATGTATTAGCGCCGCGAATCGGGGAGATCATCGGAGGCAGCCAGCGTGAAGAGCGGTATGATGTACTGCTTGATAAAATCCGTATGCAAGGGCTGCCAGAGCAGGCCTACTGGTGGTATCTGGAGCTGCGTAAATACGGCACAGCGCCGCATGCCGGATTTGGACTGGGATTCGAGAGATTGATGCTCTAT
>JBBRDM010000039.1:0-33672 GCA_038203935.1 Chthonomonadales bacterium
GTTTTAAAACAAGAGCGAGGGCTGAAAGCATATCTATTTGGATTTGGTTCAGCGAACGATGCCGGCGGATTTGTGATTGGTGATTATCGCAAGTCCACCCCGGTTCTTGCTGCGGACGTTTATGACGAAGCTAAAGGATACGGTTTCAGCCCGACAGCGGCCCTGCAAAACGATGAAATATGGAGAAATGACTCTTATATTCAGCATGCCTGCCGGTTGGGGAAAGGCTTGCGGTTTCGGTTTCGTGCATCACCAGGCACTTATACTTTACGACTGGGAATAGTGCCGTTTGAAACTTCAGAACAGCTTAGTGTGACTGGAAGTATGGATGGCCCAAAGAAGCTGGAAGTCACCAAGGACAAGGCAGAAGCGCAAATCGAAATTCAGTCTTCTGGCGAACAGTTAAGCATTGAGATGGACGGCTATGCTTCACTGAGATGGCTGACCCTCATTCAAAAGCCTTCAATTTAAAATACTTCACCTTATAGCAAAATAGTTACTCGAGAAGGCTTGACGAATGCTACAAATCTCTGTATAATTGCTATTGTATGCAGTTGTATACATCAGGTAATTATCGGGGTGGAAGGAGGTATACCAAGCACTAATTCAAGCCCAACAGCAATCGCATTGAAGGGAGCGTTCTATGACCAAACCAATATTTACAGCGAAAACCAACGCAGGCTTACCGGTCATCATCGCTAGCATTACCGTGCTTATACTTATCCTGGGCGGTCTGCTATGGCATAATTTCGGAAATTCAGGAGGCGGCGAGCCAGCTCGATCGCTTACAGCACAGGAAAAAGCAGATCGGGAATTTGTTCAGAAGAAAGCTGCAGAAAGTTCGGGAAATTTCAATAGTCTGAGTCAGGAGGACCAGCAAAGGCTGTTAGCTATAATTGGCCAGCGGGCTCCTTTTCAGTTGAAGCAGGAAGCGCTCAATTTGAAGAGAAACCCATAACCGCGTACGTTGCAATATAAATACCTCCAGACTGATTAGTAACACAAAGGTGTTTCACTACAATCCTCGCAAACATAAGCGAGACAGGAGAACCTGGCAATGCACACAACCATTCGTGATCGGAATCAAACGGGCTTTACGTTGATCGAACTGCTCGTTGTCATCGCAATAATTGCGATACTAGCTGCAATACTTTTTCCCGTTTTTGCACAGGCAAGAGAGAAAGCGCGTCAGATCAGCTGTGTTTCCAATGAAAAACAGATCGATCTGGCAGTCATGATGTATGCCCAGGACTATGACGAAACTTACCCGCTCGCCTGGGGTTATGTAGGCGCATGGTGGGAGACCGTGGACCCCTATATCAAGGGCGGGGTTAAACCTGGGGCGGATTATGATTCCAGCCTGAAAGGCGTGTGGCACTGTTCCTCAGACTCTACTACCCGAGGAGTGAGCTATGCCTCGAACTCCATGCTTCTCGGCGGCGGTGCAGCTCCGTGGGGACTGGGGCCCTACGAAGCTAAAACATTGGCTGCAGTGAACTCACCGGCTGACTGTGTTGCAGCAGCAGAACTGGTTCCGAGTTTCGCACCGGATGGGACGCCCAATACCAGCCTCACCGACTTTGCCCGCTGAGGAGATGGGGAAATCGCTAACGCCAGTTCGGATACCGATGCGGCAAACCTTTCCTACTATCAACTGTGGCTGCGAGAAGACATGACGACCTTAAGGCCGGGAATCGACCCGTGTCCTGCTGATATCCAGCTTTCCACTCTCTGGGCCGGCCTCTGTAAAATGATCTCTTATCGCCATATGCACACCACCCAAAAATCTGGTATGACGGATGTAATGTATGCAGATGGGCACGTAAAAAGTGTGCGATTCGGCCAGATGAAAGTGCACAACTGGGTTCCTGAACAGCTCAGCCAGGATCAATTAAATCTGTACGATAACTAAATTCTGTCAGATTGATTGAATGTAATTGCATCGTGAAACGTGGCTTGGAGCAGTGCCTTACAAAGCATTTTCCAGGCCATTCTCTCCTATTCCTATCCAGTCATAGGAATATAAATGTTTTAGCAAGAATTAGGAGGAAAGCGCTCCATGCCAACTCAATTGCAAGACTATTTATTTGACCTGCGTGGTTATCTGGTTCTGGAAGGCGCTGTTAGTCCCGAGGAAGTACAGTCTATTAACAGCGCTATCGATGCCATTCCTCCCTTGAAAAACGGAGAGTGGTGGGGTAACGTTCAGGGCCACTCTTATCATCAGGAAATCGATGGGCGCAATTACCAGAATATTGTAGAGGGTGGTGAAGCCTTCGAAAATCTCATCGATCATTCTGGCTGGCATGAGTATGTTCGGCGCTATGTGGGCCGAAATGAAGGGCTCTTCATTGACGAGTGTTTTGCGACTCTGCGCGGCCCATCGGAACTGATAAATATTCATTCGGGCGGACATCTTAATCGAACTCGTCTCCGTTACAACTATACGGATGGACAGTGGCACTGCGGCCAGATAAATATCCTGCTGGCGCTGACGGACATTCTGGAACTGGGCGATGGCCCGACAGTGGTTATTCCGGGCAGCCATAAATCTCAGATTGTGCATCCAACCTTCGAAAAGGGTTATGAAAATATGATGTCAGACCCGCCAGAGGCGGTAGAGGGAGCAGTTCCCGTATTCCTGAAGGCTGGCGATGCCGTCCTGTTTGTAGATTCTATCTGCCATGGCGGGGCGTCCCGCACAAAATCAGGCCTTCGTCGCACCATTGTCTACCGATACGGCCCCGTGTGGGGCAGCACGCGATTAGGCTATCGATATTCGGATGAACTGATTTCGCGGCTAACTCCAGAACGTGCTAAAATTTTACGGCCCGTCGCAGTTCGTAAGCCCAATCCTTAACAAATTTTTTAACCACGGAATACACGCATCACACGGAAAAAACAGATGCATTTTAATAAACTCCCATCCCGATTTCGTAATACTTCAAACTCTAATTTTGCTTGCATTAGTGAAGCGGAACGTATAAGCACTAGCAATTGCTCAGTCTTAAAATGGAACGAGTGAACTGTAGGGCAGATGCTCCGTCGTCTGCCGAGGAATAAAAGGAATCAGTAGGGCAGATGCTCCTTCGCCTGCCGAGAAATAAAAGGAATCAGTAGGGCAGATGCTCCGTCGTCTGCCGATGAATAGAGGGTGAGGTGCATTTATAACGAGCGGGCAGGAGAGGGGTTGGGGTGAGGTGCATTTCTCAAGGGGATGAGGGCGTGTATTAAGCTCTTAAGTAATATTAAGAAAGATTGAGAAAAGAAAATCGATACTAATCGTCCTGGAAGCGCCAGGCTTGGAGGAAGATTGTGCAGTCGCTGAATATTGTGTTTACAGGGCAAAAACAGGTCGAAACGCGCACCGAACCAGTAGGCGATCTCGCGCCGAACGAAGTGCTCGTGCAATCGCATAAGTCACTTATCAGCACAGGAACAGAAGGCATCTGTTTTGCCAGGTTGTTCGAAACCGGTACCCACTGGGATAGCTGGGTGAAATATCCATTCTCTCCGGGTTATTTGCAGATTGGCCATGTGGTCGCTGTTGGCAGTGAGGTTCCTGATTTTCATGAAGGGGAAAGAGTGGCGGCTCGTTCGTTTCATCGGCAGTACAACCGTGTGCCCTCCCTGCGCCTGCATCATATTCCGGATGCGGTTCATGATGAGGAAGCTTCCTGGTTTGGGCTGGCTTCAATCGTTCAGAATGGTGTTCGCAAGGTAGAACATGCACTGGGTGATACGGTCGTGATCGTTGGGGCTGGGCCGCTGGGGCAGCTTGTTACGCAGTATACCAGGCTGCTTGGCGCACGTGAAATAATCGTAATCGACCCCGGGGCGAAACGGGTAGAAACTGCCTGCGGGCATGGGGCTACTATCGGACTGAATACTACGGTGGAACTTGCAGCCCGGCAAGTAATGGATATTACCGATGGGAACGGCGCGGATGTCGTCTATGATGTAACTGGCAACGCTGCGGTTTTGGAATCTGCGCTTCCGCTGGTTCGCCGGCTTGGAAAATTAATGGTGTTAGGAGATACCGGAACACCATCCAAGCAGCATATGACAAAAGATCTGGTGACTCGCGGGCTTCGAATCTACTCCGCGCACGATACTAATCCGCCGCCCGCTACCAGCGACTATGCGATGTGGAGCCACAAGGAGATGGTCAAGCTTTTTTTCAAATATGTGGAACGCCGGGATATGCGAACCGCCGATTTGATATCGCACCGTTTCCGCCCGGAAAAAGCAAAAGAAGCCTATCGGCTTCTTCAGGAAGACCGCTCCAATACGCTTGGTGTCCTATTCGACTGGACCATATAGGTCTACTCCGCTTTTTTCTGAATTCGCTAATTATAATCAATTAAGCGTATTTTTTTGGGGAGAATCATAAATTAATTTTTATCTAGACTGGCAAGAAATATATAAGGATTAATCGATGATATGTCAAATAACCCTCTGATTTTTTTACTTCTTAATTGATGTCTAAAGACGTCCAATAAATCATGTGCTGTTTCACATTCTAATTTAAGTGTTTTTCAAATCGCGATATACAGATCTAAGCAAAAATCAGTTTTCGCATTCATTTTAGATAAACTAATCTCGCGAGCTAGTCTACGAGTCGGTTTTTTTTCTTGTAGATACAAGTCATTAGGCAATTTGTGGTGACTTTGATGTAGGGCTGCCGGTTTAACGTTCTTTACCCTTTGACAACTATTGGATAATGCGAAAAGGCGGCATCTACGCTGACCAGAATTAAATTCTCAATCTGAGCTTGTGCGATAAGCAATCGATCAAACGGATCTTTGTGAATTAGGGGTAATTTATCGAGGGCATAAATATGCTCAAGTTGAATGGGCATTATTTTCAATCCATTCGATCGCTGCTGATTTTCAACCAGGTCAAACAATGGTTTATGAAATTGAAGTTTATTTAATTGCTGCTTGATTTGCATTTCCCATACGCTCACAATGCTTAGATAAATACTATTTTTGGGATCATGCAAAAGGGATTCTGCTTGTGACGATAGTCTCTCTGGTTGACTGTCCCACCATATAAAAATATGGGTATCAAGCAGTAGATTCATTCTTGCCCTAACCAAAACTCATCGGATAATGGCGCATCGAAATCATCACTAGTCCAGATTGCTCCCTTATGCAATCCAGCAATCCGGACAGCCGGAATTGGTATCACCGGCACTAACCGTACCAGCGGTTTTTCCCCGTCAGAAAGTATAACTTCGGCTCCTGTCAGAGCTAGAGAGACTAATTCAGAGAGAGGTGTATGGGTATTAGCGACATCTATTGTTGTAGTCATTGAAAACTCCTCCTTGGTATTGTACCATATAGGATTCTTCAATTATGTGCATATCTAGTTGCCAGCGATAGATCCATAATCACGAACTGAATTTATAGTGAACAATCACACCAATTGCTTTATTCTACGAACAACCCGAACGCTATTGTAAATACTTTTAAGTACGGCTTTCAACGGTAAATATAGATGGAAAAGATTTTGCTTGAGAAGTCCGAAATTCCGATGTTCAAACTGACGGATTTTACAGGCAAATAAGTGTCACTGAAACAGCAAGAATTCAATTCATAATATAACGAATCGACTATCTTATTCAGTATCCTAATGTTGAAAACGCCTCTTTCGCTCAAAGAGCGAAAGAGGCGTACGGCCTGAATAGGTTTGTGAATGTTCCGTTTTACCAGCGGTGTCCGTGGAATCCTCCGCCTCGCCAGCCGTGATATCCGTAGTAAGGACGGCCAAAATCAAACGAGAACCAATACGAAGGTTCCGGTACATAAACTGGACCTGGTACGTATACTGGCCACGGGCCGGAGCGGTTAGAGTGATCTATGCCAGCCAGCTTATCATCGCAGTCATCGTTCCATCTTTCCCAGCTATCGGGTGCAGGAAGATCTTTTAGGGCATACGCGGTGGTATTATGGTCTATTGAGAGATAGTCGCCACTACGCACCGTGGTTTTTCCAAGTTTGCCTTCTACATTTACCGAGCCAGATCGCACCGCCACTTCAATATCATCACCCACGCCGATACGAACATGAGCAGGACCGGTCGCATGCAGTGAAACCAGCGGAGTATCTACCTCGAAAAGGGACTGCTTCTGTTTGGGCATCAGTGTTGCAAGCCCAGAGATCATATTTATCTGAGTAAACTCGCCATCATCGTCTCGAAAAATGTGTTTCAAAGTAACCACCGAGTTGTTGCCAAGGCGAAGCAGGCTGCCATCATCGAAGCGCACCTCGGCATGCCCGCCATCGGTTACCCATATTTGAGCGCCTTCCCGGACGGGAACATTTGATCCGGCCTTGCTCCATTTATCCTTTTCCCGGGCTCGCCAGGTAACATTTCCATTCACGTAGTCGATACGGGCGGCCCGCTGCTGAGGGGTAGAAGATCTGGAAAGATCATTATCAGAGTTGTCTGCTTTTTTCTCTCCGACCTTATAATCACCTGTGGGGCTCTGCGCAATAACGGAACTTCCAGTTAAAATACATCCACTGGCCAACAGAAATAGAAGGTTAATTCCTGTTCCCATATTAACTTTACGACCCATGGTTACTTTCCTTCCTATGGCTCGAATTAAGATTAATCCCATATATGCATATACGTGCAAATCGAGGCACTTGTTACTTGAAATTCAGAGTATTTTACTAGATTCAATAACTACTTTGACGTAAAAATAAGCTGTTTGTTCGAGAAAAAAAGAAAAATACCATGAGGAAATAGGGATGTATCTGGAGATAAACATTGTAAATAGAGAAGAGCGAGATTTTAAAAATATCTGGCAAAAACGATGTCATGTTAAGCAGGCGAGCTTTTCAAAATAGGATAACTGTTATGCTGTTGGTAGTTCGTTGGAAGAAGAGTTCAAAACTTCATATACTTTAAGAAGAAGATCGGAAACGGAGTAAGGCTTTTGCATGAATGCTATATCAGGGTCCAGTACTCCCAATTTGTTGAATGCTGCATCCGTATAGCCGGAAACGAAAAGAACTTTGGTCTGAGGCCGGATTAATCGAAGATGCTGAGCCAGCTCTTTTCCTCCCATATATGGCATCATCACGTCGGTTACCAGGAGGTCGATTTCTCCCTCATATGCGTTAATCTTTTGAAGGGCAGACACTCCATCTTCAGCCTCGATCACGGTGTATCCCTGGCGTGTAAGTGATGTAAAACCAATCTCACGTACCATCCGCTCATCTTCTACCAGAAATATTACGCCGGACGCTTTTGGCAGAACGGGATTCTCGCGTATTCGCGGGGCCTCGACTACTCCATTTACAACGGGGAAAAAGATGTTAAAAGTACTGCCAATACCCAGCTCACTTTCGACTTCGATACTGCCGCCCGCCTGCTTCACGATACTATAACATGTAGCAAGCCCCAGGCCAGTGCCTTTGCCAAACGCCTTGGTGGTGTAGAATGGCTCGAAAATATTGCCCATCACTTTTTCTGATATGCCTTCACCCGTATCGCTGACTGAAAGAAGTACATAACGATCTGCTCTGTTTTCTTGCGCAGATTGAACCGTTCTTATTTTCGGCATCCGCTCAGAAGTATGGATAGCCAGATGACCGCCGGTCGGCATGGAATCGCTGGCGTTCACCACCAGGTTGATAAGTAACTGTTCAAACTGGCCGGGATCGATACTGACCAGCCCGATATGCGGATTAGTTTTTATATCCAGTTGAATATTATCCCCAATTAAAGGAACAATCATTTTATCTATACCATAGATTAGAGTATTTATATTTACCACTCTTGGAGCTATAATCTGTTTGCGAGCGTACGCCAGAAGCTGGGCGGTAAGTTTCGCGGCACGCTCCGCTGCGCGTTCGATATTTTTCAGATATATCTGCACTTCATGTTCCGGCGTTAATATCTCGGTGGCAAGCTGTGTATAACCTGTGATTACCGTAAGCAGATTGTTGAAGTCGTGCGCTAAGCCGCCTGCGAGTCTGCCTATGCTTTCCAGCTTTTTTGCCTGCGTTCGCTCCTGCTCGGTGTCTGCGAATTCCTGTACACGAATACTGCTTATAAGCAGCGCCTCATTGATCTTCTTGATCTCTTCATTAACTTTTTCGAGGCTCAGATTGGTTAATGCGGTTTCGGTAGTATCCGTGATCTGCATCATCACTTCGGTGGGATGGTTTTCTCTATCGAGTATAGCCCAGGCATTATAAGTCCAGTAGACTAGGTTTGAAGCTGTGTGCCTGTGCTCTTGATCTAAAAGCCTTTCTGACTTACCGGTGAGATAGACACGATCCATCAGCTCCAGGCAGTGGTTATCCGCGCCTTCCGGCACCACCGAGGAGAAGCTGCTGCCTATCAAATCTTTGCGCTCCTTTCCCACCAGCTTACAAAAAGCGCTGTTCACATACTGAACGCGATGCGAGCTTCCTTCAGCAGCAATCAAAGGCAGAGGAGAACGCTCCGTGGCATAGTTACGTCGCCGTGATAGGACGATGATATTCGACTTACTTCTAGCTCCAGGCTCACGCATAGTTAATTCTCTCGTTCTCTGAAGGGCTTGATATCGGGTTCCGGACTAAAGGCCGGATCTATTGGGATAGGGATACCGCTGACAAGCCCTCGGTAGCCCCGTATCATTTCGCCAAGCACGATACCTTTATCCGTGATCTCATATTCACGGATCTCTTTGCTGTGGTTGCCGCCTCGCATCTTAATGATCATCATTATCTTGCGAAGCCTACCCTCTATCTCTACAAACCGGAAACGAATGATAACGTCTGTGAGGAATGAGATGGCGTGCGGATCGAATAGAAGATCGGTGAACGACTCGGGAAGTTCGACAGTGCTGAAAACGGTAACGCCGATTCCGGTCATAGCGCTGATCATTCTGTAGAGCGACTCTCTGAAATCCTGGCGGAAAGCAGGCGCCAGAGCCATTTCGAAACCCGCGAGTGAATCAATTACAACGCGTTTGGCTTGGATCTTCTCAACTGCATCGAGAATCTCGGTCAGTGTCTCATCGACCGAAAGATCGAGAGGACGGAGATAGAGCAGATTCAGCATTCCGTCGTTCTGAGGTGAAGCCAGATCCAGCCCGAATGTCTTTGCACGCAGCGTATACTCCTGCGGAAGCTCTTCGAATACTGCTACGATCCCCGGCTCTCGCTGCTTGATGCCTTCCGCGATAAACTGTGCTGAAAGAATGGATTTGCCTGTACCCGATGAGCCTGCTACCATGACGCTGTCACCTTCAGAAATGCCGCCTCCCATCATCGCATCAAGTTCAGGAATTCCGGTGGATAGACGCTTTTGGGACCTCGGTTTTACTTTCTTACCGATTAGCCCGAATGTCCGCGGGAATACCTGCAGTCCATTATCCGTAATTCGAAACGTATGCAGTCCGGGTATAGAAGCCTGTCCCCGAAGTTTGATAATCTGCATTTTGCGCACTATGGAGTTCCGCTCTACATTTTGGCTGAGCCAGAACAGCCCGTCCGCCACAGTGAAAACGGGGTTATCACGTATTTCACTCTCAACATACTCTCCGATCAGAAATGTGGTAGCCTGCCAGGAAGTGAGATGCAAAGCCAGTCTCTGTACAAAAGACTGCAGCTCATTATCCGAAGGAACACCTGACTCTGCTTTGCGAACGATTGTTCGAAAGGAATCTACAACAACTATCGCAGGATTGGCAGCTTCCACCTCTCTGATGATCTCTGCGAGCACGGCGTTCAGGTCTTGTTCCAGCACAAGCTGGCTGAGATTGATGAAACGGATAGCGCCTGTAAGCTTTTCAAAATCGTAAAAACTGAACTGCTGTTGATAGCGCATCATCTTGAGAGCCGGCTCACCAAGAACAGTAAAATAGAGAGCGGGCCTCTCTTCAGTCGCGTTGGCAAACATTATCTGATGCGCCAATGTCGTTTTGCCGCTGCCAGGCGCGCCTGCGATAATATTAAAAGAGAGCTCTGGCAGACCGCCTCCCATTGTCGTATCGAGGCCAATAACACCGGTTGCCAGTATGCGTATATTCACTCTGGAATGCTTTTGCATTATGGCCCCTCCCCTGCATTAAAAAGGATCGATTCGTCAGATATTTCAGGCCATATACTTTTCACGAGACGAAATGTCAATATTTCACCAATGGAATTATCCAGTAAACTCAGGAGATGAGCAAGCAAAGCAATTCCTCCCTCAGCTGCATCGTTAGTTTCCGACTTGAATGCAGCTTCGACAAAACCTATCAATGAACCATCTTGATCGATCTGAACATCATGAAGCCAATCGATTTCTAATTTTGCCAGCGCCAATGCGCGCGCGAACATAGTCTGAAATCCCATTACACCGATTAGTTTTAACAGATGCAGCCTCAATTTTTCAAAAGTGGCTGTCATTAAATTCTGGCCCTGAGGCGACGCGGGCTGATTGCCCGCTTGTTCCCATATAATACGGGCTAAATCCCGTTCTGCTGGGGTTACCGTTCTCATTCGGTTAGAATCTCCACCTGGAGCACCGTAAAATCTCTCTTATAATAATGGATATTTTACTCATCTGTTTCGTTGGCTTCATGCCCTATCTCCACATATTCGTCCGATTTCAGTTCATTGTTCTGGATCTTTACATAAAGTATCTGGACATAATACTCATGCCGCAGTATTGAAACGCAAAGATGTCGAGGTCGATGAGAAATACAGCTTGAGAAGGAGTTAAATCGTAGTTGCTAATTTGATTTAGATTATCAATGTATGATATCTGCTTTGTTCTGCCTATAATATATATACACGAAAAGTTAGACGTAATTATCCGCTTAGTGGTTCCATTTAAAAGTGAGGAGTATATGGAAGGCTGAATAACTCGACTGCCTTCTGAAATTGTAATGGCAATATGGCAGTTTAGGGACAAAATAGTACCCATGTAAACATTATATACAAAGGATATCCCTCTGTCAATAGTGGTAAAGAAGATGTCTTTTTTTCATGCAATAATGGGGTCTGCTTCGGAATGGGGTTTCAGGTGTGGCTCATTGTCAAATGTAGGGTATGGCTTGTTTTGCTGAAGGGCGAGTAAAATCTGCCCGAGTCTTTCAGCGCCCTGCTTTAATTTATCGCCGCCTTTAGCGCCTTCGGTGAGCTCTGCAACGGAAACGGGCGGGCCAAAGCGTACAATCGTTCGCTTTCCAGCATACCTGGGAATCAGTTTGGTATAAGGCATTACAAGATTGGTGTTGATCAGAATCGTTGGCACCACGAGTACATTTGCGCGCTGCGCTGCCAGAAGCGCACCGGGCAGTATCGGCAAAAGCTCTGCATTTTCACTAATTCTGCCTTCGGGAAATATCACGACTGCTTCGCCGGCTTTCAGAAGCTCCTCCGCTCGTCGAAGTGCGCTTCTGTCTGCAGTATCGCGCTTTATTGGAAATCCCTGCAGCCACCGAATCAGCGTACCTACAACTTTCATATCAAAAAGCTCTTCTTTAGCCATTACCCAGCAAGTTCGAGGCAAAGCAAGGCATATTGTCGGCGGATCTGCATCGCTTATATGGTTCGGGGTAATAAGCACTCCACCTTTGCGGGGAACGTTATTTCTCCCTTCAAACCGGATTCCACCCACACAGGCATAGATAATATGAAGCAGCACCCATACAATGGAGCGCACAAATAGATAAAACATAGTCCCTCTATTTCGCAGGCGGTAGTGGAATAGGGCCTGGTTCTCCCGCTCTTCTTCGAACGGGCTGTGGTGGGGAAGGAATACCCGCCTCGATAAATTTAGCAGCTTCGATTGCGGCTGCTTTCA
Source organism: Chthonomonadales bacterium (assembly GCA_038203935.1). GTDB lineage: Bacteria > Armatimonadota > Chthonomonadetes > Chthonomonadales > Chthonomonadaceae > JANXSG01. The sequence goes on from JBBRDM010000039.1 coordinate 11,803, forward strand.
GCTCTGAAAATTGAGAATTTGTCAGTTCTTTAACGGCTGGAAGGGCATCTTTTACCAGGCGAACTTTTGCCGCCCCCATCGCAAAAAGCTGTATAGAGGGATTGGTGCGATCTTTCAGCGCAGCAACTATCGAATCATCGATCATTTTATTCTTTTGAAAATAGAGTCCCATAGATTGTAGCGCAGATTTTCGAACCCCGTAGGCATGCTTTGAACTCAGAGCGTCGATTAAAACCGGAACGGCTTTGTCTTCGGGCGCCTGGGAAATCAAATTCATAGCAATATTCGTCATGCGGTAACGCAATGAAGGGGCCGACAGCCAGTGTTTGAAATCGTCGATGTAGGCTGATTTATCCCATTTTTCCAGAGCGTTCATTGCGGCTCCCACCACGATGTACTGCTCTTTGTCACTCACTGCCGCCGCCTTAAGCGATTTCTCATCCACTGGGTCAAGCTTCAGGTTTCCCAGCGCTTCAAAGCCAACGGCCCTAATCTCCTGATCCTTACCGGCAGCCGCTTCTCTGAAGAGGGGGCGGAAATCTTCACGTTTTGTCTCCCCAAGTTTTCGCAGAAGCGCTGCTCTCATACGGACGCTTGGATCGGATTTGTAGGCATCCTGCACTGTTTTCAAGTCGGTATCACTCAGTTTCGAAACTAATGGTGCAAATTTTCTGAGGGCCTCCATTCGGTCCAGTATGCAGGGGGCGTTGCGAAGAATCGCAGTGAGCTCAAGCGGGGTGCGCTGAATCTCTTTTGTCTCCTTCAGGATATCATGGTCGGGATCGATGAGAACGACATCCGGTTTGTATTTCACGGATATCCGAAACTCCTGAACAGCCTTGTCCAGGTTTACCTGCGTACGTTCCGCTCCAGTTCCAGCCTCGGTTCTCAGCATCGCTATGTTCAGCGGAATGGAGTATATAGGCGTTCCATCGGCAGTATCCTGAGTCTGCTTAATCGTCAGCACCACTTCATGAAACACCTCATCGTAGCGCCACTCGGAATCGAGAATAGGGTGACCCGGCTTGAATATCCATTGATCGAAGAACGGCTCCACATTCTGGCCTGTCTCTTCCATAATCGCTTTTTCCAGGTCGTGCGAATCCACCGGTTTGTACATGTTCTCACGGAGATAGTGGCCAAGACCCCGGAAAAGCGCATCGTCTCCAAGGATACGGCGGAGCATGTGCAGAATATCCCCGCCTTTGGGGTAGGTGTGACCATCGAACAGCACGTCTGGATTGGAGTAGAGTTTGATGGATAAGGGGCGTTTGTAGCGATTATTTGCTTCGCGCAGATACTGCAGCCGATTGTTCTCCCGCTCCTGCGCATAGACGTCTTCTCCCTGAAGATGCTCCAGATAGAGCATTTCGAAGAAGGTAGCGAAGCTCTCGTTGAGCCAGATATCGCCCCAGTCTTTGCAGGTCACCAAATCGCCAAACCACTGATGTGAAAGTTCATGCGAATTCAGAGAACTCATAGGGTAGACACCTGCCCGAAGATCGGTAAGACTTCCTTCTCCAAGCGTGGTCGCACTCACATTCTCCATGCCACCGCCGAAATCATACATCGCATCCTGAGCATATTTTGGCCAGGGATATTTGACTCCCACGAGTTTAGAAATAAAACTGAGCATGTCCGGAGTATTACCGAATGAACCTGGAATAAGATCCCCTTTGCCTTTCGGAGTCACATATACTAAAGAAACTCCCTGCCAGCTCGATTTTCTGACATCGAATTCGCCTCCGGCAAGCGAAAACAGATAGGTGGAATGAGGCTGATTCATCTTAAAGTGGAACGTGCGTGTGTTTTTTTCTGCATTTCGACTGCTGCCCTCATCGCGGCCGTTGCCCACTACTTCCCAATTGTCCGGAACAGTCACTATACTCTCGCTGGTACACTTATCATTCGGCGCATCGAAACAAGGTACCCAGTTTCTATTGGTTGTTGTCTCTCCCTGCGTGAAGAATGCTGGTTTCCGATCCGGGTCACTCAGCCTCGGGTCTATCCAGGTGAAACCACCGATGCCATTGGCTCCGCCGCCATTACGTCCGGATGGCATCTCATAAGCTATCTGTACAGCAGCCTCTTTTCCTCGCTGCAGCGGTATTCCTGCCACCACGATTACTTTTCCGGGCATCCTGAGAAAGCTCGCCGAGGTTCCGTCAATTTTACAGGCGTGAATTTTAAGATTATCACCCGCATCGAAAGTCAGCACGCTGAGGCCGTCTTTGAAGGAGGAAAGATAGTGCGTGACCACGCCTTCAGCGGAGTGTGCCGCGGCATTGATCACAAACTCCAGCTTCATATGTCGTACATGGAAATCACGGCTGCGGGCATAGTGTGGAGAGGCATTCGGCGGCTGAAACGCAGATCCTTCTGCACGTGTATTCTGAGCCAGGACAGGATTGCAAAGCAGGGTGAGCAAAAAGGCAAAAATACCCAACTTTTGAATTCGTAATATATTAAAAAAAGATTGCAAGTAAGCCTCCAGAAGTTCGCATAAAGTCTACGAGTTTCCTCTATATTTCGGATATTCACATTTTTCATGCCGAATTCCTTCTGATAGGACATACTAAGAGTGTCGGGAAAATTATAATCGAAAAAAAATATATAACGGTAAAATGACGCTGACAGCATCACCAGCGTAGATATTTCAAAAAAAAATGGTGAACCTGCTAAGTAATTTGAAGTGAATCGAGAGGTGACATTTGGAAATCGAGATACTTGAACGCTTGATTGCGCACGAGGTTCACTGCGCGAACTTTGAGGATGAAATTATACGTACTCCCGGAGCGTGGTTTGCGGCTGCGCCTGCTGTCAGCCTTTATCAGTCCGCAAATAGAGCCATACGTGTCCGTGCTTCCAGCGGAAATACCAAAACGGATGCACTTCAAATCGCCGCATTTTTCAAACAAAGAAATATGACGGCGGTAGTAGATCTGGATTCGATCTCGGAAGAGCAGGGAGTAGGTATCGAGCTGAGACGTATTGGCATTACACCAGTTTATGGAAACACACTTTGGATGAAGTATGCGGGGGCAAACATTGCAGTGCCTCATAATTCAGAAATCGAAGTGGTTCAATTTGAAAAACCTGCCCGGCCTAATCAAATTGAAAATTGGATAAACACTGCGGTTCATGAAGATATCGGAACTTACGAAGAAGATCAATGGCGGCTGGTGTTGGCACGTGAAGCAGGACGTTCGGAAAATACTCTCTACGAAGCAAGAATAGACGGAGAAATTGCCGGCGCATGCGATATTTTTTGCTGGGATGGATGGGGACGCATCGACAGCGTCATCACACTGCCAAAGTATCGAAGACAGGGCGTCGCTGCGGCGATGATATCTGCAGCCGTGCATGAATCGTTATCTGCTGGTAACTCAGTAACCTACCTCTGTACAGAATCTGGCAGTCCCGCAGAATCGCTGTATAGAAAACTCGGATTTGAAATCTGGGGGGTGAATATTTTCCGCAGGCATATGGGTTAACAGAAGGAAGCTTCCTATCTGCATTCATCGCAATATAAACCGTCTGCACTTGTATTCCTCTTTGTCACATAATTTTCCCTCCTCCTCCATACACTTTCATTCCTTCCTTCGCAGCCAAAAAAATGGTAAAAACTGGTGGTTTTAAAAAATGAACCGCTTGATTAGTGCCTCAAAAGTTGATATATCCCTAATTCAATTTATCAGTTTTCCGACCTGATATATCCGCTGGCACTCTCTGCTTACCGGAACATTAGCCTGATTGCCTGAGTCTCCATTTTACAAGATTCACTTACCGGCTGATTGCTTAAGAAGTTCTGGAAAGGAATGGAAAGATGGGGAAAACTGCCTCGGATGTGCTCGTTGAGCAGTTGATGGAATGGGGCGTGGACACGATATTCGGTCTTCCGGGCGATGGCATAAACGGTATCATGGAAGCCCTGAGAAAACAGCAGGAAAAAATTCGCTTCATACAGGTACGCCACGAAGAATCAGCTGCTTTCATGGCCTGCGGATATGCAAAATATACAGGGCGGCTCGGTGTTTGTCTTGCGACTTCCGGCCCAGGTGGAATTCATCTCTTAAACGGACTATACGATGCCAAACTGGATGGACAGCCTGTGCTGGCAATCACCGGGGCAGCATTTCATGATTTGGAAGACACCTGCCAGCAGCAGGATGTTGATCTGGATCGACTCTTTATTGATGTCTCACTGTATAATGCGAAAATCATGGGGCCGGATCATGTTGAAAACGTAGTCAACCTCGCATGCCGCACCGCACTGAGCTATCGCGGCGTAGCCAGCATCACCTTTCCAACAGACTTCCAGGAGATGGATGTACGCGATGGATCCCGTTCAAAGCGAAATCTTCCAAATCATGTTTCGGAGGCGTTCGGAATGCGGGCGGCACTTCCATCCAGTGAAGATCTGAGCCGGGCAGCTGAAGTGCTGAATGCAGGGAAAAAGATTGTGATCCTTGCGGGCAGAGGCGCTCTGGCTGCAACTGAAGAGCTGGAGGAGCTGGCCGAGAAGCTGGCTGCACCGATAGTGAAGCCGCTTCTTGGGAAATGCTGCGTTCCAGATGACAGCCCATACACAACAGGCGGAATCGGCCTGCTCGGGACAAGACCTTCACAAGATGCTATGGAAACTTGTGACACCCTGCTCATGGTGGGTACCTCGTTCCCATATATCGAATACTATCCAAAACCTGGCCATGCTCGGGGAGTTCAAATCGATTCGGATCCGGTTCGAATTGGTTTGAGATATCCTGTTGAAGTCGGGCTCATCGGCAGCAGTAAATCGACATTAAAAGCCCTGCTCCCCCTCTTGAATCGTAATACAGACCGCAGTTTTTTAGAAAAGGCGCAGCAGGGAATGCAGGATTGGAATGCTCTGATAGAGGAAAGAGGAACCCGCCAGGATATGCCGATGAAGCCGCAGGTGGCAGCTTACGAACTGGATAAGAGGCTCTCAGAAAACGCTATTTTATCCTGCGATTCAGGCACAAACACCAGCTGGTGGGCGCAGCACATCAAAGCAAAAAGAGGCCAGATGCACTCCTGCTCCGGCAACCTTGCCTCCATGGCTCCGGCGCTTCCCTACGCCATAGCTGCTCAGATTGCCTACCCGGATCGCCAGTGCGTAGCGTTTGTAGGAGATGGTGGCTTCTCGATGCTGATGGCAGAGTTTGCCACTGCAGTGAAATACAAGCTGCCGATCAAAATCATTATCATCAAAAATAATACACTGGGCCAGATCAAATGGGAACAGATGGTATTCCTGGGCAATCCCGAATATGGAGTAGAGCTGCAGCCTATCGATTTCGCTGCGTTTGCCAGGGCATGCGGAGGAGCAGGCTTCACTATTGAGAATCCAGCAGATTGCGGAAATATTCTGGATCAGGCGCTGGCAATGTCAGGCCCCGTTATAGTGGAAGCGCTGGTGGATCCTTTAGAACCACCTATGCCTCCTAAAATAGATATAGAACAGGCAAAACATATGGCTCAGGCTTTGATCCATGGTGAGCCAAATCGAATGAAGATCGCAATGACTGTACTTTCAGATAAAGTTCGAGAGTTAATTTAACAAGAGGGCCAAAAAATTGAACGAAGAACTAATCACCTCTGCGATAGCCCGGCAGGACTGGATGGAACCGGCAGAAGATGCGCTTCAGAATGCAGTGGCAAATACTTTTAAGGCCGCTGGTGAGACCGGGCAAAAAATCGAAAACGCTCTGCACGGAATGCGATTTGGTCACCCCTTACATCCCATTTTAACGGATATACCATTAGGAGCCTGGTCGATAGCAGCCGTATTTGATCTTATTGAAGCAGGCACTGGCCGAAATGAACTTTCTGCAGGCTCAGATGCGGCAATTGGTATTGGGTTGGCCGGAGCCCTTGGATCGGCAGTTACCGGCCTCACCGATTGGCATAAAATCGATGGCAGAGCGCGCAGAATCGGGTTGGTGCACGGAATTCTAAATGGTACGGCCACAGCTCTCTATGCCGCTTCGTGGGTCATGCGCAGAAAAAATAATAGAGGCGCTGGACTTGCCTATGGATTTTTAGGAATGGCCATAGTTACCGCAGCTGCCTACCTGGGTGGCGCGCTGGTATATGAGGAAAAGATAGGTATCAATCATTCGGATGCAGAAGATTTACCGCAAAAATTTACACCTGTCCTGGCTCTTGATGAACTCCCGGCAAATACACCCACCTGTGTCTATGCCGAGAGTATGCCAGTCCTGCTCGTGAAGCAAAATGGACGAATCTACGCGCTGGAAAATAACTGCCCGCATCTGGGAGGACCGCTTTCTGCCGGTACTCTTGAAGGAGATAGTATTCGGTGCCCCTGGCATGGCTCACGATTTGCTTTGGCGGATGGACGCGTACTGGACAGCCCTGCAATTTATGATCAGCACAGTTTAGAAGTGCAGGTCCGTGATGGCCAGATCGAAGTACGGTATAACGCGGTCAATAACACAAATCAAGCGCTGGCTATAGCAGAATAAGCGAACCAGGTTCGTGGATATTTTCAAATTTTATAAGCTTAAACTATCACAGATGACCTCCACATTTCTCAGAGGTATGAGCGCTGGCATAGTATGGGTTTCGTACGATACTAAAGCTGCTGGAGTGGCTTCCATGCAGGAAAACCGACTTCGAAGATGGAAATAAAAAACACCTGAGCGCCTCTTGAAAGGCGCTTCAATCACACTAAATGTGGAGGAAATGATGCCGGATTCAAACTCTCATGAAATCTCTCGTGAAAAACTGATAGAGCTGCTGAATGAAGACCTGTCACGTGAATATCAGGCTATCATAGCCTATATCAACTATTCGCAAGTGTTAAAAGGCGCTCAATACATGAATATTGCGCAGGAGCTGGAAGTGCACGCTGGAGAGGAATTGGCGCACGCATTGATTATTGCAGGCCAGATCGACTACCTCGGAGGCATGCCAACCGTCACTCCCAAACTGGTGAAGACATCGGACAAAGCAGAAGATATGCTGCGATTCGATCTGGATAATGAAAATGAAACGATAGCCAACTATCGCGTTCGAGTACGGCAGTGTGAGGCACTGGGAGAGTACGCTATTGCTGGTAATATTCGAGATATTCTGGTGCAAGAACAAGAGCATCAAATCGACCTTGCGACAGCACTCGGAGTGGACGTTCCCGACGTCACCACTCCTGAGCAGCGCGCCTGATGCGAGCGGCGGTCTACCGCGGCCCCGGCCATATTCAACTGGAAAATGTCCCTATTCCTCAAATCGGCCCGAATGAAGTGCTCGTTCGGGTAAAGGTTTGTGGGGTATGCGGAACGGACCTGAAAAAAATCGAGTATGGTCTTGTGCCGCCGCCGCGCATTTTTGGGCATGAAACCACCGGCGTCATCGCGTCCTTAGGGGAAGGCCTTACAGAATGGAACATAGGCGATAGAGTTGCGCTTAATCACCATGTTCCCTGTATGCTGCCGAGCTGCCATTACTGTTCCAGACGGTCATTTGCCCAGTGCCCCACCTATAAACAAACCGGAGTAACGGCTGGTTTTGAACCTGCTGGAGGCGGTTTTGCTGAGTATGTTCGCGTCATGGATTGGTGTGCTGCGAGTGGAATGGTTCGAATTCCTGAGGATATCTCTTTTGCGGAAGCCAGTTTCGTTGAGCCATTGAATACCTGCCTGAAAGGCGTTCGATTAGCAGGTATTTCAAGCGATGATACCGTACTCATTATTGGGCAGGGTCCTATTGGCATGCTTTTTACTCAGCTTTGCAAAATCGCGGGCGCGCATGTGATAGTGTCCGATAAATCCGAGGATCGTCTTGCGCATTCGATGCACCTGGGTGCAGATTACGCAGTCAACCCGGATAGCGGCGAACTCAACGCAGCGATAAAAAGCATTTCCGATGGCAGAGGCGCCGACGCAGCAATTGTAGCGGTTCCTGCCTCCAGTGTTATTCCGGATGCCTTCTGTTCTATTCGCCCCGGCGGGAAGGTACTTTTGTTCGCACAGACTCGCCTTCAGGATTTCATCGATGTCGATGCAGGCGAAGTCTGCATGCTGGAAAAGAGTCTTATCGGCTCCTACTCCAGCGACATCACGCTTCAGGAGGAAGCTGCCGATCTTATTTTTTCTCGGAAGGTAGATGTCCGCACACTCATCAGTCACCAGCTTCCATTGGAGCAGATAAACGAAGCAATTGATCTAGCCTCGCATCCCCGCGGCAGCTCGATGAAAATTATGGTGGTTCCTGAATAACGCACTCATTTCTAAAGTTTTAATCCAGACATCCCATTGTTGATCTATTGCAACCCTAGTTATCAGGTAACATCAGTTTCATGAATGAACAATATCAGACGGCCGCGGTACTTTATGGGAAAGAAGATGTGCGCATCGAGCAGGTTCCAATCGTTGAGCCTGCGCCTGGTGAAGTGCAGGTCCGAATTAAAGCTGCCCTTACCTGTGGAACCGATGTGAAGGTATTTCGCCGCGGAAATCATGCGCGGATGATTCAACCTCCTGCTGTTTTCGGGCACGAATTTGCGGGAATAATTGAAAAAGTTGGTTCAAATGTAACTGGCTGGGAACCCGGTCAGAGAGTAGTTGCAGCGAACTCCGCTCCCTGCGGAGGCTGCTTCTACTGCCTCAAAGGCCTGGAGGAGCTATGTGAAGATCTGCTTTTCCTGAATGGCGCTTATGCCCAGTTCATAAACATACCTGCTCGGCTGGTTCAGAAAAATCTGCTCCTCGTGCCGCCAAATCTCTCTTTCGAAGAAGCTGCTCTCAGCGAACCTCTAGCCTGTGTAGTACGAGGTATGAAGGAAGTTCCGATTACCTCAGGCGATACGGTTGTAGTTCTTGGGACAGGGCCGATAGGTCTGATGTTCATCCGGCTTTGTAAACTTGCCGGCGCGCGAGTTCTGGCAGCAGGCAGACGGGTGGAACGGCTCGAAATGGCGAAACGACTCGGCGCTGAGGAAGCTTTTGATATAGCTGCGATAAGTGATATTTCTGCACATCTCAAATCAAGAACGGATGGATCAAGAGGCGCAGACAAAGTGATTGAAGCGGTAGGAACCATCCAGGCCTGGGAAACTGCTATCTCGATTGCAAGAAAGGCAGGCGTAGTAAGCCTTTTTGGAGGATGCCCGGCAGATTCGATGGCCGAGCTCGATACCCATAGAGTCCACTACGATGAACTTACTATCAAAGGAACATTCCATCACACACCGGAGACTTTTCGAGCAGCGCTTAAGCTGATTGCAGAAGGGGAACTACCTGCCCGCGATTTCATTCAGCAGCGAGTTTCGCTCTGCGAACTCCCTGCTGTACTCGCTTCCCTGCTAGTAAGAAGTGGACCTATCAAGACAGCGATCTATCCGCCTGAAATAATATGATTACAAATTCCACAGACTTCTTTGATAAATCGACGCTGTTGAAACTGCTAAAATCTGAGTATGGATTCACGAACGTTCAAAGTATGATCATTCGTACTGGTGAAGACGGAAACCAGACTTACAAGTTGATGGTCAGTAAAACTCCGTATATTTTACGAATTTACGGAACAGAAAGCAGAGAGAATCCGGACTGGGTTCAGTATGAGCTTGAACTGCTAAAACATCTGAAAAGTAAGAATATTTCTGTATCTGTGCCGCTCACAGGCCATAGTGGTTCCATGATGCATTTAATAACGTTGGATTCTGGGGTGCCCGCTCCCTTTGGAGTATTCACTTTTGCAAATGGAGAGGTGGTGTGGCCTGCCTCGCCACAGAGAGGCCGCCAGCTGGGCAAGGCTTTTGCCGAGCTTCATCTGGCAGCGGATAGTTTTCAATCTGATTGTTCCCATCGTGTATTCGATGCGGAAAGGCTTTTCGACGAATCACTGCAACGTATGCGTATGTATTTAGACGATAAGAATATTAACGACCGGGCCGCATGGGATACACTATTTCAGACTGCTGAGACAAGTAAATCATTATTGAAGGCGATTCCAGATTCTGCCAGCGCAATCGGGCCAATTCATGGCGATCTGCATCAAGGCAACTGCCATTTCTCAAGCGATGAGGGCGAAGAAACCCTGAGTTTTTTCGATTTTAGCAATGCCGGCTCCGGATGGCGAGTGTATGACCTCAGCGGGTTTTTATGGCCTATGCGTGACGACACGATTCACAAGGTGGATATGCGAGCTGCATGTGAGGGATTTCTGGAAGGTTATCGTTCCGTGCGACCACTTCTCATCGAAGAAGAGCGAGCAATAGTGGCGTCGGTAAAAGCGAGGGACTTCTGGGAAGCAGGAAACTGGCTAAAGTACGGCCAGAACCTCGATCCTGAAATAGTTCGAAAAGGGCTGCATTCGTATGCAGACCAGTTTAGACGTTATCCACTGGACTAAATATCCGCAGGTTGGAGGTAATCTGTATCCGACTCATGTTCTGCGATGTGAATTCGAGGTATTGGAACATCCCTCTGTCAGTACCATTTGCCGGAGGTTGAAAACCCCCGTCTGGAAAATGCGCTCGTCCGATACATATGCCGGAGGTTGAAAACCCCCGTCTGGAAAAAGCGGTCGTCTTTCAGACGGAATTGATCCGGAGGTTAAAAACCCCCGTATGAATCTATTGCCGGAGGTTGAAAACCCCCGTCTGGAAAAAGCGATCGTCTTTCAGACGGAATTCCCGTCCTTCGGACTGGAAATTCAATTCGATATTCAGCCCATGTTGGAGCTTGTGACCGGAGATGGGCTTCGCAAATCCAGACCGGTACTTTAGTGCCGTGACATAATCATGGGCTTCGCAATTCCAGACACTGGTTTCAGCCCGGGGTTCAAGCGTCTGGAAATAGCGGTCGTCTATCTGAAGCAATAACGCCCTAAAGCTTCACAAATATCTGCTTGTACTTCGACAAGGCTTTAATAAAGATGAAATCATCCACCGTAAAATCTGTTCTTGTTTTCATCGCTGCCATAGTGCTGCTTGCGGTACTGCGATTCAAACCCTGGCAGAAGCCCAATGGGGAGGAACCTGCCTTCCACAAAGGCCCCAATGCACCGGGCGAACGGCAGTCGCTGGAAGTCGCCTACGTTCCTGTCACCTGTCATCTCACCTGCCCGGTCACCGATTTTGCTTCCCACACCAGCACCACAGGAACACGTTTCGATGCACTTCGGTTTACCTCTTTTCCTGATATCATTGATGCACTCAAATCTAAAAAACTGCAGGCCGGTTTTCTGACGGTTCCTCTCGCAATGAAGATGCGGGAGCAAGGCGCTAAAATCAAGATATGCTGCCTGGGCCACCGGGACGGTTCGGAACTGGTGGTTATGAAAGATTCGTCTGCGAAGAGCCTGGTCGATCTTAAGGGAAAGAATATTGCAATTCCCAGTCCCTTCAGCAATGAAAACTTTTTTATTCGAAAATTGATGAGCGATCAGGGTCTTGCTCCCACCGATATCAATTTCAGCGTTCTGGCGCCGCCTGACATGCCAGGAGCGCTTGCCGCAAAGTCGATAGACGGCTTTATAGTTGCGGAGCCGTTCTGTTCTAAGGCGGAGCTTGATGGTTCTGGCAAGGTGCTCTACTATGCGAAAGATATCTGGAAGCACTACATCTCCTGCTGCCTGGTGGTTCATGAAGACCTTATCAAGGCGCAGCCCGAAGTAGTTCGTGACCTGGTGCGTGGTATTGTTCAGTCAGGAGAATGGGCGGAAACCAATAGAGAGGATGCTGCTAAAGTTGTCGCACCGTATTTTCGACAGAACGTCAGCCTTGTAAACTACGTGCTCACGCATCCACGAGATAGAGTCAGCTATCGTATGCTGAATCCAACAGATGATGAAATCCAGAAAATAATGGACATGGGACTGAATTTAAAGCTGCTCAAAAATCGAACTCCGCTCACTGAGCTCCTGGACAGGAGTTTCATTCCAGCGGATATTGTCCCTGCAAAAGTCGATATGAGTAAACTGAATCTAGCAGGAGGTAAGTAGAAATGTCTACGACAGTGAATGTGCAGTCGCTTTTGGGTCTGAAAAGCCCTCCCGTTGCGATTGGATTTTTTGAGGAAGCCCCGGATGGCGTGCCTGCCTGGAATGAAGGGCCAGTACCAGCGGGATGTGTATTCTGGCGGAAGGCACAGGAGGGCAAAACATTCTACACCGTTCCTTCCGACCACTACAACTGCGCGATTGGGGCGCACACGCACAAAATCGGCCTGCCGAGCGAGCGATCCCAGGAGCTGACCGAGACACTGGGATTTCTGGTAGAGAATAGCTATCTTGCCATGGAGGAAGTTCCCGGTATCCCTATTCTGCCAAAATCTTCACCTTTCATAGCTTACGGGCCGGAGTCGCAGACACTTTTTGAACCGGATCTGATGGTTGTTGCAGCACAGCCCGCGCAGGCGATGCTGGTTTATGAAACGGCCTTGAGAGCAGGCGCGGGCAGCGCTCTTATAAATGCACTTGGCCGGCCAGGCTGCGCGATTTTGCCATTGACTTATAATTCAGGCGCTGCTTCCATTTCGCTGGGATGCAAGGGAAACCGCACCTACACGGGCCTGCCCGATTCTGAGATGTATGTCTGTATATCAGGAGCAAAATGGGATTCGCTGGCAGTAGAGCTTGCTAAAGTGGTGGCAGCAAATGAGGCCGTAGAGAGATATCATAAGGGCCGCGTGGAAGAGTTGATTTTGATGTGAAATGGCTAGGGGACAGAATGAATTTCATCCCAGCTAGCAGTATTTTTGGGCTTCAAAGAATTGTGTGATATGATTAAAACAGGAGATAATCTCGATGAGCGCTAAAGTAAAAGTTATTCTAATCCGTGTGTCCTATCTGTTCATGGCGTTGTATGCTTATTTTGGGGGAAAGTGCCCGGCACAAGGCTGCCCCGCCTGTAAGCTCGTAGGAAAATAGTTATTCGTATGGTCAATGTCCCTGAAGAGCGAAGTAAAAGATTGAATCGGCGGCATCGATACAGATTGATTATTGGATATCTATCGATTTCGCTCTTCTTTCTGACCTGCGCGGCGTCGTTTGAAATTTGGATGAATCGAACCCGCCTTCAGCTTCAGACAGACACCAATATGCTCTCTGCGTGGATTATAGGGATTACCCATGGATCGAAACAGCAGCTTACTCGCGGGACTGTAATCCAAAAATGGCTCTCGAAGTCTGGGGTTCGTTCTTTAGGCAGCCAGGAGACTTTGACAAGCCGATATCAGGGCGACAGCGACGCTGTGGAACTCTGGCTGGATTACAACAGCTACCTGCAGGATTCGAAATATCTGGAGTGCCATCGCATTGGGCAGACGGCTTTTGTGGATGACCTCGGGCAGCGTTATCACGGCTTTCTGGATTTTCATGGCCGAATCGTAGGGCTCTATCTGCCCGGATACGATCACGCAGCGCATCGCATTACGTGCAGCCTCCACTGGTGCCCCAGGCAGCAGTTTCCTCCCACACAGTTCTCTGCGCCGATGCATTTTACTTTCGATTTACCCCGATCTGTTCGCCAGCTTCCCGAAGCGAACACGCTGCCTCAGACTGGTGTCGAGAAGAACATCGAGGGAATCTCCGCCCGTGTATCCAGCGTGCGCATTGTTCCTCGAGGAATATCAGGACGAAGCGTCGTGCAGAATCAACTCTCTTTTCATCTTAAAATCGAAGGCGGACGCCTTGCGAACTCCAATGTTTCGCTGGGAAATGGCGATTATGATGAGCGTGGGATATTAGAGATGCTAGGGCGGAACGATCCTGCACACATTCAAGCTTATCTCAAATCTGAATCGATTCGGCGGGCTGGGAAAATAGCAGCTCCAGCTATGGGGGAACTGACCAGAAGCCGCTTTGTCATCTCTGATCCGTACGGAATATCATTGATGCCAGATAACGCTGCCTTAGCCCCCGCGATGGACTGGTTCGGCAGAGGATATCTGCACGATACAGAGGGATGGGTATGGCGCGCGCCCGTGAATGGAGTGGGCATAGGCACCGACGTCGTTCGCATTCAGTTCGATGTCCGGCACATCACGCCGCCGAATTCAATGCCGGCGCCAACCGTTCATTTTGATATCGTTGCCCCAGTTCAAACTTCAGGAGAGGTTTGATCATAACCGCTGTCGTAGTGGAGGTTGAAACGATCCGGAGGTTGAAAACCCCCGTCTGGAAAAAGCGGTCGTCTTTCAGACGGAATGCAGTCCTTCGGACTGGAATTCAGATCGTAAATTAGCCCATGCAGGGAGCTTGCGACCGGAGATGGGCTTCGCAAATCCAGACCGGTACTTTAGTGCCGTGTCAATTCCAGCCCATGGGAATAAAACGGATTGAATTAGGGAGCGTACCCATGTACTCAGCCAACTTACCCGCTCTGCTGGAAATTACAGACTGTATACCCGATGACGGGCGTCCGTATGACCCGAATGACGATATCGATCACGATGAATTTTCCTGCGACGGCTATACAACAATCGTGGAAGAACGCCCGTGGCACGCGCTGTAAACTTTCTGATCCAATCTGTGCTCATCTGCGGCTGCTCCAAAGTGGTGATAACTAATTCTGATTCGCATCCGAAGATAGTGATGTCCGCGGAAAATCAAGAATCTACTCTGCCGGAGCTCCCGCGGCACGTTTATCCGAAACTGATCGCTCGATATAAACGAATGTGTGCACTCGATCCTGCAGATTACAGCCCGGGCCAGACAGGCAGTATCCGTGTAATTTGGAACAAAGAACCTTACCAGATCGAAGTCGCATTTCCTGAAACTCCCAATAGTGTTGATACGGTTTTAACAATCGTAAAACTATAGTTCGTCTATCAGCCAGGAATTTCTACGACATTTTAATTTGGAACGCAAACGTGATCTTTTGCGTTGAAGCATTCAGTCTGATATACCAGTCTTTTCTTCTCATTTATCAGCCTTATGTCTTTAGACTGGCTAACCACCGAGTTTTCGCTGTATAGGTACACTTTCAAGGAAACGATTCATGCAGCAGTCTGAAAATCTACCACTTAAAAGTCTTTTTTTACAGGAAGACATCGGTATGTATTTGTGCCGATCCGTAATCAGTTTTTTATTCAAATGTCTATTCTTCACTATATATATTTTAATTGCTAGAAATGTTTTTCATTCACATATGGTTTTTAATCAAGCCATCGTAATTGCTTTAATCGCGTCCATCAGTAATAGACGTGCGATTACTATAGATCCTGAGAAAATAATATTTGGTCGCCAGCTTCTGCTCTGGGCGGGATTGAATAAATATATGTTTAAAAAGAAAAGATTTGATATGCAAGCGATAAAATCTGCTGTGATTGACAAAACCACTTTTAAACCAAGTCTGAACCTTAAACTCGTGGATGGCACTCACTATAGATTGTATATAAACACTGCTCGTGATAGCGCAGATATTATTCAACAGGAACTTCAGAGTATGATATCTGCATAACACAACCCGGAACCATTTTTAGATTAATTTCATTTAAGATACGTATCCAAATTCCCGCATTAATGTTAGCGAAGTTATTGTGCTCGGCGAAAGGCAGACAGATTTATGACGGAAGAGGAGCGGCGGCTGCAGGCCTCGCATGAGCGAAAAGAGCATTGGAAGCGCTGGGGTCCCTATATGAGTGAGCGTGCCTGGGGGACAGTCCGCGAAGACTACAGCAATGATGGCAGCGCCTGGGACTATTTTCCGCACGACCATGCCCGCTCCCGCGCCTATAGGTGGAGTGAAGACGGTATCGCAGGGATATGCGACCGACATCAGCACATCTGCTTTGCAATCGCAATGTGGAATGGAAAAGACCCCATTCTGAAGGAGCGCATTTTTGGCCTCACCGGCTCGGAAGGCAACCATGGAGAGGATGTCAAAGAGTGCTACTACTATCTCGACAGCACCCCCACCCACTCCTACATGAAATACCTTTATAAATACCCTCAGGCAGAGTACCCCTACTGCGATCTGGTGGAAGAGAATAAACGCCGCGATAAAAGCCAGCCGGAATACGAACTGCTCGATACCGGAATATTTGATGAAAACCGCTACTTCGACGTAAGTATCGAATACGCCAAGGCCGATTTCGAAGATATTCTGGTTCGTATTCGAGTCACCAATCATGGTCCGGAATCTGCTGCGATCCATCTTCTTCCCACAATATGGTTTCGAAACACCTGGTCGTGGGGATACGATGTAGTTCGACCCTCTCTCGCACAGTCAAAAAGCAATGCAGCGCCGTTCGATAAACGCGCATTCGAAACGATCTCTCTTAATGAACCGAGATATGGCGAACGCCACCTTTTCTGTGAAGATGCCGCTGAACTGCTTTTTACTGAAAACGAGACAAACTTCGAGCGGATATTCGGAACTGCGAATTCTTCTCCCTACGTGAAAGATGGGATTGATGCATATCTGGTGCACGGCAACAAGGAAGCGGTAAATCCGGCGCACACCGGTTCGAAAGCATCCGCCCACTATCCGTTAACGGTTGCGGCAGGAGAGACCGTTGAGGTCAGGCTGCGACTTTCCACCGCAGAGTTTCCAGATGGAAACAGCCCGTTTAGTGAAGATTTCGATCTAATTTTTGAGAAACGAATTCAGGAGGCGGATGAATTCTATGCTGCTGTCATTCCTCCGCAGCTCTCAGACGATGGTAAGAATGTTATGCGGCAGGCATTTGCCGGCCTGCTCTGGTCGAAGCAGTTCTATCACTATACCGTGAATATATGGCTCAAAGGCGACCCGGCCGGACCTCCGGTCTCTGCTCAGCGAATGCACGGCCGCAATCACGACTGGGAGCATCTCTTCAATGCGGATGTGATCTCCATGCCGGATGCCTGGGAATATCCCTGGTATGCGGCATGGGATCTCAGTTTTCACTGCATTCCACTCGCCCTTCTTGATTCTGACTTCGCAAAAGAGCAGCTTATCCTGATGCTTCGCGAGTGGTATATGCATCCGAACGGGCAGATTCCCGCCTACGAATGGGCTTTCGGAGATGTAAACCCTCCAGTGCATGCCTGGGCGGCTTTGAGAGTCTACCGTATCGAGGAGAAACAGCGGGGCGTGGGAGACCGGGCATTTCTGGAACGAATTTTCCATAAATTACTTCTTAACTTTACGTGGTGGGTGAACCGGAAAGATGCGGAAGGCTGCAATATATTCCAGGGCGGATTCCTGGGAATGGATAATATCGGCTGTTTCGACCGCAGCGCTCCTCTGCCGGGCGGAGGACTGATCGAACAGTCCGACGGCACGAGTTGGATGGCGATGTACTGCCTCAATATGCTGGCTATCGCGCTGGAGCTTGCGAAAGTGGAGCATTCGTATGAGGATGTCGCCAGCAAATTCTGGGAGCACTTCTGCTATATCGCCAACGCCATGAACCATCGAGGCGCTGATGATATCGAAATATGGGATGAGGAAGATGGTTTCTACTACGATGTGATGCGCATGCAGAATGGCGAGCATTTCCCACTCAAAATTCGTTCGATGGTGGGATTGATTCCATTGTTTGCGGTCGAAACACTGGATGCAGACATGATGGAGCGGATGCCGAGCTTCTCGCGGCGGCTCGACTGGTTCGTGGCTAATCGGCCAGACCTTACCACCAATATGGCCTGCATGAAAACTCCCGGAATGGGCGAACGCCGGATGCTGGCTATCACTAATCCGGATCGACTGCGCCGCGTTCTTCAGGTAATGCTGGATGAGAACGAATTTCTATCTCCGTATGGCATACGGGGAGTTTCGCTCTACCATAAAGATCATCCTTATGTTCTAAAAATGGATGGAAGCGACCATGTGGTGGACTATGAACCGGCCGAGTCGCTTTCGGGCTTGTTCGGCGGGAACTCGAATTGGCGCGGTCCGATCTGGTTCCCGGTCAACTATCTCATTATCGAATCGCTGCAGAAGTTTCACTACTATCTCGGAGATGAATACAAAGTAGAATTGCCGACCGGATCTGGAAACTGGCTAAACTTATGGGAGGTATCGCAGGAGCTCTCCAGGCGCCTATCCCGAACATTCCTCAGAGACGAAGCTGGAAATCGGCCAGTCCATGGAGATCAAACACGTTACCAGAACGACCCGAACTGGAAAGATCTGGTACTTTTTTACGAGTATTTCCATGGGGATAACGGCAGGGGCCTGGGAGCAAGCCACCAGACTGGCTGGACGAGCGTGGTTGCAAAACTGATGAAACAGAGCGGAGAGTAAACGGAAGCATCCGCAGTGACCTTGAAAGGATTTCACTATTTATGTCATCCATTGAAGATATACCGGCATTCGATCAGGCTGAGATAGTTTCGCGCTATCCACACCAGCCGCTTAAAGGGCAAAAAGCGCTCGTGACAGGCGCGAACTCAGGAATTGGGGAGAGCACAGCCCGATATCTCGCTGGGGCAGGCGCGGCCGTCGTCATCAACTATGTTGTAAATCCCGAATCAGCGGATGCAATTGTTAAAGATATCACGGGTGCGGGAGGAACTGCCATCGCAATACAGGCGGATGTGAGCAAAGAAGACCAGGTCCAGACGATGTTCGCCCGTATGTTTCAGGAGTTCGAAACCATTGATATTCTGGTGAATAATGCTGGTTTGCAGCGAGATTCGCCTTTTGAAAACATGACGCTCGAACAGTGGAATTTCGTGCTGAGTGTGAATCTCACCGGGCAGTTTCTTTGTGCCCGTGAATCGATCCGTGAATTCTTGCGCCGTGGCGTAAAGCCGGAGATATCGAGCGCGGCTGGCAAGATTATATGTATGAGTTCCGTGCATGAAGTGATTCCCTGGGCCGGCCATGTGAACTATGCAACCTCCAAAGGCGGCGTCATGCAGTTAATGAAATCCATGGCGCAGGAAGTCGCCCCCAAGAAAATCAGAGTGAACAGTATCGGGCCAGGCGCGATCAAAACGCCCATCAATCGTTCCGCATGGGACACACCTGAAGCGGAGGCCAGCCTGCTGAAGCTCATTCCCTATGATCGTGTAGGGGTTGCAGGCGATATTGGAAAAGCGGCAGTTTGGCTTGCTTCGGATGACTCAGACTATATCACAGGAATTACACTCTTTGTCGATGGAGGTATGACACTCTATCCCGGATTTGCAACCGGAGGTTAAAGCAAAGCCCTCATCCCCCGACCCCTTCTCCCAAAAACAGGAGAAGGGGAGCTATCTCGGTAATTTGTTGAGAATTGTAAATAGGTGCAAATCAATAATTTCCATTCCCACCATCTCCTGTTTTTGGGACAAGATTCTAGAATATGCTGTCAGGAAGGTATCATCGATTTTGTAAAATATCGATCAAATTCTATACGAATAGCAAGCTCTCACCGGATCAAATCAGTTTGATGTAGATGCGGACAACTTGTTCTGTTAATCAAATCAGAAAGATTCAGATGCGGGTTCCTTGCTCTGCCAATCGAATCAGACTTCACCTACCTGGAAAGAAGATCGCTGCACAATGGAAGCGGAACTCGGTTCAATAACTTCCATGTTCGAAGTTTAATATCATTCCATTCTACGCGAATAGTGGAAGCGACTCCTGGAACATCAGACATCTCTTGTTTCAGGCGAATCCGTCCATCCTGAGTGGACAACTGCGAATTGGATGGTATGATCGAGGCCGATTGCAGAGTTCGAAGCGTCTCATCATCTATAACAAGCCCGTCAGACATCAATACGCGAGGATTCTCAACAGCAAATAGCAGGCAAGGACGCAGCTGACTCAGATTGCTGATGTTCTGTTTGGCCGCAAACCATACTGCCTGATCGTCGCTTAGATGGTGCATCAAACTCAATAATTCCGTGAGAGGCACTTCTCCATGCTTGTCTGGATGAAGATTGTGGAGCAGTGAGTATGGGATGGCAGGAGTCGTATCCGTAAACCACTCCGGGTAGGCTACCAGCAGCATCCCTTGGTCCCATTTGACCATATAAGTTTTGAAGTTCCCTTCCAGTCGGTCCAGAAACTGCTGCATCGGTTTCCCCACAGGAGAGGCGTCACTGTTTAACTGATCGTGTAATATCGCTAACAACGGCGTAGAGGTTCCGCTAGCCAATTGCTGCAGATCTGTGTCTAATTTGAGACCCTTACGGCGGTTGGGGAAAAGGCTGTCGGGCGTAAGCCGCCTTAAAAGCGCTTCGTCCGCTTCTCGTTCCTGCTTTTGACCTTCAGTCTCTGGAGTTGATTCTACAACTTTATTACTGGCAGCATCACTGGCTCTGTCGCTTGGAAGCAGCCAGGCTTTTTTTATGGCATCACGCACGCCGAATTCAAGACATCCCGTTCCCATCCATGATACAGCTCCCATCGAGTCAGAAACTAGAATCGCGGGAGCGAGGCGCTCCTGCCTATGGTCGGGATAAGATGGAGAGAACTGTACGCTCAGTGGCTCTGGCACCGGGATCATCTTTCCAGTCTCATCCCTCTCTTTGGGATCCATTTGTAAGTAAGCTTGATGATAAAAATTGTACACATCATGTGGCAGGGTATTGAGAACAACAGTGATACTTTTACCTTCAAGTATTGCCTGTTGCTGTTCGCGGTTTAGTGCGCGGCAGAAAAAGTTAGCTTCATTCCAGAACGACTCATTCTCAAAGTAAAAATCTATCATTGGACCGTCATCCAAAAATAGCGCTTTTTTAAGGTCGTCTTTATGCAGCCTGCGTTCGTCCATAGTCAAGGGCGCAAGTTGATTCATTACCGCCACATAGTTACTCATAAGGCCGTTAAGTATATTTTGGTGAATGGCTCCTCGATTTTTAGCGCCTGGCGTCTCATGGAAAGTGTAGGTATAGGCGCTCTCCTTACCGTACCTGGTCCAGTTCCATTCGCCGCCTCGAATACTCATCAGGCTGTACAAGGCATTCATCATTTTGCCTACAGGCACCTGATTGCATTCTATGAGAACAGAATAGCCGGATGCAGGATCGCGGCCATCAATAGTCATGGCTACGCCTGTTTGTGCGCTAAACTCGTTCAAGACTGTTTTGAGAAGCAGCCGCCCTTTTGAAAGCGAGACGGGTTTATTAAGCCTCGGATCCTGTTCAATCGTTAAATTATCGATGATATCTATACGAGCTTGTTTATCCTGAAGGGTGGCAGGGGAAGTGATTTCGGCGCTGCAAGGACAAACGGGTATGACGCCAACAACAATGAGATAGCTGATAAGTAGATATCTCTTCCACAATGACATAAACTACTCCCTTGTCCGGAACGAGATCATTGGAGAATTCCCCAGATGTCAGTAATCTTGAAAATGCGCGTGAAAAACTGCTGCTTAATTTGGGGCACTATAGCGGAAAATCATGGCTGGAACGTAACAATCCACATGATAATTTCTCCAATGTTAGTGAAGGTTCATATATACTGCCACTTATATTGCTGCTGTTAATTAGACGAAATATTCCTGAGATCGAAGTTATCATTGACCGGATGTTGAATAGATTAAATCCGGCCTTAATGAACTGCTCGGCATCTCAACACTATGATACACAGAAGCTATAAAATTGTCAAACAAAACGTATTATGGTTATTACCTATTTTACAGACTTGGCTGTCAGAATTAAATAGAATATACTTTATATTCTAATGTCTGATATTTTAGATTCTCATCTATTTAATTTGTCCTGATTCGATCATTTCATGAAATACAGCAGCTAACCTACCAGATAAAAGAAAGTTGGTGGTCTGTATTTCCGTAAAATTTAAATTACGATCTCTGCGATACTTCCCGTATGGACGAGAACATTAGATAATTCCATACATGGCAAGGGCATGATAAGGATATAAAATATGCTGACTGAGCAACAGGTACGGTTTTTTCACGACAACGGTTATCTGCGAATAGAAAATGCAATACAAGG
>JBBRDM010000040.1:0-33482 GCA_038203935.1 Chthonomonadales bacterium
TACAGGAAGCGCGATAAGTTTGCTGCCCCGACCAAGAATAAATCGAAATCTAGCTTCCAACGCATCCTGTAGATGCGGATACGATGCTTCCGCAACTACTGCTTTTATCCGTTCGTCTTTGGCCGCCGTCATGATAGCCACCGCCGCTCCCATAGACTGTCCTAACACTCCAACCTGCAAATTCCTGATATCAGGTCGAGAATCCAAATAGTCCAGTGCAGCTAACATATCAAGAATCTCATCATTTCCTGCGGAGCTAATACTCCCTCCACTCTCCCCATGTGCTCTGAAATCAAACATCAGGCAAGTGTATCCTGCTTTTTGGAGGATAGCAGCGTGTGCGAGCATATCCTGTCGATTTGCAGGATATCCGTGCGCAACAATGATCAGCGCTTTTGGGTCGGAATCCGCAGGGAGCAGCCATCCCTGAATAAGCAGTCCATCTTGTGTATGGAAGCTTATATCTTCGAACGGCAAACCGTAACTGCCAGGATTTTTAGAATTTCTACGCCTTGGCGGATGCGTTGCAAAATGTGCATACAGGAATGTGCCTAATGCCACGGCTGCTCCGCCCATTAGCAGGCCAGCACCAAATTTCAAGCCATATCCTGGCATCTTCTTGGTGAAGCTCTGATTTACTTGACTTTCATCGTTCGATTGCTTATACTTTTGATTGTCAGGCATAGATAAGGAGCGGTTCATGAAGGATATTGTTCATAACGATATTAAAACTGCAGAATTCAGCCAGGAAACTAAAGGCTGGGAAAATGAACGCGATACAGAACGCGCAAAGGTTAATGTGCGCTGGTTTGCCATACTAATTCTGCTTGGAGTTCTCGAGTGGGTACGCAGGCATGACGTACGCACTGCCGCAGCGATTTCAAATACTTCGTCTATCATGATTGCTATAGCGGCATTCGGAATGACTGCCGTTGAGGCGCTCTACCTCTGGTCTCCAAATCGAGTCACCATTCATCCCTCTATCAAGTATATTACGGTCTTTGGGGACATGGGGTTCATTACTTTACTGATTCATTACACAGGTTACACACAAAGCCCGTTTTTTTACGTCTACTTTATATTCCTGATTTCCAACTGTCTGAGATATGGCCTTCTGATGAGTTTGTATGTTGCGGCGCTTTTCAACATCCTCTACGTAATCGTAATCGGGACTGCTTCGGATAATATGATTCTTCCTTCTGTGCTTGGTGGCGAGGGTATCAAAATAATTGCATTTTGGGCTGTTGCCTTTTATGGTGGATCTGTATCAGCCCGCATTCGCAGGCAGGCGGCACAAATACAGGTGTATGAAGAAACCATTTATGAGCTGCGTAACAGTCTGAAAGATATCAATGAAAATAAATTGCCGGAGATATCGCCCTCATGATTCCTCCAGATTCTCAAAATTCAAATGATGAAAATGCTTCAAAATCTACACTTAAAAAGGTCACTGTAAAGGGAAATATCATACTGTGGTGTGTGACAGGTATCGTATTTTCGACACTGGGGATACTGTTAACCACAGGGCTCAGCACTACGGTGTGGTTGTTCTTACTTTATCCAATTTTCATATCGGTCTTATTGCTATCCCTGGGCGGCCTGGCTTTGCAGCTTATCCGATATTTCTAAAGGACAGTTCTTTAGTTTCATTTCGGCAAGTTCCACAGCGCCATTCATTCTTGATTCGAGAAGCAGTCTGGCATTTTCGAGCGCATCCTCATTTGCATCATTCGCTATTTCGATCGGCTCTCCTATCACAAGTACTGCTTTAGCAAACAGCCCGGGAATTTCGAATCTATCCCATTGATCCATATGAAATCCGTGAGAAATCATCGATCCCATTGGAAGCAGCGTAACACCAGTTTTTTTAGCAAGAAATGCAGGCCCTGCTTTTGCCTTATATATAGGACCGGCAGGCCCATCTGCAGCGATTACTGATCCTTTGCCGGATCTCAGCAGATCAACGAACTGCATTACACCCCGCGATTCGCTTTTAAACTGCGCAGCATCCAGCACTGAATATCCCATTCGCTCGATAAATCGAAGTGTCCACCAGCGTATACGCTGTAAAAACGGAGAATAGTGTTCGTCTCGGGTGTGGGATGCGTAGAGGCACAAACGTTCCTGTCGGAGGTTGGCAAGAGGAAGGAGTCCCTGTCCGTGCCAGATAACCAGGAGAGGATTCTTCCCGGCTCTTTTTAGCTCTTTTAGACGTTCAAGACCATAAATTCTAACGTCCAATGTGCTTTCGAACATTAAGAATGTATCGACGATCAACGAAGTAATTGACCAGCCGATCCAGCCTTTTACCCGGCTGAAAATAGATTTCATTCAGGATGCTGCCCGATCTGCCTCAGAGGAAGATGCACAGTGAACAGCGCTCCCTGCCCGGGCTGGCTTTCGCAGTCGATCCATCCACCATGAAGATCGACCAGGTTCTTAACAAGATAGAGCCCCAGGCCGGTGCCTGGAATGTTGGCAATGTCTTCCCGGTCTATGCGCTCATATTGATGGAATAGCCTCGCAATCTGATCCTGAGACATTCCAACGCCGGAATCACTCACCGAAATCAACAGGCCATGTTCCCCTTCGAGCGCTACCGTAACATTGATCTCTCCGCCAGCAGGAGAGTATTTGTAAGCATTACTGAGTAGATTGGCTACAATTTGATTTATTTTTTCTTCATCCGCATGCAGCATGATACTCTGCTGCTGAGTCAGATCATGTATAATCTGGTGGTTATTCGTAGCAAATTTGTAAAAACGATGCCGTCTTATCTGTTTCTGTACCAATTCACAAATATCGAATACGCTTAAAGAAAGGCTCAGCGGCCTTCCTGCTTCCAGCCGAGAGACATCGAGCAGTTCGTTTATCATCTCCAGCAGCCGGTCTGAATCCGCTTCAATTGCTTCGTAGAATTCTGCTTTTTCTTCCTCAGTCAGAGTTGAATCTTCATCATTCATTAAAGTTTGGACATACCCGCGAATAGTCGTCAGCGGGTTGCGGAGTTCATGGGCCACGAATCCAATAAAATCGGATTTCAGTCTGCCTGCTTCTTCAAGCGCAAGCCGCTGAGTCTCTTGGCGATGCAGATCGTCCTGCAGCTTAAGCCGCTCTTCAAGTGATCGGCGAAGATTATCGTACAGCCGTGCATTTTCAATGGCCACCGAGGCCTGATTTGCAAAAGCGGTAAGCATAGATAGATGCCGATCCGTGAACATACCCGATTTAACACGATTGTCCAGATACAAAACGCCGAGCAGATGGGATTGAGCCAGGAGAGGAACGCACATTACAGATCTCAGGTTTGCAAGCTGCACGCTCTGACGGCTGGCATATCGAGGGTCTTCCATGGCGTTGTGCGTCAATACGGACTGCCTGGTATCCAGTACGCTCTCTACAAGTGTTCGGCTGATCTCAGCTCGATTCGTTTCATCGCGACCTGATAGCGTATCCTCCAATGCCTGCTTTTCAATTTGCCGCAGCGCTTCTCCCCAAACACGTCCTGTTTCTACTTCTACAAGCAGTATAAATCCACGCTCTGCTCCCACAAAACTGATGACCTGATCGATAGCTGTATCCAGCACCTGCTTCAATTCGAGCGTTGAATTAAGCAGCTGCCCTAAGTTCAAAAGTGTAGAGAGATAATCTGGTGAGTTTGGAACTGTTTCGTCCTGGAGCATGTTGGTCATCAGGCTGAATTAACTCCTCTCTGATGGCGCGCAAAGTCAAGAGCGTGATAGGTAAGTATGATATCTGCGCCTGCTCGTTTGAAGGCTACCAGAGTTTCTTCGACGACGCGCATTTCGTCAATCCAGCCATTTATTGCAGCTGCTTTTACCATGCTGTATTCGCCGGAAACATTATACACAGCCAGAGGTATATCATATCGATCTCTGGCCTCGCGGAGAATATCGAGGTAGGGGAGTCCAGGCTTTATCATCACAATATCAGCGCCTTCTTGAATGTCCAGTTCGATCTCGCGCATTGCTTCGCGTCTATTCGGCGGGTCCATCTGATAGCTGCGCCGATCTCCAAATTGAGGGGCGCTGTCCGCGGCTTCTCGAAATGGCCCATAAAACCCACTCGAATATTTTGCGCTATAGGCCATTATGGGAGTCTCTTCGAAACCCTCTTCATCTAATTTCGAGCGAATCGCTTCTACTCTGCCATCCATCATATCTGAAGGAGCGACCATATCCGCTCCTGCCTGAACATAAGTTATCGCAGCTTTCGTCAGCAGCTCGACAGTCGGATCGTTTGAAACCTGTTCTCCATTCAGCACACCACAGTGACCGTGTGAAGTGTATTCGCAAAGGCATACATCCGGAATAATCAAAAGGCTGCTGCCAAAAGTTTTTTTTAATCGTCTGATGGCGGTCGGAACAACACCATTATCGCTATATCCGCTGGAACCAACTTCATCTTTTGTTTCCGGCAGTCCGAACAGCATCACCGCGGGAATGCCCAGTTTGACCGCTGTTTCCGCCTCCCGGCACAGATCATCCATTGTATTCCGTTTGATACCCGGCATGGAGGCGATATCCGAACTGGTTTTTTCATGTGTCACAAACATCGGGTAGAGCAGATCGTTTACAGTGACTTCCGTTTCACGCACCAGATTACGGATCAGGGGGTTTGCACGAAGCCTTCTCGGTCGATTGATTCTATTCACCATAAGGATAACTCTCAAGGGCTGCCACAAGACCTGGGATGGTGTGTTCTGCGGCCATAATATTTACAGGCATACCATAGGAGCGCATCGTATCGGCTGTGATCGGCCCAATAGCTGCGAATAGACACTGTGAAAGGAGCGCAGAGCGTTCTGATGCATCTTCAATTCCCAGCGCATCCACAAAATTTTTCACTGTCGAAGAGGACGAAAAAGTCAGAACGTCCAGATGCTTGTTTCTGATTAGCTCTGTTAGATTTTCGACGTTGGAACTATCAATAACAGTTCGATAAGCAGGGACAACATTTACTTCGGCTCCCATTGCGCGCAGAGATTCAGGCAGGACTTCGCGTGCCTCCTCCGCCCGAGGAATAAGAATCCGCTTGCCAGAAAGCTGCTTATCCGGCCAGTTGGCAAGGACCGATTCGGCTACAGCTTCTTGCGGCACGAAATCCGGTTTTATCTTAAATCGTTCCCAGAGCGCCTGTTCCGTTGCCGGCCCAATGACTGCAATCTGCGAACACGCAAATGCACGGGAATCGAGATTTAGCAGTTCTAATCTTTCCGCAGCGACTTCTACGGCATTCGCACTCGTGAACACAATCCAGTCGTAACTATCCAAAGCAGATAATTCCGTATCGAGATGTGCGTAGTCTTCGAGCCTTTGAATTTTAATTACCGGAAACTCAACAGGGTCCGCGCCTCGGCCACGAAGCATATCGGATAGAATGCTTGCCTGTTCTCTGGCGCGAGTTACTAATATCTGTTTTCCAAATAGGGGGCGGGCAGAAAGATTATCGAACCAGCGGAGTTTTTCGCGCAGCCGAACAACTTCTCCAACAATACATACCGCCGGTGAAGTTAGTTTAGCTTTATTGATATCCATTACAATGGTTTCAATAGTTCCTATTACCACTCTCTGCTTAGCCCAGGTTCCCCACTGCACCAGAGCTACGGGAGTTTCTGGAGAACGACCATGCTTCTGAAGCTGCGCCGTAATTTCTGCAAGATTCTCGACTCCCATGAGAAATACAAGCGTATCCGCCGCATTGGCAATATTTTTCCAGTCTCTGCGCTGCTCAGCTTTTCCCGGTTCACGAGTTCCCGATTCTCTGGAATCATCACGCTCGTGACCTGTAATTACTGCGAAGGAAGAAGCTGCGTCACGATGTGTGACTGGTATGCCGGCATATGCAGCTGCAGCGATTGCAGAGGTGATACCCGGGACAATTTCAAAAGCGATTCCTGCTTCTACGCACGCTTCAGCCTCTTCACCGCCTCTTCCAAATACACAGGGGTCTCCACCCTTCAAGCGTGCGACATTTTTTCCGGACAGGGCACGCTCTATTAGAATCCTGTTGATATCGGGCTGTTTTACTACATGGTGCGCACTCTCTTTTCCTACAAATATCTTCTCTGAATCTAGCCTGGTATGTTTAAGAAGCGCCGGATGAGCCAAACGATCATACACAATCACATCAGCAGATTGCAGCAGTTCATATCCGCGCATTGTAATTAATTTAGGATCACCTGGCCCCGCGCCAATAAGATAAACCGTTCCGCTCAAAGTTACTCCAATCCAACCACAGCATCGATTTTTAATAATGTATCATGTTTTTCAGATTCTACAGTTTCCGGATAGTCTGAGGTGTAGTGCAGACCTCTGCTTTCATGCCGCAGGAGCGCAGAGTCGATTATCAACAGGGCTACGTCAGCAATATTGCAAGCTTCAAAAATATCAGGGTTGGTGCGAGGCAGTGTGCAAAGAAATTCGCGGCTTTCGCAAATCTTTATTCGTGCCTCGGTCAGCTCGGCAGTGGAGCGGAGAATGCCAACATGATTCTGCATGATGCTTTTAATACTTTGTACGCATGCGGCACCATCTACGGAATTTTGTCTCACATCCGACTGCAAATTCTGTTCCATGAATGGCAGAGCTCGTATATCCGTTCTATCTTCTCTGCTCTGAATTGCAGCACGATAGCCAAAAACCATAGCCTCCAACAGAGAATTTGATGCCAGCCTGTTGGCGCCATGCACTCCCGTACAAGTTACCTCTCCCGCAGCGTACAAGCGTTTAACTCCTGTAAATCCATTCAGATCGGTCTGAACGCCGCCGCATTGATAGTGCTGAGCGGGAACAATTGGAATAGGCTGCTTTGTTATATCTATTCCTACGCTCAGGCAGCGATCGTATACGGTTGGAAAGTGTGATTTTAGCATTTCAGGATCAAGATGCGTCACGTCCAGAAAGACACACGGAGCATTTCGAAGCTGCATTTCACGAACTATGGCACGAGCCACGATATCACGAGGAGCCAGCTCAGCGAGCTTGTGATATTTTGCCATAAAGGGAGAACCATCTTTATGTTTTAGTATTCCGCCTTCCCCTCTAAGGGCTTCCGTTATAAGAAAGGCCCGGGCATCCGGATGGTACAGCGTAGTGGGGTGGAACTGAATAAACTCCATATTCGAGATCACTGCACCGGCCCGCCACGCCATGGCGACTCCGTCCCCGGTAGCTACGAGGGGATTTGTCGTATGCTGATAGATCTGCCCGCACCCGCCGGTTGCTAGCAGTGTCGCCTTCGCCCGAAAACCCACCAGCTCGCCGCTCTCCACATGAATCGCGTAGGCTCCGCTGCAGCTGGTATGAGCGGCGCTTACTGCCAGATCGGTTACGAAGTAATGTTCCAATACTTTGATATTTGGCGTGGACCGTACGGCTTCCAGGAGAGTTCGCTCGCACTCCCATCCCGTATAATCCGCCGTATGTACAATTCTATTGCGGGAGTGACCGCCTTCCCTGCCAAGTGAGAGTACTTTGCTGCCATCCGACCGGCTTTCTGTATTAAACGAAGCCCCCATTTTGATGAGGTCACGAATTCGCTCAGGCCCTTCTTTTACAAGGACATCGACAGCGGCTTCGTTGCAAAGTCCGGCACCAGAAATAAGCGTGTCCTGCACGTGCAAATCGAAGGAGTCGTCCTCCGAAAGCACTCCTGCAATTCCACCCTGAGCCCAGCTAGAATTGGCATCCGTTCGATTTTTTTTCGTCAGAAGGGATACACTGCCAAATGATGCGACGTTCAGTGCATAGGTCAGCCCGGCCAGGCCGCTTCCAATCACAAGAAAGTCACTATCGACCACTTTCATTTTTTAAAATCCTCTAATAATCTCCGACCGCCAGCATCCAGCATTCGTTCAGCAAGTTCTCTTCCAAGCTTTTCTGCATTTGAAATAGCGCCGGTCAGTGAATCGCGGAGAGAATATTTTCCGTCTGGCGCTGCAATCCAGCCTTCAATAGTGATGCTGGCGCCGTCAACTACTGCATAGGCAGCCGCGGGTACAGAGCAGCCACCGTTCAGCGCTGCCTGAAACCCTCGTTCTGCAGTTACTGCAGTGGCGGTTTCAGGATGATGCACCTTTTCTAGCAGACGTACTGTGTCCATGTCATCCGCTCTAGTTTCCAGAGCCAGGGCACCCTGACCAACAGCAGGCAGGCATATTTTTTGAGGAATTGGCTGAGAGATACGCCCTGAAAGACCCAATCGATTTAATCCTGCACAGGCCAGAAGAATTGCGTCGTACTCATGATCGTCCAGCTTACGGAGTCGGGTATCCAGATTCCCTCGAAGCTCCGTTGTTATAAGATCGGGGCGATAGCTCAAGAGCTGAGACTGACGGCGAATACTGCTGGTACCCACTTTTGCATTCGCTGGAAGCTGTTCAAGAGTTAAATTCTGATTTGATATGAGAGCATCACGCGAATCTTCACGGACTGGAATGCATCCAAGTTTCAAACCTGCAGGAAGATCGCCGGGCATATCTTTGAGGCTGTGCACACCTACATCGATCTCATCATTCAGCAGGGCAAGCTCGATCTCTTTCACAAACATGCCTTTAGTGCCCACTTCCGAAAAAGCCACACTTTGCTGGATATCGCCGGTGGTACGAATAATGACGAGTTCTGTCTTCAGCTCTGGATGGGCGGCACGCAGTCGATTAAGGATCCATTCGGTCTGAGTCCTTGCCAGCAAACTGCCCCGTGTTCCCACCCGGATGGTGGTTTGCGAATCTATCAATCTACTCTCCAACTCACAATAGACTGAAGTATACCTGATATGCGGCAGCTGCAATAATTAACCTGCCGACTTGCGACTTTTTTCACTGCGTTCACTTAAGTGAGGATAACTGATTCGAATCGAGGAAGTCATTATAATGTGGCTGCAAGCCTGTAGATGTCTACTTTGGAGAAGCAAGAACTGTTAGAATCAGGTCGGCACGGTTTCTACTGACGACCAGAAGAGGATCGTAGAGGAATGTTTTTTTAGGGTCCCAGAGATGTGAAGATTCAATAGCGTGTTCCGCATCGTCACGCCGGCCAGGATGCTGCTGCAGTCCCGCATAGGCAACAATGCTGATAACCTGATCATCTCGAGGAAATTTTTTGCTGATTTCTATCTCGCCTTCAAAGATACCATTTCCCGCAGCATGCAGTTCCCATTTTTCGCCCGTACGGCTATCTCTGGCCACCACAACAAACTGTATTTCAGGGGTGGGAGGAATACTCATTTTTGCATGAATACGCACTTTTTGGCCGGGCTGCACAATGCTTGGCTCCAGCCTGGCTGCCGTAAACCTGAGATAGGAACTATCGATATTAGAGTTTTTTTCCGAATCAAGTTTTGTAAGTTCGATTGGGTCGAGCCATGCGGCAAGCGTTTGATCCTGCTTTCCACCCGCTTTGTATGTCTCCTGCTGCAGCCAGTAGACTTTCCCGACTCCCACCAAATCTGTGCTTCCTGGCATTACGACTTTGATCAGCATGCAGCCAGGCTGCTTACGTTCCTCGAATTGAGTTTTCTTTTCGTGGGGAGAGATTCCGAATAGAACGGAGTCTGCAACGGCCCCGCCCACAGCAATTCCGCCTTTGGTGATGGGGTCAACGAAAGCTGAGGCCTCAGCGGCAGTAGCCACGCGCACACCAGCCCGCAGAGGATTGGCCACAAAACCGGCAGCGCCCCCGATAAAATGTCCCACGCCCCCAACCATCTCGGACATAAAGCCTTTGGTATGCTTATCGAGGTGCATCACCCGCTTGGGAACTGCTATCGCGTAATAACCATTTTTATCGGTTCGGGCAAAATCAACCACTTTATTAGAATCATCGTAGATTGCAATCGTTGCGCCAGAAAGCGGCTGTTTATCAGCAGTAAGCACTCTGCCAGTGGCCCAGATTAAATCTTCCGCAGATGCGCTCAGAATCCCAGCTAGGGTCAATAAAACTGCGACAAGGAATAAACTTCGTAATGCTTGATTCAAACTGCATCCTTTTGAGTTCCTACAGATATTAATCATCGATTGTACTCCAAGAGACCGTTTAGTGCCACATCTGATGATTTTTATCCTGCAGCGCAGACATGAGGTCTTTTACACTTGTGAATTTCCATAATCTTTTATCAGAAACAAAGAAGAATGTAGGTGTTACATTCACCTGAAGGGTTGTTGCATCCTTAATATCTGCATTCACTCTATTTTTAATGGCGGGATCATCCCAGTCTTTCTGAAATTTATCCATATCGAGGCCGGTCTCTTTTGCAATTCTGAGAAAATCTTCCTTCTTGAACTGCTCGGTTTCCATCTCAGACTGGTTTTTGTAGATGGCGTCGTGCATTTCCCAGAATTTACCCTGTCGCGCGGCTGCTTCCGCAGCCATTGCAGCAACGTGGGACCATCGATGTTTTTCCAGTGGAAAATTTCGGAAAGCCACTTTTATGTTAGGCATGCGCTCAACCAGCTGATCCATAATAGGTACAGCGTCTTTACATGCAGGGCACATATAGTCTGCAAATTTAACTATAGTGTAAGGAGCCTTGACGTCTCCTTTGATATCCATGCCCTCCGGAGCAACAATTGCTCGCATTTTACCTGGTTCGCCAATTTCTTCCGGTTTTCGCGACAGCTGGTGAGTGAGCGCAAACTGCGCCATCGTCTGTGGATAAAGCATCAATCCGAACATCACGACAATAAAACTGAGAACTCCGATAAGCATCTTCTGTTCACCGGAAAGCTGGCCGGTATCTGTGAGATAATCTCGAGTGGCCAGCAGGCAGATAATGGTAACTGTACATGCGGATGTGAAACACCATGGGCAGAAACTGACAAGCACGTAGAGCGCGGTATATTGCAGCCACATGGATATGGCTGCTCCAAGAAGGGAAATGCCGAATATTAATTTGCCATATTTGCGGACTTCGGGACTGACTCGGGGAAAATCGTTGGCCTCGCTCATCATGATTGCGGAGCTGGCAAGCGCCTTTTTTCTCTGCAGCGAAAGAATGAATAGGACGACATACATTCCAAAACCAAGAAAAGCGCTGGGTATGGGGCCGACTTTAGAATAAGAACTGGTGAGAACGGCTTCACAACCACCTGGTCCTGCATAACAGGGAGGCGCCATCCCATGATTGTAATGGCCAACAGTGAGCCACAGTGCAATTACTCCACCAAAGAGCGAGAGAAGAAGGATAAGAGCATTCGATATTTTTTTGGCCATCATATTCCTATTATACTTTAAACCAGATTATCTTGCAATTGCACTAAATCGCTGCAGGCGCCTATTTCTTCAGGGTTAGGGAATGTCCATTACCAAAATCTATTCGAAGAGATCGTTTACCGGGCTCCACATCCCACACAATTTCAGTCTCTGCAGTTCCATGAATGTCTGTAGTTAACGGAGGAACACTGTCACCTCCAGTAACATGCACCTGTATCACAGCACCGCTCACCAGATTACCAAAACGATCCAAAATAGTAAGGTGCAGTATATTACGATCCGGAGGATTGTTTGCCTCGTTTTGAAAAGAGGTTTTACAAATCTCCGGCGCAGCAGCCTCAACCGTGACGGGAATCCGGAAATGTTGGTTGAGTGTATTTGCTAATACAAAACTACTGCCTGCGCGGGTCCCTCTAAAAATTCCCATTTGTGATACGAAACCCAGACCGTCTTCCGTTCCCCAAATCAATTTATTGGAATCAATTGCTTTACCATCGAGATCATTCACGGGAATACGGGCGCTCTCCCCAGCCATCACAGTTATTTTCGAGGGGAGAAGATTTGCTGAGGGGATCGGCGGCGGCACCATGTCCGAATCCTGTTCCGCATATACCAGCAGAGAATCGGCCACCAGCCTTTCACGGCCATCTGATGGGGAGTTGACAACACCGCCTCCAACAAACATGGTGGTAGATCCACCACCATCCAGATTCATGGCATTCCACGCGCCAAGCCTTTTCATCACTTCTGCCAGCTCGATTAAGGAACAACCGACGCTGAATGACTGCCGACCATCCACAGTGACCAAAAGCAATTTACCATCCCGGGTTATGCCGGCTGCCGTTCGAGGATGTCTCTTCTCGGCGAAATCTATCCTGGGAAAATCTTCACCATCACTATCCACCTGTACTTCGCCTGCACGCACCAGCCAAGGTCCTCCGCCAACAGCCTGAGTTACATTTTTCCAGACTGGCCGGACTGCTGCATTTCGGGACAGCGCGGCACGACCGGGATACTTGCCTCGAAGAGAAATGTTCGCATTGGATGCCAGGTCAAATCGAATCTTTATTTTGTCGTCCAATTTGCAGTGCGAAGTAAGAGATAGTGCTGCAGAACCTGTCGCCGCAATCAGCACTCCATCCGCCGGACATTCTGGCAGCGGCTGAGAAGCATGCAGCAAATTGATAGCTTCTACTCTGCCCTGAATATCTGAAGACAGTTTAACCGGAAGATTCACTTCTCGAACAGTTACAATGGTGCAGTCTTTGCTGAGGCTTGGTATATTCGTAAAAGAAGGAGTTAGAACGACTATCTCGTTCGGCGAGGGCATTCGATTTACGCCATCGATATTTATTTTCGAACTATCGCTGAATTCGCAGGATCCCAGAAAAAGAAGAATATCGATGAATGCTCCCTGGGGACTGATGCCGAGAGTGGAGCGGTATTCCATTGGCTCGCTCAGAAGCTCCCCATCCCGAATTGCCAGTCCGAGCGGATCTCCTGTATAGGGAAAATAGTCGGCATTCACGGCGGCAATCGCTTTATTACGAATGGCGATGGAATGCACCCCTTCACGCCCATTCGAAGGTCCGGAAATTGTAACCGCATCTCTGGCCAGTCCGCAGCGTACGCGGACTCCTGGCACCGAAAGATCAATTTTAAGCACATTTATCAGGAGAGGGAGCGGGGAAGTTTCTGTCTGCTGGCTATAAACTACCCCTTTTCCAATTTCATGCGTGATTACATCTGCTCGCAGAAAATTGGAAAAGAGGAGGAAATATACAAGCAATAGGGGGAGTTTACTCTTGATCTTCATCTATCGGTACATCGACTTCTGTCTCATCGAGTTCGATTTCTGCCAGTTCGTTGAGGTCCAGCGAATGCTGAGGGACAGGTTCCGCTTCTACTTCGGCTTCGATAGCTTCCGTATCGACAAGCCTTTCGATGGTTGCTACTCTATCGCCGGTATCGAGATTAATAAGCTTCACTCCCTGTGTGCTTCTGCCAGCTGCACGAATAGTGCCAATCTCCATTCGGATAGCGACGCCGCTCTGTGTCAGCACCATGAGCTTATCTGCAGGTTCCACCACCACTGCATCCACGATCGGCCCAGTTTTAGGCGTTACATTCATCGTTATGACACCACGCCCGCCTCTGGACTGTTCACGATACATGGAGAGTTCTGTCCGTTTACCAAATCCTTTTTCGCTCGCTACCAGCAGCTGGCTTGTTGGGCTGACGAGATCCATCGCCACTATTTTATCTTTTAATATTTTTGTTTTAGGATCTCGAAGCTCCATACCGCGTACTCCGCCGGCTGTATTGCTTCTAGAAGTAATGTCTGTTTCTTTGAACCTGATAGACATTCCCTTTTGAGAAATCATGATCACTTCTTGATTCCCATCGGTATGTTTAACCCAGTTCAAACTGTCGCCTTCTTCGATATCAAAACACTTCTTACCATTGACCCGCAGATTTGCAAATTCGACTAGAGATGTCCTTTTAACCTCCCCATATTCGGTGGCAAGCAGCAGATAGCCATCACCAGTCATATCTTTCATTGGAAGGATTGCAGTCACTTTGTCGCCGGGTTCCACCTGTATGAAGTTGTTGATATGCTGGCCGCGAGCCTGTCGCGAAGTCGGAGGAATCTCGTATACTTTCAGCCGATACACACGTCCACGATCCGTGAAGAAAAGAATATAGTGGGTGGTGGTGGCCATGAAAAGATGGGCCAGTAAGTCTTCTTCTTTGAGATTGGCAGCCTGCACTCCTCTGCCGCCTCTGCGCTGCGTCCGGTAAGTATCAAGAGGTACCCTCTTGATGTATCCATCACGTGAGATAGTGACCAGCGTTTTCTCTTCCGGTACGAGGTCATCTTCGGTAATATCGTCTGCTTCCATTGCAAGAATACGCGTTCGGCGTTCGTCGCCAAACTTATCTCGAAGCCCTTTGAATTCATCTTTTACGATGCTGATTACTCGAGCGGGGGTCACAAGAATATCTTCCAGGAAAGCAATCTGGCGGAGCAGATTTTTGAACTCATCTTCAATTCTTTGCTGTTCGAGCTGTGCAATCTGGCGCAGCTGCATATCCAGGATAGCGTTCGCTTGAATCTGTGTGAGCCCGAATCTTGTCACCATTTGAGTCCGCGCGACTTCACTGCTGGGCGCGGCACGGATGAGCGCAATAATTTCATCCAGGAAACGAAGTGCGATTTGAAGGCCTTCACGAATGTGTGCAGCCTGCCTTGCCCTCGCAAGTTCGTAACGTGTTCGACGAACGATCACGTCCTTTCGATGCTGAATGTGCAGCGCCAGCACCTGCGGCAGAGTAAGCAGCCGAGGCTGGTTATTGACGAGCGCCAGCATGATGATACCAAACGTCTGCCGAAGCGCTGTGTGCTTCAGGAGGAAGTTTACGATACGTTTGGGAATAACATCTCTGCGCAGATCGATCACGATGCGCATCCCGTGTTTATCACTAAAATCATTAATATCCGTGATGCCGTCGACTTTTTTATGACGTACCAGGTCTGCGATATGCTCAATCAGTCGCCGTTTATTCACCTGGTAAGGGAGTTCTGTGATGACGATGCTGTTTTTGCCATTATCGAGCGGTTCGATTTGCAGTTGCGCCTGCATAATTACTTTCCCACGGCCCGTTCGATATGCTTCCTGTGCTCCTCGAGTGCCAAGAATTAAAGCACGGGTTGGGAAATCAGGCCCGGGAACAAATTTACATATCTCATCAGTGGTGGCGTCGGGATGATCGAGCAGATAGATACTCGCGTCGACAATCTCCCTTAAGTTATGTGGCGGCACGCTGGTGCTCATACCAACCGCTATACCTTCACCACCGTTGCATATAAAATTTGGAAATTTAGCAGGAAGCACTGTCGGTTCACGTCGTGACTGATCGTAGTTCGGCATCCAGTCGATAGTATCTCGCTCAATATCCTCCAGCATTTCAAGGGCGATAGGAGTCATCCTGCACTCTGTATATCGCATTGCAGCAGGGGAATCACCGTCAATACTTCCAAAATTGCCCTGCGGATCGATCATCGGATAGCGCAGACTAAAATCCTGGGCCATTCGCACCAGGGTGCCGTAAAGCGCAGCGTCGCCATGCGGGTGGTAGTTTCCCATGCATTCGCCGACCACTTTCGCTGATTTCACCCTTGCAGAACCAGGGCCAATGCCCAGGTCGCGCATCGCAAAGAGAATTCTTCGCTGCACGGGCTTGAATCCATCTCGAATATCTGGAAGCGCACGTGAAATTAAAGTCGATACCGCATAACCAAGATAAGAACGGCGCAGCTCATGCTCTATGTCGATCAGCATTAGCGCACTGGGTTCACCTGGAATATTTGGGTCGTTCGGAATGTTATCGTCTGCCAAACTGCTCTCCTGAGGAAACAATCACAGCATGGAGTGGTGTTAAACGGAACTGCTGGATCTCAATTAATGGTCTACAAAACGGGGTATTCTGATCGAAATAGTACCCGCAAACTGACGAATAAGTCAAGACGGAAACGAAACTATCAGTGATCATCACGAGTTTGTCCGACAAGTTTTATACAATCTGCAAAAGAAGTTTGATTCTACGCTTTCAAAATGCTATTATATCTAAGCACTCCTTCGCTATTATCATACAATTAAATTTGGAGTGAAACATGGCAATTTTCGTGGAGACGGTTTCCATAGAACCGATGCGTACTGCTGATCTGGAAGTTGTGCATCGACTTGACAGGCTCTGTTTTCCTACACCATGGATGAACACTGCATTTCAGACTGAACTTACAAATCGAGCTGCTGACTATTTCGTCGCTCGCCTGAAAAATGATATTGTAGGTTATGGCGGTTACTGGCTGATTATGGAAGAGGCGCATTTTACTACGGTCGCTGTGCATCCTTCCTACCAGGGGCAGAAAATTGGCATTCGCCTGCTGCTTTCGATGTTTGAAGAAGCGCTGCTCAAAGGAGCAACTCGTGCTACTTTAGAAGTGCGCGAGGGCAATACTGCTGCAAAGGCTCTTTACCGTAAATTTGGTTTTTTCCAGGCAGACCTGCGTAAAAATTACTATACGGACAATGGAGAAAATGCTCTGGTTTTGTGGGCGGAGAAGCTGCAGTCGAAGGAATTCCGACAAAGGCTGATAAACGTTCACAGAACCCTCTATCTTTAAATACTGCTCATCTGTCCACACCTTCGAGCTCCTGGCAAACTGTAATGGAAATAGTCATGGCAGAACTGCCCTCCGGAATTGTCACATTTCTATTTACCGATATCGCTGGTTCAACACGATTATGGGAAAATAATCCTGAGAAGATGCGTCCTGCTCTGGAACTGCATGACGATATTCTGGATCGTGCGATTCGGGGAAATAATGGCTACGTTTTCAAAACGGTGGGGGATGCTTTCCTTGCTGCTTTCCAAGTCCCTTCTGACGCTGTCAATGCTGCTATTCGATCCCAGCAAATATTACAGCAGACGGTGTGGGGAGAGGCACCGATCCGGGTGCGCATGTCAATACATACGGGGCAGGTCGACCTTCGCAGCGGCGATTATTACGGTGTTGCTCTAAGCCGGGCTGCCCGAATGCTTTCTGCAGCTAATCCAGGCCAGATCCTTATTTCTGCCAACTCGGTCGACTACGCTGGACAAAGCCTGACCGAAATAGCCACCTTAAAAGATCTGGGGCTGCATCGGCTGAAAGATCTTCAGCGTTCCGACAGAATATTTCAGCTTGAACATCCCACGCTTCCAAAGGATTTTCCTCCGCTAAGATCGCTCGAATCCTTTGCGCACAATCTCCCGGTGCAGCTAACCACTTTCATTGGCAGAGTCACCGAAATAGCTGAATTGAGCGCACTTCTTGGGGGCACCGCTACGAATTACGATTCATCCCCCGCATCGAATATTAGCGCTTCTCAAAAAACCAGACTGGTTACTTTAACAGGTACTGCAGGCAGCGGTAAAACAAGATTGGCGCAATATGCGGCGGCTGATCTCATCGATTCTTTCTCGGATGGAATATGGCTGGTCGAACTTGCCCCAATTCATGATCCAGATGCGATTATAAGCCGACTGGCAAAAATCCTCGGTGTGGAAGAGACTTCAGCGAGGCCGCTTATAGAAGTACTGATTGAGCACCTGCGCCATAGAGAACTGCTCATCATACTCGATAACTGTGAGCATCTTATTGGCGCTTGCGCCGAATTTGCAGAAAATCTGCTGACACAATGCCCTAAAGTTCAAGTTCTTGCTACAAGCCGGGAGATTCTTGGCATTCCATCAGAAAGAGTACATCGCCTCGATTCGCTTTCCATACCTGCCGCAGAAGATACGGACAATTTAGACCGGCTTAACCAGTATGAATCGATCCAGTTTTTTGTGGATCGAGCGGCCTCCGCTAGAAATGAATTTACACTAAACTCTAAAAATTCCGCATCCGTTGTGCAGATATGCAGGCAGCTTGATGGCATTCCGTTAGCGCTTGAGCTTGCCGCGGCTAGGACCAGAGCGCTCTCGGTGGAGCAGATTGCGGACAGGCTCAAAGATCGTTTCCGACTTCTCACAGGCGGCAGCAGGACCGCTTTGCCGCGGCATCAGACCTTAGGAGCAGCCCTGGACTGGAGTTTCGAGCTGCTCACACCGAGCGAAAAAAGACTGTTTGCACGGTTATCGGTATTTTTAGGCGGATGGACGCTGGATGCAGCTGAATCCATATGCAGTGACCACAGACGTGAGGAAGATCATATCGACAGCAAAGA
Organism: Chthonomonadales bacterium; assembly: GCA_038203935.1. Lineage (GTDB taxonomy): Bacteria > Armatimonadota > Chthonomonadetes > Chthonomonadales > Chthonomonadaceae > JANXSG01. The sequence continues at coordinate 18,008 of JBBRDM010000040.1, forward strand.
TGTGCCCGATCTGCTGTTTAATCTGGTGGATAAATCTCTGGTAGTTGTGGAAGAGAAGAGGGGAAACCAGCGATTCCACCTGCTGGAAACACTGCGAGAATATGCATTGCAGCATCTTCAGGAGACTGATGATGTCGAGGGCCTGATCAGCCAGCATTTTGAATGGTTTCGGCAGTTATCTGCCACCGCCGAGCCTCACTTTACAACCATCCACTCCTCTGAATGGTTCGACCGCCTGGAAATAGATATAGATAATATCTACAGTGCATTAGCCTGGTCGTATGAATCTGGAAGAATTGATCTCGGAATAAAGCTGGCAGGACTATTGTGGCGATTCTGGTACATTAGAAGCAGAAACACGGAAGGCAGGACTTGGTTCAAAAGACTGCTGCAGAATATCGACCGAGGTTCCTGGACTGCTTCTACTGCGACAGCATTTTATGGCGCCGCACAGTTAGCACGCATTCAAAATGACCACGAAGCTGCGCGTATCTACCTGGATGCCTGTTTCGAAATTCGAAGTAAATTAAATGACAGCCTGGCTACTGCTGAAGCTCTTAATGGCCTCGGCTTGATTGCCTGTGATCAGGGGAATCTGACTCTCGCGCGTGAAAGATACGAACAAAGCTTGAATATATACGAGAAGTACAACGAGATGCCAAAGGTTGCAGCGCTGCTGAGCAACCTGGGCGGGGTAGCCATTCTTCAGCAGGACTATTCTGCAGCAAAACCGCTGCTGGAGCGCAGCCTTGAAATTTACAGAGGCGAGGGAGGGTATTGGAGTATTGCCAGCGCGCTGCACAATCTTGGTGTTGTCTGTTATCATCAGAAAGACTATGCTGCTGCACTGATACACTATAAAGAAGCGCTGTCATTAGCCTGGGAATCCGGCGATAGGACTGGAATTGCAACTTCATTAACAAGCCTGGGGATGATCGCCGCGTATGCGGATGAACATGTTCAAGCGGTACGGCTTTTTGGCGCTGCAGAATCATTGCGAAAAACTTATGATGCACCGCTGCCCGACTATGAGCGCCCTGATTACGATCGGGATGTCGATCTGCTGAAAAGTTATATGAGTGCAGATCTCTTTACAAAGACATGGAATGAAGGCTATCAACTGACTCCGGAAGAAACCATTCAGTGCGCCTTAGATATCTGATTCCCTCAAACAACCGTATTGTTATGTTTTTCACAATATCATACAACTGCTTGACGCCGACTAAGGAATAGTTTAGAATAACATGACAACGTAAAAATACCAGTAACTATTTCTTTGCGCCGAAATCTGTTTTATGGAGGAAGTATTCATGTCTTTGAAAACCCAGCCAGGGGTAATGCCAAAATTTCTTCCGAGAAGTTTAGATGTTGTCGCGAAAGCGGCTTATTTGCAGTGTACTATCAGCGTGGAATGCGTGCCTCCACCGAACTGCCCTCCAGCACCGACAACTGCTGCAACCGTCTATCTGTCTTACGCCGCGCATAATGATGCAGGCCTGCCGATAGACCCTAATTCGGTACTGTACAATCCACCAGCCAGTGCGCCGCTCACTCCCGGTTCAAATTCCATCGTAGTGCTGGTTCAGAAGCGGCCGAATATCACCAGTAATGTAGTAGTGAGTATTACCGCAACTATTAACGGTGAACCCATCACTTCCACAACCAGCGTTGGCCATCCCATCGATCCAAACTCCTAACAGCAAATTAGCCTGCCGACAATATCGCCGGCAGGCTAATTACTATTGAATATCTCCACTTCACTAATTTTATTTTCCTACTCCTAAGTCCAAATTCTCATTAGATGTAAGATGATTCTTTATGCTTCCCATTATTTCCAGAGCCTGATCCAGCGGCATCGCTTCCGTAAGGAATATTCTTATATTCTCTCGGAAACATGCTGCCACATGCCACAAATCCCCCTCATGAGTCAGACAGATTCGATCTGCGGCACTGAGATTAACCAACTCTCTTTTTGTTGAAATTGCATTTCGAGTATGTAACCACATAGCAAGCTCCTTCCCCGATAAAAGAAAAATAAATGGATTGCCAGTCAGCTCATTGCAAATCTCTTTTTGTACTTACCTGTTCACTAAAATAATCGAAAAAACCTCCTGCATATTGCTGTCATCAAACTATGCGGCAAACTTCATCTCAACATTTATATTATCGATTACGCTTAAAAATACTTTCACGGCACGGGGATCGAATTGTGACCCGGAGAGACTTAGAATATGTGCAACTGTTTTATCCACTGACCATGCTTTACGATAGGGGCGATCGCTCCTTAGCGCATCATAAACATCAGCAACTGCAAAGAGCCGCGCAGACACAGGAATATCGTCACCTGCCAGCCCCTGCGGATACCCAGAACCGTCCCATTTCTCATGATGCGAAAAGGGAATATCGATAGCGGGCCTCATGAATGAAACCGGCCACAGGAGATCGTAAGCAATCGTGGTGTGGCTTTTCATAACAGCCCATTCTTCTTCAGTAAGTGAGCCAGGCTTATGCAGGATATCGTCTGGAATTCCCATTTTACCCACATCGTGGAGCAAAGATCCCCATCGTGCATACAGCATCTCTTCTGGATTCATCCCGATCTGCACGGCCATTTTCAACATCATCATGGTGACGCGCTCACTATGCCCCTCCGTCTCTTTATCTTTTAAATCCAAAAGCCTCGACCAGCTTACGACGGTTGCATCGTAGGCATCCACCATCATTAGCCGAATATGTTCCGCAGCGGAGCATAGTGTATCGTTTTGCATCTGCATCATCTCTTCGATGATCCTGGTGTAAGGCATAGTTAGATTGCCCTGCAGATCTTTATCGACATCGCTCTCTCTTTTATTCCAATGCGTGCATCTATTTCTTCCCGTCTGTTTAGATATATACAGCGCCGTATCTGCTGCCTGTACTAATGCAGCAGGGGTGAGCATATCCTCTTGCAGGGAACTAATTCCTATACTGATGGTTACTCCCCGATGCGGCCAATTATGATTTTCGACTGCTTTTCGAACTCGCTCGGCGAATTTTAAGGCCGCAGCAGCTTCGGTATTCGTGAGTATTAGGGCGAACTCCTCACCGCCATACCGTGCAACAACATCTGAGGAACGTGCACATCGAAACAGAATAGCTCCTACCTGCTTTAATATGGCATCTCCAGCAGGATGCCCGAACTCATCATTGAATGTTTTAAATCGATCCACATCCATTAATAGAACAGAAAGAGGAGTTTTATATCTCACCGCCCCGGAACATTCCTCGGCAAGGCGTTCCTGGAACGTAATATGGTTCTTAAGGCCGGTAAGGCCATCTGTCGTGGCGACTTCAATAAGATGTGCGTTCATTTCTTCCAGATCATATTTTTGAGATTCCAGCTGGGTTGCCTGCTCATTTACTAGCAGCATCTTCTCCTCCAGCTCCTGATAGGTTTTCTCGATTGTCTTTTCCGCTCGTTTTCGTTCTGTTATGTCTGCGTGAGATCCGATCATGCGATACGGCTTTCCCTGTTCATTGAAGAAAGCCATTCCACGCGCTAATATCCATACCCAGGAGCCATTCTTATGCAGCATTCGGTGCTCCATAGCATATACAGAGGTTTTCCTTTCAACATATTCAGAAATCTTATTTAGAGCGGCGGATATATCTTCCGGATGCACCAGGGATTTCCAGCCTTCATATTGATTGGGAATCTCGCTATCCTCATACCCCAGCATCTCCTTCCAGCGAGGTGAGAAATAGACCTCATTGGTTAACATATTCCAGTCCCATATGCCGTCGTTCGAACCTTGAACTGCGAGCTGCCAGCGCTCCTCGTTTAGTTTCAGTGTTTGTTCTGCTATTTTGCTCTTTGAAATATCTTTGTTAATGCCAATCATCCTGGCAGATAATGTTTTTTTATCTTTTATTACAATTGCATCTGCCTTGATGTATCTCATTTCTCCATCAGGCAGGATTATTCGGAACTCTGTATCAAACTTATTGTCTGAATTAATCGCGTTTATCAATTCCGCTTCCGTCCGCGCTTTATCCTCCGGATGAATGCGTTCGCTCCATGTTTCGTATGCTACGGGGCGTCCCTGCGTGCCTATGCCGTATAGCATCATCATTCTGTCATCCCAGATCACAATGTTCTGAATTACATCGTATTCCCAAACAGCTAGATTTCCCGATTCTGCGGCCAATCTAAATCTTTCAGAGCGTTCTTTAACTTTGTTTGATAAAACTTCAATGTGATCGGACTTTTCCTGCAGCTGCCTGTGATATGCTTCTAAATTACTATTCGCTTCCAGCTTCGACGTAAGAGCCTGACGAATCAATTCTCCCGCAGCGCGCAGTTCTGGAGATAGATAGCGGGACGACTGATTCAGACCAAGGATGAACCCCCGCCTATTGTGATCTGTGCAGAGTGGCAGGATAAAGAATGCAGCGGCATCCATTTTTTTTATAACATTAATTTGATCGGATGAAAAACTTTTAAGGACACAGCCGCTTAAATCTACATGTTTATGGGTGACCGGATTTACTGCAGGAAGCAATTTTACCGGCGAACTACCTGCATCCGAAAGAAAGCAAGACGAATTGAAATCGTGAAAAAGACAATCAAATTCTTCGCGATCGATGCCAGCCAGGATGGAACATATCGACTTTTCATACACCACATTTACATTTGCTGATGCGACGCATGCTATATTTGCATGATCGAATTGATAAATACCTATGTGATCAAATGAGCAAATTTTGTGAATATTATCTGCAGCAATTTGGCACATCTGCTGATTCGATTGCGATCCATGAATTGCTGAGATTACCGATTGAAGCACTGTCACGCAGCCCGCGGAATTTGTATTCGCAGGGCTGCAACGCTCGAATTCCAATACGATAACGTCATCCATACGTTTCAAAAAGGTATAAAATTCTTGTTCCTGCCCGTTGATATGTAACGGTATAGTAACAGCTTTGTGATCATCAGAATCAGATTTGCCCGACAATTCTATCCACTCCGTCAGAGAGGCATTACTGCACAGACAGCTAATTGATTTACCTAGCATGTCACCGGGCTTCTTACCTGTGAAAAACTCAGCATTATCGCTTACCTGTTGGATTGTCCAGTCTGCTGAATTCAAGATCAAAACAAATCCTTGATTCTGTAGTTTAGGTTCAATTTTATCAGAAAAAAGAGAATCTTCCAGATTACCATCGCTGACGTGTTTGATTTCGCCCAAATTTAAGAATGGATTGGAGTTTGATATATATTTTCTGTTCATGTAGTTTTCCGAGAAGCGTGTTGGAAAGAGTCAGTCATACTCAAATGCATGCGCTAAGGCATTATGAAATTGATACAATAAAATTTGAACGTTTTATCCGTCAGGGGGGTGAAACGCGGCTTGAAAGCAATCAATTAATTATGGCTATCCATTCCATGAACTTTATACATCTTTGGAGGGGACGAGAGTGAAGATTCTAGCTGCAAGTACCATAATAATATATATAATCTTGTCCTGGTTTCGTCTGTTTTATGATCAGAAATCTATTCTCAATGAGGGCTTTACGCTATGAACTATTCAGAAAATACACATTCTGAAATCCATCCTATCAATAAATTCGCAATATGCTTTCTAATAGCTGTAACCTTCAGCGGTTATTCACTATTCAGGGCGACAACAGCACCGCACGGCGCAGAATTATCGGCCAGCCTGCTCCGTTTTCCACTACAGGGAATCTTGATTTCGGCTGCTTTTTTTGGAGTAACTTCTATCTGGTTCGCTGCCAAGTATCGTGAATTAGAGATTATCCATCATGTGGCAGTAGATGAGATGACAGACTATCGAGCGGGCCATGAGGACTTTTCTGGAGAAAAGAATACGGATATTGAGGTGTATTCTGAGCCTCTTCGCGAAGTGTTAAACTATCAGAAGCAGATGGCGGAAATAGCAAGTTTGATAGCAGAAGGCGATCTGTCCGCAACTATATCTCCTGAATCTGATGAAGATCTCTTAAGTATAGCGTTGTCTAAACTGATCATCAATCTCCGAGAGACAGTTTCCGTAATTTCATCAAGTGCAAAGGAAGTCTCCTCGATAAGTTCGCAGCTTAACAGCGCAGGCTCTATTTCCGATGATACTGCAGGCGAAATACCAATTTTGCGGCTTAGCCGTACTGCCCAGCAGCTGAGGGAAATTGCAGAAAAATATAGTTTCAAAGGGGAGCTGCTCAAAGATACTGAGCCAATACAAACTGATTTTGAGTTAGAGTTTAAGAAAGCAGCGTAATTTATTATTCTGGAGGGGAAAGCATGATGCATAGCTTTCCCCAGCAAATCAGTTAAAAATGGTTGTTGATCCACATAGTGGGGCCATCGAAAAACTGCTGTACAAAGTGAAACGCCGCTTCATTATGCACTGTAACCCGACCTGCATGGCGCAGATGGATTATATTCGGTGACCCGAAATAGAGCTGCGAAAGCGCCTGAATATCCAGCGATAAATCCACTGAATCGTTTGTCTGAGATACTTTCACACCACTATCCTCTATCTCAACTTTCCATGACGCTTCGTTCCAGGGAGCATACTTATCCTGCACAGCCATCACGAATTGGCCATGAAATGGTGAAACAGGCTTCCATGCAGTAAGCGCTCCGACCACATCTACTACACGCGCAGAGGCAGCCGGCTCGAGCTTGGTTTCGATATCCCAGTGATAAATCTGAGACCAGAGGGCATCTTCCTCTGGAACGGCCCATACGAACTTATCTATCTGCATCTCGTGTCGGCGCATCAGACCGAGAAGACCCTGCTGGGCACGAGATGTCAGTGTAATGAATTCCCGGATTCTCGTCTCTTCTTTTTTACCGCCGCGAAGAATTATGTAGCCTTCGATGATCCCATCACGTACATAGACATAGTTAAAAGTATGCGTTTTCTCTTCATGATTGAGGATGTCATCCCACATTCTTTCCTCTCGAACCATCATGCCGCGATAACTTTTAGAGTACTGCTCGTATACACCTTCGATATTTTTCCGATCAATCTCTATGCCAGCACGAACGTAATCAGTTTCAGGAGTGGATTTCAATACTTTGGTTGGAACAGAGTAAGTGCGCTGAAGGCCGGTCCATTCCCAGCCATATTTCTGATAGAACTCCCAGCTGAAGGGAAAGAGGAACGAAGTGTACTCGCCATACTCCTTCATAAGCTTCAGCGCATGCTTCAGCGCTTCTCCTGCATATCCCTTGCCCCTGGATGCGGGTAAGCAGGCGACACCACCTATGCCGCCCATCTTTATTACCAAGTCACTTCCCATGTAGATTTTGTAATGATTTATCTCAAGACCGGCCTGCAGCCCTGCTTCATCAAAAATACCGAAGCTGGTACTGCGCTGCTCATCAATTTTGCCCCAATCGCCCAGGCTTCTGGTTCCGAAGGAGAATGCCTGAGAAAGTAAATACTGTATGTCTTTTAAATCTTCATCTTTAAGCGCACGGATCTGCATATTATCTGTTCCTTTTAATTCTATATCGACATTTTAGCTCAAATTTGTAAATACGGTGATAGGCAGAATAATTCTGTTATCCGATTTTCAAATACGGTGACCAACAACCGTGATGAATTCACGTTAATCTACATTAACGGCGTTCCCCGCCAGCGGTCATAAATTTCTGAAATGACATCATCGATCGCGGGTCGGTGGGTCTCTATATCCAAAATTTCGGACTGATGTGAAATCTTTTCCAGGAGTTCCGGCAGTGCGATTTTGGAACTGTCGTAGCTAAACTGGTGCCGATTGCCTATCGATTCGATCAGTATCGCCTCCGGAAGATCAGGCGGAGCGTTTTCCGTAGTCTCCACAAAAACTATGCGCTTTTCAGTCAGACTTTTGCGGAGTTGCAGAAAATCTCCATCAAATGCGAGTTTACCGTGGTCAATCAGTACGATCCGGCCCGCAAGCTGTTCCAGTTCTGACATATCGTGGCTGGTGATCATTACCGTGATCCCGCGGTCTCGGTTAAGCTGTTTTATAAAACTCAAAATCTTCTTTTTCGCCAGCACATCCAGGCCAAGAGTCGGTTCATCGAGCAGCAGCAGTTCCGGCTCGTGGAGCAGCGCAAGCGCCAGGTCGGCACGCATTCTCTGACCAAGACTCAATTCACGCGCAGGGCTTTGAAAAAACTCATCCAGGTCAAGCAGCTCTTTCACCTGCTTAAGCACCAGCCGATATCGCTCATCCGGAATATCCCAAACCACTTTTTTCCATTCGAAACTCGCGGCCACTGGCAAATCATTCCAGAGTTCGGTGCGCTGCCCAAAAACAACCCCGATCTTTCCCACATAGTGCACCCGCTCTTTGAACGGATCGACTCCGAGAGATCGAATATCGCCGGCATCGGGTGCAATAATCCCGGAGAGCAGCTTTATTGTCGTGCTCTTACCGGCACCATTCGGGCCTGCGAAAGCTACAATCTCACTTCGATTTATCTGCATTGAGAGTTCCATCAATGCATCTATGCGCCGATATTCAGGATGCATTAGATTACGAAGGATATCTTTAGCGCTGCCCGATCTTTGCCGCTGCTGATACTGCTTGGAGACGCATTTGAGGCTAACCGCGATGTCCGAAATTTGAGTATCGTGCCGAACCTGTACGGGCATATCGCCTCAATCCTTTCCTGAAAAATAGAATACTTAAGAGCGTCATCAAAACGGCTGCGAACGGAGTGAAAACCGCGCTCCAAATTGAATTATCCATTCCGAGTAGAGATCGCGCAGGTATCCATCCCAGAAATCCCACAGGCAGAACCGTCAGCAGAGAACCGACCAGGATGGGATTGAGGCCGTCCAGCGGAAATGCTTTGAGCTGTTCCAAAAGCTGCAAAGTGGAACTGCTGATTTCCTCAGCGGACCGTGGAGCCCAGAAAGCCAGACTTCCCCAGAAAAACTGAAAACTTATCGCTAATACTACGGATGCACTCATATTGGTTAGAAGAGTTAAGCACCATCCAGCAGACGGATGAAGATGCAGAGAAAAGCATGACCACCATATAAGTAGAATTCCGGGCAGCAGCACGGAACTCGCATAGAACGGACTGAATCCTTCCGTCAACAGAGACAGCCATAACGGCTGTGGCTGAACAAGAGTGTGGTCGAGCTGGCCGCGCCCGATTCGCCGGCTGATACAGGAAACATTATAGCCGAAAAAGAGGCTTAGCAGCCCATCGATCAGGGACGCGTAACCCAGCATGAATAGGACATGATACTTACTCCAGCTTCCAATGCCGGAGAATCGCTCCGCAAGCAGGAGTACGCCGGTGATGGATGCGATATTGAGCAGACCATCAGAGATATACCAGAGTACGATGCTTTTCAGGTCACGAGTCATCAAAAGCAGATCCATTCTGGCATAAACTCGCCAGAGCCGAAACAGCTTGAACAAATTTTTAATGATAATCTGCATACGTTACCCGCCCACCAGCAGCATCTTTTCACGCTGACTTTCCCAAAATCGATTCACAAACAACCATAGCAGCACTGCCCAGAATATCTGGGCCGAAAGCAGAGATAGAAAATCGTGATCGCCTGTATATATTCTTAATGGAATCGACCCGGTTGCGGCGAACGGAAGCCAGGAAAGAAACCGTCCCAATCCCCAGGGAAATAGCGCTAACGGGATTACCGCGCCAGATAGCAGGGCACCCAGCGCGGAGCGCACACGGTTGATGATATAGGGATGGCAGCCAAGCCATATTGCAGAAGCTGCAAACAGATACTCTATCGCTAACCCGACCATCACTGCTAAAATGATGCTGACCAAAAACATTCCGCCACAATAAATATCCGATGGAAAAGGATTCACTCCCAGCAGTGGCCCACACAAGAAGAGGGGAAGTGAGAAAAAGCAGAATCCAACTGTCCAGGTACCCAGCATCTCCCAGGTGAATTGAGTAAAAATATTTAGCGGCCGAAGAAATCTCGTGGTGATGGAGCCATTCCAGAATGAAGTTTCCAGTTCCGTTCGGCAGGCTATCTGCTGCGCGAATATTTCCGAGATAAGCGTATAGGTCAACAGCTTAGAGAGAGGGAGCCCTGGAATTTCGGGATGATTCTTCAGCAAAATCCGCCAGAGTGAAAGCAGCAGCAGCACTCGAAAGAGCCGCATCAGATAGTCGATGAGAAAAAGAGGATTTTCTCCTATCGAAGCCACCGCAGAGAGCTGCACTGTTTTATTAAATTTTTGATATTTTGAACTCAAACATGCCACTCCGGACAGCAGTTTCAAATGGGGATTGACTCGATTGAGAAATCCTGCAATAATAGAGATAGACTAAGAAGGAGGTGGTGACAAGTATGTTATCTAGTCAACGAGGTGGACAGGCGGGCTAGTCCTGTTTTAGCCGTTGGGAGCGACGTTTTCTGCTTGCAGAAGGCCGAACTCATAAAGTGGTCATGAACGGGACTTCCGTCCTGTTCGCCTGCTGAAGCCCGACCGTGGAAACACGGTCGGGCTATAATTTTATTTATTGGATGGAAACACCTGCTTTTTGGTTTTGTTGTAACGCGGAAAACGAAGGCCGATTCTAGGATATGGGTACTCAACTTATTGCTCATATTACGCAGTCAATCAGTTCAGTAAGATTATGTGAAAAATTTTTTGGAATCCTATAGCTTGCATAATAGCAACGACGTAATCTGTGCTAATCTGTGTAATCTGTGGATAAAATGCTTTTAAATCCTTCGCTTACTAAATATCTTAATCGGGAATACTTCAGATTTTTTATCCACGGATTACACAGATTAGCACAGATTACTTAGGCAGGTTCAAAGATTTTTTTCTTCAAACGCCATATTCTAATGCCGATTCGTTAAAATTCATGAGAAGAGAACTTATAAAAGCTATGGGTAGTTTGCTGCTGGGAAACTGCCCGCCTGCGTAATTTAAAGCATTAAATTAACTATTGGATATGCTGAGAACCTCACAGTCATCTCGCATGTATTTATCTCAAATCAGGAGAGCGCGCCAGGGATTGATCGCTTTTTTTTGGTGCATACTATTTACTTTTGCGGCCTGTCAATGGTGATGTGTGATGAAGTATAGGATGTGCAGAATAAATGATACTCTTGACAGTTGAAGAATTAAAATGAGAAAATGGAATCGGAGGACGATAAATGCTGGATATACGACTGTTTCGAGATCAACCTGATTGGGTTAAAAATGGATTAATACGAGCCGGGTCCAACCCTGGCTATGTGGATATGGTGCGCGATTTAGACGAGCGAGTTAGATCCTATAAGACAGATGCCGAGAAAAAGAAAGCTGAGATAAATGCGGCCAGTAAGCTTCTTGGAAAAGCCTGCCCTGAAGAGCGCGATGCAAAACGCGCAGAACTGCGGCTTTTAGGCGATTCCATTACGGAACTGGATGCTCAGAGAAGCGCCGTAGAGATGGAATTGAACACGCTGTTATTGCAGATTCCGAACATTCCGGATGAGCGCGTCCCGATAGGAAAAGTTGAATCGGATAATATCATCGTGCGCACTGTTGGCGCTATTCCGAAATTTGCGTTCAAGCCGAAACCACACTGGGAAATCGGCAAAAACCTTGGGATACTGGATATCGACGGTGGAATCAAACTCAGCGGTTCCAGATTTTATCTGCTGAAAGGGCAGGGAGCGGCGCTGCAGCGCGCACTGATTGCCTGGATGCTGGATCTCCATGTTGAAAAGCATGGTTACACTGAGATATATCCGCCATTCGTGGTAAAAAAAGAGTGCCTCTTCGGAACCGGACAGCTTCCAAAATTTGAAGATAACCTCTACCACGATATCGAGGACGACTTTTGGCTAGTACCAACTGCGGAAGTCCCTCTCACCAATATTCATCGGGATGAGATACTTGATGGCGCTGTGATCCCAATCAACTATGTGGCTTATACGCCCTGTTTTCGACGCGAAAAGATGTCTGCAGGGCGTGATGTACGAGGAATCAAACGTGGGCATCAGTTTGATAAGATCGAGATGGTTAAGCTCTGTACTCCGGAAGCATCCGATGCGGAGCTTGAACTCCTGCTGGATAATGCCGAAGACGTCTGTAGGGGATTGAACCTGCCCTACAGGGTCGTCCTGGTCTGCACCGGTGAAAAGGGAGATTTCAACTCCATGCAATACGATATCGAGATGTATGCTCCTGCCAGCAAAGGGGAGGAAGGCGAAGAGTGGCTTGAAGTCTCTTCCTGCTCGAATTTCAGGGATTTCCAGGCACGGCGCACCAATCTTCGTTACCGCCCGGAACCGTCAGCCAAACCTGAATTTCTGCATACCTTGAACGGCTCCGGCCTTGCTCTGCCGCGCGTTATGATCGCGATCATGGAGAACAACCAGAACGAAGATGGCAGCATCACCATCCCTGAGGTCCTGCGCCCATACATGCACGGACGAGAAAAAATATCGAAACTTTGATGAGGAGATTGTTGTCGATAGGTTATTAGATGCAGGATAGGTTTCCACTCTCTGGCATGGAAACTCACTGTTAAACTGGCAGCTCGGTTTTCTGATTGTGTTCGGACTACTGCTGGAATGCATGAATCACAAGATATATTGTTTTAAGAGAAATGGGACACTCGATATGAAATTGGTATTTTTGATTTCCGGATTTTTTATTCTTGTGACTTTCATCGCAAAGTCCGCGAGTCAACGTCCAGTTTCTGAACTGTCAACAAATAAAACTGCGAGCGAACCGAATCCAGCGGCATTCATCGACGGTTATAAAAACTGGAATAAAGTAAATCCGAAACCGCACAAAGTCTTTTCAACTCTGGCAATACAGTGCATGGCGCCTACCAGGGAACAACAGCAGGCCGATGCTGACAACCCACATCTTGATTCTTTAACTGCAAAATCGATTTTTCGAGAAAAATATGTAACTGTGTACGTCAATAAATTAGCTGAAGATTCGATGCTGCATCAAGCGTGGCCTTCCTTTCCCAAAGGAAGCATCATCGTCAAGGAGAAATTGACTAAGCCTGATAGTGACGCCCCTGAACTCCTTACGGTTATGCTGAAACGTCAGGAAGGATATAATCCTATCGGTGGAGATTGGGAATATCTGGTGTTCGATGGAGCAGGCAAAAATATCCAGGCACAGGGGAAGCTTAAGAAATGCCAATCTTGCCACGAACAGTGGAAAAAGACTGATTTTATCTCACGGGCATATCTGGATTCAGCAGCCATACACAGCTTACACTAGTCCGTTGAATCCTATGAGATAAGCCGTTTTACGTATGGCATTTACGAAATTCATAATGTTGAAAAAAGTTGTTGAACAAAAGAAGTCACCATCAGTCTTTAGTGGGCGAATTGCCTGTGCTTTATATCTCAGAACTATCGAATAAGACGCTTTAAACTATCACTGCAATTATGCGTTGAAATAAAAGATTAGGTTCATGAATTTAGTACTCTGGATTCCCACTTAAAATTGATGTAAACCACGCTCATATTTTAATGATGAAAAAAAGCTATCTGGCGATTACAGACGTTATTTCAGAACACTATCCTGAGGCAGTGCGATGTAAAAATCTGCTGCTCCGTGATAAGCACGGAACCGTTATCGACGTATTTCAATTTGAGAAATCCGGGAAATTTTTACTCATAATCGATTATAGATATGCAATCTACCGACCAGATAACAATCGGTTTTTCAAGGAACCGTGGCTGGAAGTGGAAGCATTTCAGGTAGATGAACCGGCGTTTGAAAAATCAGTAGAAGTGTTGGAGTTCGAATCTGCCCAGGCACGTGAATTGGAATTTTCACGATTGCTCTATCGTTTGGAAGCATATCCAGGTGAAGATAACGATCATGGATTTGGAGGAGAGGATTTTACTTCTCCAGTCCCCTTGCACCCCTTACCGCCGAGATTTTCCGCAGGTAATGAAGAACCATTCCCGGATGCAGAAGCATAAACAAAACATTCTATGCTGAATAAAGCAGTCGCTACTTGCTCTTCTTTTTCGATTTTTCAGGAACCACAGGTGTCTCAGTTTCTGAACGGGAATCTGCAGAAGCAGGCCTGGTGAACGCCATTTTTGAAGAGGCGAAATCAATGGTTACTACAAAATTACTGAGGAAATCAAGGCCTAAAACTGCCAGAGTTGGATCGTATTCGGATGGTATTTGCCCGGAATAGTAAGCAACCGCTACATCTTTTACCTCTGCTTTTCCTACAGCTAAACGAGGAACAACCGCTAACGCTGCTTTCGCATCCTGCCCTCTAATGTGTGAAATGTTAACGACCGAACTGGATTTCAGCTTCAGTTTAGCAGCGACATCTTTCGGAATAAACGTACCCAGCGTGCCCGTGTCGACTAATGCTAGAAATGGCTTAGCACCCGGTATTGAGGCTTTCACCCATACCCTGCCATCTTTGATTGTTATGGGAAAAATGAAAGTATTGTCGTTTTTAGGAAATGGCGTCTTAGGCGGATAAAGTATGAGAGTGTGATCCGTGAAGTTAAACTCGGTGTGAAAAGCATAGAGCAAGGACGTGCCAGCCCAGAACGCAGGAGCATCGGGGCGTCGTTCGAGAGATATTAATGAAGGGATATCTAATACAGCAGTAGGGAGATTTAAAAATTGGTAACGGCCAATAGTAAGCGATTTCATCGCCACCTCAGGGGCAGCTGTCACTCTATCGAAAGCGTTCACCTGAATTTGGCCTGGATGACCCGGCAGCGTATAGCGATTAAGGGCTTCTGACGTCACCGTACATGCATTCAAGCCGGTATCTATCACCATTCGCTCAGGGATATCAGAATCGTTGATCCTGCCGACCAAAGTAGGCAGTCCTCGCCAGCTTAAAAAAGAAAGCATCAGAGGGTAACGCAGATCTTTTGGCGGCACCCACATTTTTTGAATCTGCGTCGCATTTCCTGAAACAGAATTCTGACTATTAACCGACTGTTGTGGGGAGAAAAGCAGGTTCGAAACGATCAGAATCGCTGTAAATGCTCTTGATTTGAGTAAGCGTTCTGCAAACATGGGCGAATATTAAACTCCGAAATCACACGGCACATTTTTCGCACCCTGATATAACTTCTTCAGCGGTGGTTCTGTTCTATAATCTCTTTGACTGCGTCCACTGCGATAAGATATCCGAGTGTTCCCATACCTACAATTTGTCCGGCAGTTACCGGGGAGATAACAGAATGCCTTCTGAACTCTTCACGCGCATGCACATTAGAAATATGAACCTCCAGTGCAGGGAGACGAACTGCGGTTAAGGCATCACGAATTGCGTAACTGTAGTGTGTCAGCGCTCCCGGATTTATAATGATCGCATCCGCCCAGTCTCTTGCATCCTGTATCGCATCAATGAGTTCCCCTTCATGATTGGACTGAAGGATTCTAATTTCCATTCCATGACCTTGGGCGCGGGCTTTTATTTTTCGGTTAATCTCATCGAATCCATCTCTGCCATAAACTTCCG